>CALGZB010000245.1 GCA_937934655.1 uncultured Acidimicrobiales bacterium | reverse complement strand
AATGACGCACGAACTGGCCTCAACCGAGAAGGCCGTTGTCTACGGCCGCATCGGTCTCTGTAACCAAGAGTTCGGCACGCTGGCGTCCTGGCTGGTCGACGTCGTCAACATCCTCACCGGGCACTTCGACGTGGAAGGCGGGCTCATGTTCCCCAGGGCCGTCAACTGGTCGATGACCCGAATGAAGAGCTCCGAGTTTCCCGACGGCTACGAGTTCGGCCGCTGGAAGAGCCGGGTGCGGGGCGCCCCCGAGGTGCTCGGCCAATATCCGGTGTCGTGTATGGCCGAAGAGATCGACACGCCCGGTGACGGACAGATCAAAGCGCTCTTCACCGTCGCCGGAAACCCGGTCATCAGCGCCCCCGACAGCGGCCGCCTCGACGCTGCCCTCCCACAACTCGATGCCATGATCAGCGTCGACAACTGGCTCAACGAAACTACCCGCCACGCCAACGTGATCCTGCCGGGCCAATCGGGCCTCGAGCAGCCGCACTTCGACGACCTCCTCTCGCACTTCACCGTCCGCAACACCGCCCACTGGTCCGATGCTGTTCTCCCTGACACCGAGGGTCGGCCCGAAGAGTGGGAGATCATGATCCGGCTCGGCGCAATCCTTATGGGTATGAAGAACGCCGACATCGACCTGAGCACCTTCGACGACGGCTACTTCGGCGTGTTTGTCCAGATGCACTGCGTCGACGAATCCTCGCCGATCTTCGGGAGAGATCCAGAGGAGATCGTGGCCACCTATGAGGGCGCTGGCGGACCCGAGCGATTCGCCGACTTCTCCGTCCGCGTCGGCCCCTATGGCGACGCCTACGGCACAAACCCCGATGGACTCACCCTCGACAAGATCAAAGAACACCCACACGGCCTCGACCTGGGCCCAATGCTCCCCGAGCTACCCGGCATCCTCGACACCCCCAACGGTAGGGTCGACGTTGCTCCGGCATACGTCGTCGCCGATATCGACCGGTTGAAGGAACGGGCCGAGCGAGCCAACGACGGACTCCTCCTCATCAGCCGTCGGCACGTCCGCTCGAACAACTCGTGGCTGCACAACGTGAAGGTGCTCGTGAAAGGCAAAGAGCGGTGCACACTCATCATTCATCCCGTCGACGCTGAGCCCCGCGGCTTGGCCGACGGCGCCGTAGCAGTGGTGAGCTCGGAAAACGGCAGCCTCGAAGTGCCGGTAGAGATCAGCGACGAGATGCTGCCTGGCGTGGTCTCGATGCCTCATGGCTGGGGCCACAACCTCGACGGCGTTCGCCTCTCGGTGGCCGCCGAACACGCCGGCGTCAACAACAACCTTCTTGCGCCACCAAACTTCGTCGACCAACCATCCGGTAACGCCGCGGTCAACGGAATCCCGGTAGAGGTAACGGCGGGTTAGTCGGCCGGCGTCCGAAACCAGTCGTTGCTGAGCCAAAGCACTCGGCCGACCCAGACGATGCCCACGTACACGGGCGCCAAGTGGAGAACGTCGCGGTAGCCAACCACAAGGTGTATGACGAGTGCTGCGCCAAAGCCGGTTACCGAAGCGACGAGTAGTAACCACCACGTCGATCGCTCGCCGGCCCGCCAACCCCAAAGACTGGTGGTGAGTAGTCCAGCGCCGAGCGACGCAAGTGCGCCTCCAAAGCCGGCACGGTCGTGGGCGATGAACCGAAGCAGACGGCCATCGAGAGCTGAAGAGAACACTTCCTGTTCGCCGCCGCCGAGAAAAACGAGATCCGACGGAATCAATACATCCCGGAGCCCGATGCTCATGATGTAGAAGCCCGAGATGAATACGCCCGCCGATAGCAGCACCATCATCAGCTGCGCATCGAGGGCCTTCCGTCGGACAGCAGCGTCGACTTCCGCAGGTGCTCGCCAGGTAGGCGCCACCTTCCGGCCGAACACGCCGCCCAGATAGAGCGGAAAGAACCCAACCGCCACCGCAAAGTGCAGCGGATCGAAGAACCGATAGCCAAGGAACAGGAAGAACGTTGGGAAACCAATGGCTCCAGCAAAGAGGAATCCGGCCCGAGCCCAGCGCCACCCTCGACGCATCGCCAACGCAAAACCGATGTCGTTACAACCAATAGCCATCATGCAACCGGCCATGGTGATGCGATCGTGTTGGATGAACGGCACCAACTGGTCGTTCACGGCTCGAAGCCCATCGACGCCGACACCAAGGAACTCTTCGTCGTAGCCGAGCAGGACCGGACCAAGAGCGATAACGGTGGCGCCGATACCGCCACAAACCATGGCGATGCCGAGCCAAAGTGCCCAAACCCAGGCCGGCCATGTCCACGGCTTGAGCCACTGCACCGGCTCGATGGCGTTGTGTGCATGATGTCGCTCGACCAACGCTTCGTTTACCCGCTGTGCCGTAGCCGGCCCCTGCGAAATGGTGGCCTCATTGGCGATGAGCAGTGTGGCCCCGTCATCGAGCTCCTGGATTAAGCCCGCAACCGTGGTGGCGTTGGAGTGCTGAGCCTCTGCTGGCAGCGAATCGGATTCGTTGGCGAAACCGAAACCCATCGAGCGAAACGCTGTCGTGCTGGCGTCGGACTCGTTTGAAACGACGACACCGATGGGGGAGGCGAAGTCGCCACTGGCGGTTTGAACGGCGGTTTCTGGATGATCGTAGGTGTAGTCGAAACCGCGAATGATTCGATCACCAAAGGGAAGCTTGGCCACTGTGGTGATGACCCGAAGCCCCGACTTCTGGGCCTTGGCATGGCTCCCAAGAACACCCGCAGCCGGGTTCTTCAGCGGGAGGTATGTCCAATCCGGCACAACGTTGAATGTAGCGGCTACGTCGCTGAGCAGGGCAGTCATACCGACGAGAGCCGCGGCCGCCGAAGTTGGTACGTTGCAAGTGTGGCTGCGCGACGCTATTCCGAACGACCTCGAACGAGAAAGAGCGGGGCCGGACGACCACGCAAGACCGCGCGGGGCGATACCGGGCCGGTCGACCTTGCGATTGTTGGCGCAGCAGCCAGGCTCTTTGCCCGCCAAGGAGTAACCGCCACAACCATGGCCGAGGTCGCCGACGAGGTTGGTCTCGGCGTCTCGTCGATCTACTACTACTTTGCCAACAAACACGAGATCCTCGAGCGCATCGTCGACGACGTCAACCGGGTTCCCTTGGCCATCGCTGCGCAGGTTGGCGAGATGTTCGACGATGCGCCGCGACGTTTGCATGCCTTTGTCCGAAACGACGCTGCAGCACTCTGCGAGTTTCCGTTTGACATCAACGAAGTACATCGTCTGGCCGCCGACGAACGCGACCTTTTCGCTGACTACTGGGCCGACCGTCGCCGGTTGATCCAGTTCGTCGAAGAGGTCGTTCACCAAGGAATCGAGGCCGGCGATTTCCGTGAAGTCGACCCGGCCTTGAGCGCTCTTACGATCCTCTCCAACGACGAGGCAGTTCAGAACTGGTTTCGAGCGCCAATCACTGGCGACGACGTGACCGATCGGTCCGCCGACGACGTCGGCTTGTTCGTCGCCGACCTGGCGCTGCGTGGCCTCCTCCTCGATACGTCGCTCGTCGAGGCCATCGGAAGCGATACCGCAGCATTGATTCGACCGCCCGTCGAGTTGGGCTAGTCGCGACATCTTCCGGAAACGCGATGGACTCTCGCCCTTATTTCGAATGAAATTCGATAGAAACACGCGGTTCCTACATTGGCCCCTACGTCAACGGGAAAGCCATAACGATGAACCGATTACCAACACTTCTCATTGCGCTACTTACAGCGCTTGCCCTCCTCGCTGCGGCCTGCGGCTCGGATGCCGCCGACACGAGCGCAACCGAAGAGACCACCACCGATGCCGCCGAGGCCGAAGAGACCGAGGAAACACCGGAGGCCGAAGAGACCGAAGCCGCCATGGAGATGGATTCGATCACCGTTGGCTACTCTGCATGGCCAGGCTGGTTCCCCCTTGCGATAACCCAAGAAGCCGGCATCTTCGAAGAGGTTGGGCTCGATGTCGAGCTCATATTCTTCGCCGACTACATCGCCAGTATCGACGCAATGGCCCTCGGCGAACTCGACTTCGTCACCCAGACTCTGAGCGACACCATGGCCAGCGTGGCCTTCGGCAGCGAGCAAACCGTCGTCGTTGTTAACGACAACTCAACCGGCAACGACAAGATCATCTGCGATGAATCGATCACATCGATCGAGGAGATGGCAGGCGCAACTATCGCCGCTGAGGCTGGAGTGGTCGACCACTTCCTACTGGTGCAGGGACTCGAATCGGTGGGCCTCTCCGAAGCCGATATCGACTTCCGGGGTGTCCTTACCGATGCCGCAGCAGCAAGCTTCGCCGCAGGCGAGTTTGACTGTGTCGGCGTATTCGCACCGTTCTGGCTTACCGCCCTTGAACGTGAAGGATCAGCCGAGGTCTTTAGCTCGGCCGACTTCCCCGGCCTGATACCCGACGCCATCGTCGCCACAAGCGAAATCGTGGGTGACAACCCCGTAGCTGTGCAGAAGCTTGTCGATGCCTGGTACCTCACGATGGAATACATGGACGCCAACCCCGAGAAGTCGCTCGAGATCATGGCTGCCACTGCCGAGACATCGGTTGAGGATTACCTCGAGTTCGCCGAAGGCACCACGTTGTTTAGCGTCGAGGATGCACTCGCCGCATTTGAAGACGGCGACACCACCGCATCGCTCGCCTACACCGCAGGCCTCATCAACCCCTTCCTTGTGGAGTCAGGGTTTACCGAGAGCGAGGCCCCGCTTGAGGGCCTACTCGATGGCAGCTTCACCCAGAACTGGTTTGAGCGGATGGGCGGCTAAAGGAACTCCGAGGAATCAGGGGGATCCATGACCGCCAGCGACATCACAATTCCACGGGCCAATGGTCCGTCCGAGCCTTCCACGAAACTTGGATCCTCGGACGGGCGGGGCACCCGCCAAGGGAGCCTTCTTCGGCTCCGTGGCGACATCCCCGCCAGCACCCGCTCGGCGGCAGTTGTGGCCGGCGTAGTGTGCCTCCTCGGACTTTGGGGACTCGCCTCGACGATCTTTGCCGGCGAAGGCTTCGCCATACCAACGATCGCTGCTACCTGGAACGCTCTGGTCGAGATGGCTCGGGACGGAACGCTCTGGCCCGACTTCCTAGCCAGCACTCGACGGGTCGCCATTGGCTACTCGATCAGCATCATCATCGGCGTGTTCTTCGGCATGATGATTGGCAGCTTCGCTTCAATCGACGCCTTCTTCGAACCACAATTCGGGTTTCTTCGTTATGTCCCGGCGACCGCGCTGACGCCGCTGTTTCTCATCTGGCTCGGCATCGATGAAGCCCCAAAGATTGCGCTCGTCGTCGTCGGCACGGTCTTCTACAACATCTTGATGGTGGCCGACGTGGTGCGCGCGGTCCCTAACGAACTGATCAAGGCGTCCTACACGCTCGGAGCTAGCCGACGGACCGTGCTGCGGCGCGTCATCTTTCCGCACGCCTGGCCGGGAATGATCGATGTTGCCCGTATCAACCTCGCCGCTGCATGGCTGATGCTCGTCGTTGCCGAACTGCTCGCTGCTCAGGAAGGTCTGGCCTTCCGCATCATTCGAGCGCAACGGTTCCGTCGCATCGACCGGATGTTTGCCCTACTTCTTGTGTTTGGACTTCTCGGTATCGCCAGCGACTTTGCGCTCCGTGCGATGCGAAATCGTTCGGCTCAGTGGGCGAGGGACTAGATGAGTTCGACAACGTTCCGGCAAACCGCGCCAAAGGTAGCGATCCGCAACCTGTTCAAAGACTTTCAGGTCGGAAACTCGGCTCGCTCGGCAACCACCGTTCGAGCAATCGACGACGTGAGCTTCACCGTCTCCCAAGGCGAGTTCGTTTGCATCGTCGGTGCATCCGGCTGCGGAAAGTCGACACTTCTCAACATCGTGAGCGGACTCGAGACGGCCACCTCCGGAGCGATCGAGATCGATGGCGAACCGGTGATTGGCCCGGGCCCGGACCGCGGAATGGTGTTCCAGGCGTATTCGCTCTATCCCTGGAAAACCGTCGCTGAAAATGTGGCATTTGGACTCGAGATCGCCAAGATGCCCAAACCCGAACGCCAAGAGCGGGTCAAAGAACTCCTCGGCGTGATGGAACTCACCGAGTTCGCCGATCGGCTTCCGAAAGAGTTGTCGGGCGGAATGCGCCAGCGAGTAGCGATCGCCCGGGCACTTGCTCCTTCACCCGACGTTCTCCTGCTCGATGAACCGTTTGGTGCGCTCGATGCGATGACAAAGCGCAGCTTGCAGGAGTTCCTTCGGATCGTCTGGCTCCGCACCGGAACGACGATCCTCATGGTGACCCACGACGTCCCCGAGGCGATCTACCTCAGCCAGCGGATCTGCGTGATGACCCCGCACCCTGGACGGCTCGCCGAAATCATCGACGTTCCATTCGGAGCGGTTCGCGGCCCAATGACCAAAAGAGATCCCCGATTCCTCGACCTCGTCGACGAGATCGAAGACATGTTGCACGACCAGTCGGCGACGCAACCCGAAAGCATGACCGGAACCAGCCATGAGTAGTGAAACCGCCACAACCACCGCAGCCCGTGCTCACGCACGAGCTCAAGCATCAGCAGCCGACGAGCGCTTCCAACGCACCGTTCCGCTCACCGAACCCAACGTTCTGTGGAAAGAAACCGTCGAGGCCGGCAACTACTCGGTACGTGTCCTGCCCCGAGGAACACGGCTTCACCTGGTCGACCCTGAAGGCGACACCTCAGTCCAACTGCTGGTGTTCAACCACCACCAGCGAGCCGAACGACTCAACGTGCCCGACACTGTGAAAGTGCAATGGCAGGCCTACTTGGGGGCCGGGCAACTCTTGCTCTCGGATATGGGGCGGGTGCTGCTGTCCTTCGAATCCGACACTGCAGCTGGGCACGACACGTTCAACGCCATGTCGAACCGAGCCTGGAACGAGGCCAAATACGGAGATGGTGGCGTCCACGGCCCAACCCCGAACGCTCGAGACCGCTTCGCCGTTGCGCTCACCAAAGCCGGCCTTGGCAAGCGCGACGTCGGCCCTTCGGTCAACTTGTTCAAATCGGTCTTTGTCGAACCCGATGGTTCGTTCACCTGGCGAGGCGATGAGTCTCCCGTAGGTGCTGAAGTTGTGCTGCGTGCCGAGATGGACGTGCTCGTTGCCCTCACGGTGACGCCCCATGTGCTTGACCCTCGAACCGACTACATCGTTTCGCCACTTGAGATCACGGCTCGAATCGGTGCCCCGACCGCAGAGGACGATCCAATCCGCACCGCCACACCGGAATCACAGAGGGCGTATGAGAACGCCGAAGACTGGTTCCGGACCCGCACCGAACTCGCGCCCGTTGGAGGATCGCAATGAGCACAACCACAACCACGAACACATCCAGCAAGGTTTCCCAAACGGTTGAGGCCCGAGCACCTTGGTCGGCAACGATTCGACGCGGCCAACAACTTCGCATCGTCGACCTCGAAGGAAACCAGGCTGTCGACTTTCTCCTGTACGCAGCCGACGACGAGCTCGAACGCTATGGCGCAGCCGAAACGATGAGCGCACAGAGCAACGTGTACCTCACCACCGGATCCATCCTGCGATCCAACGAAGGCAACCCGATGATGACCATCGTCGACTCAACCGTCGAACGCCACGACACCGTCGGCGGGGCGTGTTCCAGAGAATCCAACTCCTTGCGCTACGGACATCACACCAACCATCAACACGCGTGCGTTGACAACTTCCTTCTCGATCACATCGGTCGCGATATGGGAAAACGAGACATGGTGCCCAATATCAACTTCTTTATGAACGTGCCCGTTGAACCTGATGGTTCCCTAGGCATCGTCGACGGCATCTCAGCGCCTGGACTCACCGTTGACCTTCGTGCCGAGATGGACGTGATCGTGGTCGTGTCGAACTGCCCACAGATCAACAACCCCTGCAACGGGTTCAACCCGTCGGCTGTGCAGATGATCGTCTCGAACTCGGTTTGATGACGCCTTCTGTCCCTCTTGCGTCTCCTGCGTCTCCTGCGGTTTTCAAACGAGTTCTCGTCGCCAACCGTGGCGAAATCGCCTGCCGGATCATCACAACCCTCGACCGCCTCGGGATCGAATCGGTGGCCGTCTACTCCGACGCCGATCGACTCGCCCGTCACGTCTCGTTAGCGACCGCGGCGGTCTATCTCGGCGCGTCACCTCCCGCAGAGAGTTACCTACGAGCCGACTTGGTCATCGACGCAGCACTCGCAAACGGCGCCGACGCCGTGCACCCCGGATACGGGCTCTTGTCCGAATCAGCCGACTTCGCAACCGCCTGTGCCGCAGCCGGCCTGGTCTTTATCGGTCCGACGCCCGATCAGCTACGCAACTTCGGACTCAAACACACGGCTCGCGAACTTGCCGCCGAAGCCGGGGTTGCGCTCGTGCCAGGAAGCGATCCGGTCGATGGCCTGTCCTCAGCTCTTGATGCTGCGAAAACCATCGGCTTCCCGGTGATGGTCAAAGCATCGGCCGGTGGCGGTGGGATCGGCATGCGTCGCTGCGACACCCCCGACGAGGTCGGTCCAGCCTATGAGTCGGTTGCCCGGCTTGCGGCCAACAACTTCGGCGACCCCACCGTATTTGTCGAGCGATTCGTCGAACGAGCACGCCACATCGAGGTCCAGATCGTGGGGGATGGAAAGGGCCACGTGGTGCATCTTGGCGAACGCGACTGCTCGACGCAACGACGCAACCAGAAGGTCATCGAAGAATCACCAGCGCCTGGAATCTCACCGCAACTCCGAGAACGACTTTGCCAAAGTGCCTGCGACTTGGGTCGGCTTGTCAACTATCAATCTGCCGGGACCGTCGAGTTTGTCGTCGATGCCAACACCATCGACAGACCCGACGGCGGCGATGCCTGGTTCCTCGAGGTAAACACGCGTCTCCAAGTGGAGCACGGAGCCACCGAGCTCGTGCGCGGAATCGACCTTGTCGAGTGGATGATTCTCATCGCCGCAGGGCAAACCCCTGATGGTTTCGCCAGCCCGCCCGTCCCTGAGGGCTGGGCGATCGAAGCCCGCCTTTACGCCGAAGACCCCGCCGCCGACTTCGCCCCAAGTTCGGGCCTGATGACCGAACTCTCGATACCCGACGACGTCCGCTACGACGGATGGGCCGAGGCAGGAACTGAAATCTCACCCTTCTACGACCCGCTCATCGGAAAAATGTTGGTACACCGTGCCACCAGGTTTGAAGCGGTCGCAGCCATGAGCGAAGCCTTGGAGAACACCCGGATTGGCGGAGTTGCCTCGAATCGACACCACCTCCAAGCCGTGGTCAACAGCGAAGAGTTCGCGGCCGGAAACGTAACGACCCGGACCTTCGACGTCACCCCTGGGAACGCAAACGAGATACAGGTGCTCGACGGTGGTCTCTTCACGACGATTCAAGACCTACCGGGCCGGCTGGGTTACTGGAACGTAGGGGTTCCGCCTTCTGGACCAATGGACGACAACTCGCATCGGCTCGCCAATGAACTACTGGGCAACGCGGTCGGCGCATCGGCGCTCGAAGTAACGCTCATCGGCCCAACGCTTGTCTTTCGCTCGCCTACGAGCTTTGTTCTTGGTGGCGCCGACTTCGAGGCTCACCTCGATGGCCGACCCGTGCCGTCGTGGACGGTGACCCAAGCATCCGCTGGAAGCACCCTGGTACTGGGCACTGCAGCTGGCCCAGGAATGCGCGGAGTTCTTGCCGTCGCCGGCGGGTTCGACGTACCCGACCACCTCGGAAGCACCTCGACGTTTGTGCTCGGCGGATTCGGAGGGCATGCCGGTCGAGCATTGCGTGCCGGCGACGTCATCGGGTTCCACGGTGGCCAAACGCCGATCGGCCAAACACTCGAGGCCGACCGACTTCCGGAACTCACTAACTCGTGGCAGGTTGGCGTCCTTGCCGGTCCACACGCAGCGCCCGACTACTTCACGACGTCCGACATCGAAACCTTGTACTCGACGCCATGGCAGGTCCATTTCAACTCCGACCGGACAGGCGTGCGGCTTGTTGGGCCGGCACCGGAGTGGGCCCGTCCCGATGGCGGTGAAGCTGGCCTGCACCCGTCAAACATTCACGACAATGCCTATGCCATAGGAACCATCGACTTCACCGGCGATATGCCAATCGTTCTCGGACGAGACGGTCCCAGTTTGGGTGGCTTCGTTTGTCCAGCGACGGTCGCGGAACACGAGTTCTGGAAGATCGGGCAGGCTCGACCCGGCGACACGATCCAGTTCGTTCCGATCGACCAGGTTGCCGCTCGGTCATCGGCCCCTTTGGCGACCCGACGCACCCAACCCGAGGACCCCATTCTGGCGCGTCGACCGACTGAAAATGGTCACCCCGGGCTTACAATCCGGCGGGATGGCGACCGAAATATCCTTGTCGAGTACGGCGAAAACGTGCTCGACATGCTGCTGCGTCTACGGGCGGGCGCACTCATGGAATCAGTCATTTCGGCCGAGCTTCCCGGCATCGCCGAGCTGGTCCCCGGGATCCGTTCGCTGCAGATCGGCTTCGACCCCGATCGTTTGAGCCCGACGGATCTGGTGCGCGAAGTGCTGGCCCTCGATGCGTCCCTCGCCGATATCAGCAAGCTCGAAATTCCAAGCCGTATCGTGCATCTCCCGCTGTCCTGGGACGACCCGGCTACCAAACTCGCAACCGAGAAGTACATGCAGACTGTGCGCGCCGACGCCCCGTGGTGCCCGTGGAATATCGAGTTCATTCGTCGCATCAACGGCCTCGAATCGGTCGATGATGTCAAACGCATCGTGTTTGATGCCAGTTATCTCGTACTCGGTCTCGGTGACGTCTACTTGGGGGCCCCGGTGGCGACGCCGGTCGACCCGCGCCACCGACTGGTGACGACGAAGTACAACCCGGCACGCACTTGGACCGCCGAGAACTCGGTGGGGATCGGCGGTTCGTACCTTTGTATCTATGGCATGGAAGGCCCGGGCGGGTATCAATTCGTCGGCCGAACCGTGCCGGTTTGGGACCGATGGGAGCGCCGAACATCCGCAGGCGTCGACGAACAACCTTGGCTCCTTCGATTCTTCGACCAGATTCGTTGGTACGAGGTTGGGGCGGATGAACTGCTCGACCTCCGCGCCGATGTCGAAGCCGGCCGGTTTGCCTTTGACATCTCTGACACAACCTTCTCTGTCGCCGATCATCTGCGCGAGCTCGACAGCAATGCCGAATCCATCGCCGAATTCACCACAAGCCGCAACGCGGCATTCGAAGAAGAACGGCAACGCTGGGCCGCTGCGGGAATCGATATCGCCTCATCGGTTTCTGAACCCGAACCGATCGCGGACGAGCAGCCGATTCCCGACGGTGCTGCGATCGCAGTAGCACCCGTTTCGGGAGTTGTTTGGATGACCGAGGTGAGTGCGGGCGACGCCATCAGCCAAGGGCAAACCATCGCCATTATCGAGGCGATGAAAATGGAGACGGTGATTGCAAGCGGAGTCGATGGACACGTGATCGAGATGCGGGTGAAGCCCGGAGACCTGGTTCATGCAGGCGACATCGTGGCCACAATCGAACCCCAAGGAGTAACAAAATGACCGCACCAGATTCCGATGAACCAATCCGACGGGTAGCAGCGGCCTTCGACCGGATCGCCGAGGTAGACGACCCGGCCATCTTCATTTCGACCGTCGACCGCGACACAGCGTTGGCTTCGGTCGATCCAACGTTGCCACTGGCAGGGCTGACATTCGTCGCAAAGAACAACATCGACATTGCTGGGCTGGCGACGACCGCAGGCTGTCCGTCCTATGCCTTCGAACCCAGCGAATCCGCTCCTGCTGTCCAGCGCCTGGTCGATGCCGGCGCCACCTGTTTGGGAGCGACCAACCTCGATCAATTCGCAACCGGATTGGTAGGCACCCGAAGCCCCTACGGTGTGCCGCTCAATGCAATCGACCCGCTGTTGGTTCCGGGCGGCTCCTCGTCGGGTTCGGCCGTGGCGGTTGCACTCGGAATCGCCGACTTCGGTCTTGGTACCGACACGGCAGGTTCGGGTCGAGTGCCCGCCGCCCAAAATCGGATCGTTGGCTTCAAAGGAACCCGAGGTCTGGTACCGACACGTGGCGTCGTGCCAGCTGTCCGAAGTCTTGATTGTGTTTCTCTTTTCGCCCGCAACGTTGAGCTTGCTGCTCGGGGACTTGAGGCGATCGCCGGATTCGACCAACTCGACCCGTGGTCGCGCCTCGCTGGACCCCCAATCGCAGTACCGCCGCGCTTTGTGGTCGGGGTTCCGGCGTCTGTCGAGACCGCTACCGATGCCGACGCAACGGCATGGGCTGCTTCAGTCGAGCGTCTCGAAGCGCTTCCGTTTGTCGACGTCGAAACCGTCGACCTTCAGCCGTTCATCGAAGTCGGGCAAATGCTCTACAACGGACCTTGGGTAGCGGAGCGGTTCGCAGCGGTTGGCGAATTTCTGGCAACCGACCCAGCCGACGCCGACCCCACCGTCGCTTCGATCATTTCCAACGCCAACGGACGCACCGCCGTTGAAGCTTACGAAGCTCAGTACCGGCTAGCTGAAATCCGACGACGGACCGAACCGGTTTGGCAGCGGGTCGACGCCCTGATGACACCCACCACACCCGGGGTGGCAACGCTCGCCGAGGTTGCCAACGACCCCGTCGGCCGCAACAGTGCGCTTGGCACCTATACCAACTTCGTGAATCTGCTGGACCTCGCTGGAATCGCCGTACCGGGTGTGGACCGAGACGATGGGTGGCCGTTTGGTGTTACGTTCCTCGGCCCGGCCTGGTCCGAAGAGTTGCTGGTGGATCTCGCAGGTCGATTTGTCGGCGAGAGCCAAGCGGAAGCGCCGCCAAGCCCAGGATCTGGTGGGGTAGACGTCGTGGTAGTCGGCGCCCACCTCGAAGGTCAGCCACTCAATTGGCAGCTCACCGACCATGGCGGACGTTTCGTTCGGGCAGCACGAACTACGCCCAATTATCTCTTGTACGCCCTAGAAGGCGGAGCGATCGCGAAACCAGCTCTTGTCCGGACCGCCGCTGGCGAGCCGGGGACCTCGGCGATTGAGGTAGAGGTCTGGCGACTCCCGGCGGGCGAGGTGGGGAGATTCACCCAATACATCCCCGAACCACTCGGTCTTGGTCGTGTTCAGCTCGAGGACGGCTCGGCCCCGACCGGCTTTATCGCCGAATCAATCGCAAGTGAAGCAGCGACCGATGTAACCCACCACGGCGGCTGGCGCACCTATCTCGCGCAACGCGACAAGTTGACCTAGCCGTCGTGCGGGTCTAGTCGTCGTGTTCGACCACCGCGATGACCTGCACCACCCGGATGAACTCATCGAGATGTTCGGCGAACTGCTTGTCGAGCGGATCAGGAGTGCCCCCAGCCAGGAAACTATCGGGATGCGCCTCGACCAGTTTGGTAGCGGTGTCGCGTTGATAGGCATGGCTCGCCGGAATCGAAGGAAACACAACCAACGGCATAGCGAGCCCGCCGATCTCTGCGTTGGTAACGCCCCGGATCGTTTCGCCCGCCAGCAGGTTGTCGGCCACTTCAACGTCCCGGAGATCCTCGATAACGATCCTGGCCAAGTCGTCGAGCACCTGGTCACCAGCAGTAGCCGGCCACGCCAACATCAGTCGGCCAACCCGATCCGGATGATCAACGGCGAACCGAGCGGCAACCGAACAGCCGTGCGAGGCGCCGACCAAAGCCACCTTGTCGAACCCGGCCTTGTCGATAGCGGCCAACAAAACGTCCCGTTCTTCCTCCCACGATGACGGCTGTACCGGCCGCTTCGGAGCAATAAAGCGAGTCGTCGAAGCAGCGAGCGCTTCGGTGACTCCGGTATCGATCCAATAGCTTGTTGGAGTCGTGTCCTCATAGAGCCCGCCATGGACAAGGACAACGGGAAGCAGTTCTGGAAGATGCATTCCCAAAACCCTACGGGTTTCTCTAAGGTACCGAACGATGGAAAAAATGGATGGCGTACGGCCACCGGTACAAGAGCGCAGTCGCAAGACCTACGCGGCCCTTTTGGTTGCCGGCCGAAGACTTCTTGAGGATCGACTGTTCACCCAGGTGACCGTGCAAGACATCGTTGACGAAGCCGGTTCATCGGCCGGCTCGTTCTATGCGCGGTTCGACGACAAATTGGCCTTTCTTCACGCCCTTCACGCGCAAATGAACGATGAGATCCGTGAGGCACTGAAAAAGCTGCCTGCGGTTGACCCCGGGTCTGTGCCGATCTCGATGGCCGCCGAAACTCTTACCGGGGAGATAGCGGCCCGACATAGGGCCAACCGTGGACTCATACGGGCCATGCTTACCGAGGCGAGAACCGACCCAACTCTGGCGTTCGAGGCTATCCGCGTCGTCGAAGAGGCCTCAGCGGCAATCGCCCCAATGATCGATGCCCCTGGCCGAACGATCGCTGAAGTCGAGTCACGGCTTACCGATGCGCACCTTGTCGTCCTCGCAGTGCTCGATCAGACCCTCTTCCACGGTCATGCGCGACGGACAACGCTGCCAGTTGTTGCCGATGACGGTCGATTGAACGAGATCTTCGTCGCCGCGACGGGCCTTTCGTGAATTCACCTATCGACGCCCAACGTCACGCACTTGGCGACGCTTCGTATATCGAAAAGTGCCGGCTGGCGCTCGCTACCGAAGGTGCTTTGGTGCTGCCGGGGTTCTTCACGTCGGAGGCCGTGGCCGATGTTGTTGCCAGCAGCGCTCCACGCGAGAGCGAAGCGTTTTTCGCCGGCTCTACCCACAACGTGTACCTCACCCCCTCCGACCCAACGTTGTCTACCGATCACGTCTTCAACCGGCAGGTGGTGAGCTCGAAGGGTCTCATCGCCGACGATCAAATCGCCGCCGACTCACCCCTACGAGACGTCTATGACGACCCCGATGTTCGAGCGTTCCTTTGCGGTGTGCTCGGCATCGACGAGATCCACCCCTACGCCGACCACCTCTCGTCCATCAACGTGCACTTCGCGTCCGAGGGCAAAGAGCTCGGCTGGCACTTCGATAACTCGTCATTCGCAGTAACGATGCTGCTGCAGGCACCCGACGGCGGAGGCGACTTTGAGTATGTCCCCGACGTGCGCAACGCCGATGCTGGTGACATGGCCTATGACCGAGTCGAGGCAGTTCTCGACGGCCACGAAACCGTCAACACCCTGCACTTCGAACCGGGCGATTTGGTTCTGTTTCGCGGCCGCAACGCCATGCACCGCGTCACACCGACCGAGGGCGACACGACCCGGATTCTGGTGGTCTTCGCCTTCAACGATGAGCCTGGCGTCGCACTTTCCGACTCGGCCCTCAACACCTTCTACGGCAGAACCAGCTAACTGCTGGTGCCGCTAGATGTTCACCACGTTGCTGACGATAGGTGGCAGGTCGGCTTCGGGAAGCAGGTAGCGGGCCAACAGGATTGTTTCGTGCCGACCCTTGGTGTCGAGCCAGTTCGATGAACCATCGGTGCCCGGATCGTCGGGGCCAACGAGCATCTTTACCGAACCGTCGGCCTCGCGAACGGCTTGGCTGTCGTTGATGCATACCGATTGCCCGTCGCGGAACTCTGGTGATTCGAGCCAATAATTGTTGAGGTGCACACTCCAGTAGCGGCAGGCCGGGGGAGTGAGCTCAAGCTCGAGCGCTTCGCCAGGCTGCAGCTGGACGTAACAAAGTTGGTAATGGTTGTGCGGAGTCCCCGCCATCTCCGACACCAACTCCGCTGCCGCCTCGTTCATCTGGTTCGGGCGCAGCCGAAGCTCCTCCGACAGATTCACCGTGGCGTTATTGACGAACCCAAGGCCGAGGCCAAGCAGCCCAAGCACGCCGGAGAGCGTGTCGGCATCGGGTTCGGGGCGATGGCCGAGTTCGGGCGAAAGCTGCTCGACCTCAAAGGTGGCCTGCACACCATGAACGCGATCGTGGGTGTACTCGCGGATCACCACAAAGGAAGCGTCGTCACCCAGGTCGAGCCAATTCTGCCCATTTGCCTGGAGATTGTCGGGCCCGCCGACGGTCAGATCGAACGTGCCATCAGCGGCAATGGTGAGCTCGCCATCGTGAAGATCGGCGACCACTCGGTCTTCGATGCCGGCCCGATACGCAGTGAAGGAAATATACGGCGACTCGCCTCGGGTTCCCGTGATCCGGTACGTCCCGCCCTTCGCAACATTGAACTGCCAGTACAGCGTGTCGGGGCAATCGGCAAAGACCTTGCGGGTCGAGGACTCGGGGCGAAACAACTCGCCACCATAGCCAGGGGCAAACTCGAGGAACTGCTCTTCGCGGTACGCCAGCTGGCGAAGGATGAACCGCAAACCATCGACCCGTTCGGCATCATTGGGGGCTTTGGTAAGAACGTCGTGGCCCATGGTCTTCAGCGAATCCGTGAAGGAGTCCCATGCTTGAGCGAGCTGCGGCTGGTTGTTACTCATGGCCACGGTTTCTAGCAGAGGTCAATGCTTCTCGCAGAGGTCAATGCGTTCACCTGCAAATTCAACGACAGGGACGCAACGCCGATTGGAACGGGTGAAACTTCTCCGAGTCGCTGTGGTGCTGTTGGTTGGCATCATTCTTGGCGACGCCGGACTTATCGGCGGCATTCGATCCTCCGACGCTGTGGCCCCAACGATCGCGCAGCAACTGGCGGCACAAACCGCCGAACCCGGCCAGGTGTTCGAGGAGACCCGACTGCGGGGCAAAACCCCAACAACCCCCGCCAACTTCACCGTCGGCTTTTACGGCGACAGCTTCGCGTTTGCCTCAGCCGAACACGCGCACCACCTTCTTGAAACCGGCGGACGTCTTCGCGTGGTGGGTGCCAGTTTTCATGGTGTGGCCGTCTGCGACCTCTTACCCCAGATCCGCAGCGACGTAGCGAACCATGACATGTTCGGTGCCGTGCTGGTGTTTGCCGGCAATGCGTTTACCCCCTGCATGGCGAAGCCCAACGGCCGTGCGCTGTCGGGTCGTACGGCGCTACGGAAGTTCGAGGCCGACCTCACCGAAGCCGTGCAGCTCCTTACTGCCGATGGCACGCGCGTCTATCTCGGTACCGTTCCCGAAGGCCGCCTTCAGGCGATGTTCGATATCAACTGGGCACGCGACACCAACAAGGTGGTGGCCAAGGTTGCGAAGAAGAACCGTCGAGTTGAGCTCATCGACTCGGCTGCTGCGGTGCTCGACGACAACGGTCACTACACCGAGACGCTGCCGTGCCTGGACTTCGAACCCTGCATGTTCAGCGGCCGGAATCTGGTTCGTGAGTCAACCGGCATTCACTTCTGTGTCAGCGGTTTCGCGGAGGTGCCGGTGGGGACCGACACCTGCCCGGTCTGGTCGAGCGGTGCGTTCCGATTTGCCGGAGCCCTCACCGCTCCGGTTATTGAAGACGCGCAACGGGCCTGGGCGAGAGCCAACTAGCTGAGCAATGCCACAGCCTGGGCGCAGAGGCCGTCGACCTGGTTGCGGAACACATCGGTGTCGGCCGAGCTGTCGGCCATGACGCCTTGGAGGTAGCGAGAGAGCACACCTTCGACGATGGCCGCCAAGCGCCAGTTCTGGAACGCTCGGTAGTAGTTGATGTCGCCGACTTCGAAGCCGGTGATCTCGCAATAGCGATCGACCAACTCTTCTCGAGTGCTAAAACCGCCAACCGTTGTCGCGAATGCTGTGGCGCCAGAGCTCGAATCTTCGCCCGGCTGCACCCAGTTGTTGAGTAGGTAGCCAATGTCGGCGAGAACGTCGCCAAGGGTGCAAAGCTCCCAGTCGAGTACTGCGGCTACCGAACCGTCGGCTGGGTTGACGAGCATGTTGCCCAGGCGATAGTCGCCGTGGACGATCCCGGTGTAGCGCTGTTCGGGCTTGCGCTCGACGAGCTGGTTGTACACCCAATCCATGTCGGGTAGCTCGCGGGTTTTCGACTTCTCCCACTGACCCGACCAACGCTTGAGCTGACGGTCGAGGTAGGCCTCTTTGCGGCCCAGGTCGCCGAGTCCAACATCGTCGGGGTTCACCATATGGAGCGCCGCAATGACCTGAACGACGTCTTCGCTCGTGGCGGCGCGCAGCGCCATATCGGGCATGCCTTGTTCCATCGCTGACGAGTCGTGAGCCACCAGCCCTTCGACGTACTCCATGATGTAGAACGGCGCCTCGTTGACCGACTCGTCGGTGCACATGCCGAGCGTGCGGGGCACCGGAACCGACGACTTGCCGACGGCGGAGATGATCTTGTGTTCGCGGCCCATGTCGTGGGCGGTGGCCAGAACTGCGCCGAGTGGTGGCCGGCGAAGGACCATCTCGGTGCCGTTGGAATCGGTGACCTTAAAGGTGATGTTGGAGTGCCCGCCGGTTATGAGGTCGTAGGTGAACGGACCCGTAGCGCCATCGACATTGCTTTCAAGCCAAGCCCCTACGGACTCAGCATTAATTCCAACCGGTGAAGTCATGCGCTGACCCTACTTCGGCCCTAACAAACTCAATAAAGTGCCGGGCCGGTTTTCCACCTGGCACCAAATGGGGGGGTTGGTGCCAGGTGGACACGTCCGCGGACGCGTTGCTAGCCGCAGCAGGGTTCCTGGGTGCTGGCGCTTACGCCTTCGAAAATTCGTCCTTCATCGGTGACGGTCGAACCCATGTCTGAGTCGCCGGTCTTCACGTACCATTCCCAGCGGGCTTGGGGGCCGGTGATCCAGGTTTCGGTCTTCTCGGCGTAGCAGCAGAGTGTGTCGTCGATGCCCGAGGTCTCGAGGCCGGTTTGGGCAATGCGGGCCTCGGCCTCAGCGACCTGAAGGGCGGTTTCGACCTCGACGCCAAGGTGGTTGAGCGAGCCACCCTTGCCAGGGTTTTCCATGAGTACCAGCTTGAGCGGTGGGTTCTCGATGGCGAAGTTCGCATACCCCTCTTTGATCTTGAGGGGAGCGGTGTCGAACATCTTTGTATAGAAGTCGATCGACTCGTCAAGGTTGTCGACGTTGAGGGCGAGCTGCAGACGCATTGGGTTACCAATCTTTCAAATAGATGAACATCGATATGTTCCTGTAAGTGATCATACCGACGTATCGACAGATGTCAATATGAATCTCGATGGGTGGTGACCCGCACAGGCTGAAACTCGCCCTGCCCATAGCCGGACTCATTGGGGAGCCCGTTGCGGAAGCGAGTAGACGACTGATCCTGGAAGATCCGGATCGCTTCGACGCTAAACGCCAAAGCCGCGATCGTGCCGATCATCAACGCCGGGTCGTGAATCACTTCTTCGGGGTGAATCGTCGAGATCTCGGGGAGCACAAACGCCGCTGCGTACATCCAACCAAAGGCTCGCCAATGGTTTGGCGGCCGCGGGTCGTTCCCGATCAGCCCCAAGTTGAGTCCGGTAAGCAGTGAAAGCTCGATCACGAGATAGAACGCCGATGGCGTGACCTCGCCCATGACGACAAAGCAGAGGTTGAGAGCGATGGCTGTCTGCAGTGCTGGCCGCATCGAACGCCCGGTAAGGAGCCCGTACCCGATGAAGAACTGGGCGCCCATAACGATGAACGCTATGGACGGGGTGAGCCGAGAGAACACGTAGTCAGAAACCAGTGGAAACACACTGATTGCGGTGTCTTGATGATCGACCAACCATTTCGAGAGGTACTGGCCGGTCCACCAGTCGAGATCGATGAGTTTCTCCGAACCGGCGCGCAGCCAGCCCAACCCGAGGAAAGCGAGGACGGGCAGAAGCGTGAGCTCGATCGGCGAAAGTGACCGCAAACGAGCGGTGATTGTATGGATGACGTTCATGTCAACAACCATCGCTGGCAACCGTCAAGGATTTGGCAAGAGCATCGAAGGGTTTCGAAAGTGTGTGTCCCACCCCATCTGTAATGATGGGCGACATGACCTCCAACGATGCCGCCCGGTGCTGTCCCGAGTTGTTCGGGCCCTCGCTCAGCGAAGAGGACGCCAGCGATCTCGCTACGGCGCTAAAGGCCCTGGCCGACCCCGTCCGCCTCCGACTCGTCAACATCATCGCCGCATCCGGAGAAGGATGTGCCTGTGATTTCCCGTCAGCACTCGACCGCTCGCAGCCCACGGTGAGTCACCACCTATCCATTCTGGTGAAGGCTGGAATCCTTGGCCGGGAACAGCGAGGGAAATGGGCCTGGTTCTGGGTTGAAAACGAACGACTCGAAAGCGTTCGAGCCGCATTGGTGATGAGCTGATGTCGGTCGATCGCAACAGCCGCCCCTTCGATATTGTCGTCTTCGGAGCCACGAGCTTTGTCGGCGAAATCCTCACCCGTTACCTCGTCGAACGGCACGGGTCATCGGGCGAAGGCGACGACATCAAGTGGGCCATCGCCGGTCGAAGCGCCGACAAACTCGCCAACGTCATCGAATCGTCTGGCGCCGACGGGTCGACGCTCACGCAGATCGTGGCCGACGCTCGGAGCGTCGACGACATGGTCGATCTCGTTCAGCGGACACGCGTGGTCGTTTCAACGGTTGGCCCCTATGCACTCTATGGCAACGAACTGGTCGCCGCCGCGGTTGCTGCCGGCACCGACTACTGCGACCTCACCGGCGAAACGCAGTGGATGCGCCGCATGATTGACCTGCATCAGGCCGAGGCCGAACAAACCGGCGCTCGCATCGTGCACACCTGTGGGTTCGACTCGATCCCATCGGATCTCGGTGTTTGGTTTACCCAGCAGCAAGCCATTGAGGAATTCGGCGAGCCATGCACGAGCATCGACATGCGGGTGAAGGACATGAACGGCGGGGCGAGCGGTGGAACGCTCGCGAGCATGATGAACGTGATGGAGGAAGTGGCTGCGGACAAGTCGCTGCGCAAGGTGCTGGCCAACCCCTACGCGCTCGCTCCCGAAGGAATGCGCGACGGCGTCAAGCAGTCTGAAGTGCTCGTGCCCCAAAACGATGACGTATCGGGGTCGTGGATTGCTCCTTTTGTGATGGCTGCCGTCAACACCCGGGTTGTGCAACGAAGCCATGC
Source organism: uncultured Acidimicrobiales bacterium (assembly GCA_937934655.1). Taxonomy (GTDB): domain Bacteria; phylum Actinomycetota; class Acidimicrobiia; order Acidimicrobiales; family SHLQ01; genus CALLQB01. Next base: position 57,259 of record CALGZB010000245.1, on the reverse strand, counting down.
CCTTCTCGGCCGACCATGGGGCGACGACTTCACCTATGGCGAAGCAATGATGACCGGTGCCGGACCCATCGGTATGGCGAAGGCCGCGGCGGTCACCGCCGGAATGGCCGGGTTCATGGGAGTCGCCTCAATCGGGCCAGTGCGGTCGCTGTTGTCGACCAAGGTGCTCCCGCAGCCAGGCGAAGGCCCGTCACCGAAACAACAAGAGGCCGGTTTCTATGACCTTCGCTTCTTTGGCAAAACGGCCAACGGCAAGACCATTACGACCAAGGTCACGGGCGATAGCGACCCCGGCTACGGATCGACGGCGAAAATGTTGGGTGAGGCAGCCTTGGTCCTGCTGCGCTCCGAAGCGATTGGTGGAGGGTTCTGGACGCCATCGACCGCCCTCGGCGATGAGTTGCTCGCAGCACTCGAGGCCCACGCCGGCCTGACGTTCGACGTCCTCTAACCACTCCACGGTTCCTGCTAGACCAGGGTAAATGACCGTACATTTCGAGTTAGAGTGTCAAACCAAAGTGATTGATGGTCTAACCTCCACATTGCGTGTTCAGCGCGATCGCACTACCGGGGGAAAATTGTGACCCGACTTGGGTTTTTACTCGATTCCGACAGCTGTATTGGCTGCCATGCCTGCACCATCGCATGCAAGAGCGAACATGATGTTCCGCTTGGCGTAAACCGCACATGGGTCAAGTACATCGAAACGGGAACCTTCCCCGATGTGTCCCGCAAGTTCAACGTCATGCGCTGCAACCAGTGCGACGATGCACCTTGTATGACGATCTGTCCAACCTCGGCGCTGTTTCGCGCCGACAACGGTGTGGTCGATTTCCAGGACGACGACTGCATTGGCTGTAAGTCGTGCATGAACGCCTGCCCGTACGACGCGCTGTATATCAATCCGGAAACCAACACCGCACATAAGTGCAATATGTGCAACCACCGACTCGAGGTTGGTCTCGAACCCTCCTGCCAGGTTGTTTGCCCCACCGAAGCCATCAAGATCGGCGACCTCGACGATCCCAATTCCGAAATCAGTCGCATCATCGCTCGCGACGACGTGGCCGTGCGGTCGCCCGAACAAAACACCAAACCAAAGGTGTATTACCGCGGCGCCGACCAAGCCTCGCTCGACCCCACCCGAACCGCCATCGCCAACGACGGCATGATCTGGGCCGACACTCTCGTCGGAAACATGGGCGGTCCGAAACACCCCACCGTGCCCGTGCACCTGGGCAAGAAGCCCACCGACGAAGAGGGCGTTATCGCCCGAACCGCCTACACCACCGCCCACCAGATGACCTGGAAAGCAAAGGTGTCGGGCTACCTCGTCACCAAAGCCATCGCCGCCGGGGTCATGCTCGTGGCCTCGCTCCTCGTGCTCATGGGCAATAGCGATTCTCAAGCCGCCGTCGGCGTTATCCCGCCGATGATCGCCGGCGTGTTCCTCGCTATCACCGGCGTGCTTCTGGTTAGCGACCTCAAGCAACCTGGTCGCTTCTACTACCTCATCACCAAAGGAAACTGGCAGTCATGGTTGGTCAAGGGCGCCTATGTGCTCATGGCCTTCTCCATCGTGCTTGCCCTCTGGTGGATCGGCGGCCTCATCGAATCCGAGACGCTGCTGAAGGTACTGGCCATCCCTGCCGTCATCGGCGCACTCGGAACCGCCGGCTACACCGCCTTCTTGTTCGGGCAATGCGAAGGTCGAGACCTGTGGCAAACACCGCTGCTGCTGCCCGTGCTCCTTGCCCAGGCGGTCACCGCCGGCGGAGCGGCCTACGCAATCCTCGAACTGTTCATCGACGTGCCCGACGCCAAGACCATTTGCTGGGTCCTGCTTGGCGGCCTCGGTGCCACGGCCGCATTCGTTGCAATGGAGCTCACATCGAAGGGAAGTCGCCACGTCGAGATGGCTGTCGACATCATGACCAAGGGCCAATACGCCAAGCAGTTTTGGTGGGGCGGCATCCTCGTTGGCTTGGTCATCCCGGCCGCACTGGTAATTCTCACCTTGGCGCTCGACATCAGTAGCGCAATCCCTGCCGCACTCGCAGGTTTGCTCGCATTGGTCGGCATGTTCGCCTACGAAGATTCCTTCGTGCGAGCTGGCCAGTCCGTACCTCTTTCATAACTCTCAAGGCTGATTCATGACTGAACTCTCGAAGTACCCGCCGCTCGCAAAGTGGCACGACTGGACCGAACTCGACGCCAAAGCCTGGCCCGACAAGGTGGAACGCAAGTACACCCTTATTCCCACCACCTGCTTCAACTGCGAAGCGGCGTGTGGTTTGGTGGCGTACTTCGATCAAGAGACCGACGAGATCACCAAGATCGAAGGTAACCCCGAGCATCCGGCCAGCCGCGGACGCAACTGCGCCAAGGGCCCGGCCACGCTCAACCAGATCTACGATCCCGAGCGCATCCTCTACCCAATGAAGCGCAAAGGCGAGCGTGGTTCGGGCCAGTGGGAGCGGATCACTTGGGACCAAGCACTCGACGAAATCGCCGAACGCATTCGTACCGCGATCATCGAAGAGCGTCGGAACGAAATCATGTACCACGTCGGTCGTCCCGGCGAGGACGGCTACACCGACCGCGTTCTCAAGGCCTGGGGCGTCGACGGCCACAACAGCCACACCAACATCTGCTCCTCCAACGCCCGCATCGGCTACCAAAGCTGGATGGGCCACGACCGCCCATCGTCAGACTTCGCCAACGCCAAAGTCATCTTCCTCATCTCGGCGCACCTCGAATCGGGTCATTACTTCAACCCGCACGCTCAGCGGATCATCGAAGCCCAAGAGGCTGGTGCCAAGATCATCTGCGTCGACCCGCGGCTCAGCAACACCGGCGCCAAAGCCGACTTCTGGCTGCCCACGTGGCCTGGTACCGAACCCTTCCTCCTGCTGGCCATCGCCCGCGAGCTCATCGAGCAGGAAACCTGGAATGCCACCTTTATGGAGCGGTGGACCAACTGGGAAACCTACCTTCAACAGAAACACCCCGATCGCCCGGTCGACTTCTCCCAGATGCGCGACGCGCTGCTCGAGGAGTACGCCGAGTACACCCCAGAAGCAGCCGAACAAAAAACTGGTATCGACGCGGCGACCATTCGTGAAATCGCCGAACTCATCGGCGAGAACCCCACCAAGTTTGCCTCGCACAACTGGCGTGCAGCTGGCGCCGGCCACATGGGCGGCTGGCAAGTAGCTCGGTGCCTGTTCTTCCTCAACGTGCTCACCGGTTCGGTAGCCACTAAGGGCGGAACCGCCGGCAACGGCATGAACAAGTTTAAAGCCGCCGCTCCCATGGGCGCCCCCAACACCCACGAGTGGAACGAACTCGAATGGCCCAAGGAATACCCCTTGGCGTACCACGAGATGTCGATCCTTCTGCCGCACTTCCTCAACGAGGGTCGCGGCAGTCTTGAGATGTACTTCTCGCGGGTTTACAACCCGATCTGGACCAACCCTGACGGCTTCAGCTGGATGGAAGCGCTGACCGACGAGAACAAGGTCCGCTGTCATGTTGCGCTCACCCCAACCTGGTCGGAGACGTCCTGGTTTGCCGACTACGCCCTGCCGATGGGCGTCTCGGCCGAACGCCACGACGTCACCAGCTACGAAACCCACGCCGGTCGCTGGATCGGTTTCCGCCAGTCGGTGTTCCGGCGCTACGCCGAGATCAAAGACATCCAGGCGGGCGGCACCGGCGTGCTTGGACCCGACACTCGAAGCTACGACTACAACCCTGGCGAGGTGTGGGAAGAGAACGAATTCTGGATCGACCTGTCATGGAAGATCGACCCAGACGGCGAGCTCGGAATCCGCCAATGGTTCGAAAGCGAGCAACACCCAGGCAAGCCGGTCACCATCGACGAGTACTACCGCAAGATGTTCACCGAGAACGTCCCCGGTTTACCCGAAGCCGCCGCTGCAGCCGGGCAAGACCCGCTCGACTTCATGCGCGATCGCTCCGCTTTCGCCGTGCCCACCGACCCGTACGAGCCGTACGAAAATATCGTCGACGACAGCCTGTTGGAAGACAGCATCAAGACCGACGACGGCGTCTACCGCAAGGCCGGCACACCCAGCGCCTGGTCGGGCGACGATGCCGACCTCGATGGTCTCAAGCTGTCGCCGCTTGGCGAAGGTTCGCCCGCTGTAGAGATCGACGGTGAAGCCCTCGAAGGATTCCCCACCCCCTCGAAGAAGCTCGAGCTGTACTCCAACACGCTCGCCGACTGGGGCTGGCCCGAGTACGCCACGCCCAAATGGATTCCTTCGCAGGTGCATTGGGAAGACATCGACATGGCCGGCAACGAGCGGATTTTGCTGCCAACGTTCCGAATTCCGACCCTCATCCACACCCGTTCGGCCAACTCAAAGTGGCTCAACGAGATCAGCCACCGGCATCCACTCTGGGTTCACCCTGAGGATGCCGAGAAGCTACTCATCGAAGAGAACGGGCTGGTCCGGGTAACCACCCGCATTGGCCACTTCGTCATCTCCGCATGGCGCACCGAAGGCATTCGCCCCGGCGTCGTTGCCGCATCGCACCACATGGGTCGCTGGCGTCTCGACGAAGACAAAGCCCGGTCCTGGGGCTCGGGCAAAGCCAACATCACCAACGATCCGAACGGAGCCGGCGGCACCGTCTGGAAGCTCAAGCGTGAGCATGGCATGGAGCCCTACGACTCCAGCGGCACCGAGGGCGTTGCCGACGCCGACACCAACCGTGTCTGGTGGAACGACACCGGCGTGCACCAGAACGCCACTTTCTGTGTCCAGCCCGACCCGATCTCGGGTATGCAGTGCTGGCACCAGAAGGTCAACATCACGCCGGCCGAGGTAGGCGACGAATACGGCGATGTCGTGGTCGACACCGCCAAGTCCCGCGAGGCCTACCTCGAATGGCTCGCCAAAACTCGTCCAGCAAGCGCCGACAAAAACGGAGGCCTCCGCCGCCCCCTCTGGTACGCGAGGCCCCTAAAACCGAACCCAGCCGCCTACCGGCTCTAATTCTGGGTCGCTTCGGCAAGCCTCCGCTCCCACGCTTCGCTATGACCCGTTGTCGTTGCCCTCGGCCTTCGCTGGCGCTGCGGCACGACTCCCAGCGCTTGGACAAAGCCGGTGCCTGGAACCAAACCCCCGTTTTTCCACCTGGCACCGAATAGGGGTTTTGGTGCCAGGTGGACGCGTCTGTGGGGTTCTTCCTTTTAGACTGGGCGGCTGTTGCTCCACGGTTGCGCGATTTCTAGCTGGGCGGCTACCTGCATCAGGGTGAGCTCGTCCATTGGTTTTCCTGCTAGCTGCACCGATAGCGGTAAACCCATGCTGCTGAAGCCTGCGGGCACCGACATTGCGGGCTGACCCACCACGTTCCAGATTCCGTAATGCGGGATACGTTTTCCGGAACTTCGGAGCGTGAGTAACGCTCCCATTCCGTCGAGCTCGCCGATACGAAGCGGTCGCTCGACAGCGCCCGGGGTCAACACGACATCGAAGTCGTCGAACACCTGGTTGAGCTGTTCACCAATCGCCACCTCATCCCGAAGTGCCTTATCGATGATCCGCTGCGGGATGCGGCGGCCGATTGCCGCCATCCTGGCCGTGCGCTTGGTGATGCGGTCGGGGAACTCGACCGCTTGAAGATTCTGATCGACACCCGCAAGGTACCGAATCATGCCGTTGTTTGGACCCTTCCGCGAGAAGCTCAAGGCATGCTCGACCACCGTGTGCCCTAGATCCTTTAGAACACTGGCAGTCGTTAGCACCGCAAGCCGCTCCTCGTCGCCGAGGCGAGCCGAAGCGGGATAGTCGACCATTGGCTTGAGACACATCGCGATGCGAAGCGGTCTGCCAAGTCCCTGCAACCCCGCGCTGAATCCGCCAGCAGGAGTGTCAGATCCGACCGCATCAAGAAACCGCGCAGTGTCGGCAACCGAGCGTGCGAGCGGTCCGTTGGTTGAAAGGCCATGCCAGCTTTGTGGGCCGTGCCACACACGACCCCGGTGAGGTTTGAGTCCGACGACACCGGTGAAACCGGCAGGGACCCGGATCGACCCGAGTCCGTCGCTCCCGACGGCGATACCGCAGAGACCGGCGGCCACCGCAGCCCCTGACCCGCCACTCGAACCGCCAGGGCTGTAGTCGGTGTTCCAAGGGTTGCGAGTCTTACCCCAGGTTTCGTTCTCGGTAAAAGGCCACACGGTGAGTTCGGAACACGTGGTCTTCCCGATGATTACCGCGCCGGCCTTTCGCAATCCGTCCACCAGTGGCGAGTCCAGCAAAGCCGGTTGGGTATTGCCGGCAGACCCAACAGTGGTGAGTTCTCCCGCGACATCGATGTTGTCTTTGATGGCTACCGGCACCCCGAACAATGGCTGGTCGTCCAACAGTCCGATGCGGTCAAGGTCGGCAGCCTCGCGCAGTGCCTTTTGGGCAAACACCACGCGATAGGCGTTGATCGATGGGTCGACCACCTCAATCCGATCGAGAAGTGACTGCACGAGCTCCGTTACTGACAGCTCGCCGGCAACGACTCGGAGGTGCTGTTCGGCTGCGCCGGAATAGTGAAGGTCGTCGATGGTCCCAGCTTAGGCGGGCGAAAGCTACGACAACCGAGCCGAGAGCGATCCGATGAAATAGCCAGCAGAAGCCACGAGGAGCCCGCAAAGTACGGCGGCGGTTTTGCCGACCCGGCCTGGTCCGGTCCGAATCGTTCGGACAACCGCGAGAGGGAGAGTCTGGGTCACAAATTTTCGTTCGCCCGAATGTCCACCGGCGTTTCGCACAAGCCGCGAGACCTTCGCCCGCGACACGCCCTCGGCGTAGCAGCGGCGGCGGAAGTACCGGAAGGTGCTTCGGTCGCGCCATACCCGGTGACGAACCGTGGACCGTGGCTCATGCACAATCTTCAGGTCGGGGTGTGCCTGACCCAAGCGGATACAGAGCTCAGCTTCTTCGGAGCCAAGGGGCGACATATCTGCTCGGGTTGCCTCTTCGCGGAAACCCTTCGCGTCTTGAAGCACACTCCGGCGGAACGACATGTTGCAGCCGATGAGGTTTTGGATCTCATCACCACGCTGTGGCATACCGGAATAGCTACAACCCACCACCCAAGCGAACTCGTCGGGAAACCACTCTGGTTTGTCGAGGTGCCAGCTGGGCGTAGCGCCCCCACCGACACCCATGACCGAGGAATCTTCGTAGCAGCAGAGGAGAACCTCGAGCCAGGACTTGTCCGGAGCAGCATCGTCGTCGAGAAACACGACGATGTCGCCGCTAGCTTCCTCGACACCGGTGTTCCTAGCGCCAGCTAGTCCCTGTTTGTGCCGATTGGTGAGCAACCGCACGGGAACGTGTCCCAACCCTTCGATCTGGTCGGACAGTCGATCGAAGAGTTCGTCGTTGCCGTCGACCACCAGCAGTACTTCGGCGGGAAGCACCGTCTGATTCCCGACAGCATGGAGAGCGGCCCGAATGTCGCCGATTCGTTCATAGCTGTTTGCGCAAACCACGACAGAAGAGGTCAGTGGGGTTTGAAGCGAGTGTTGCTGGGTTGCTGCGGAGGTTGCGGTGAGGGTTGAGGCCATTGGTTTCTTCTTTGGTTCTTGGTTTGTAGAGGGGTCGCTGAGCCGGTGTTAAACCGGCGTGCAGTCCCAGGTCCAGTTGCGTACGTCGACGGTGTGGGTAGGCGCCGATGTTTGTGTTCCCGGGTCAAGGCTGATTGCTTCAACCTGCAGTCGTGCGGCGGTCTCGTTGCCCCAGTAGCTGGGCTTGCGACGCTGCGTGTATTTGGTGGAGAACTCTTCACCATCGAGAAGGATGCACGCCTTGTTTTGGCGGTGATCCACCATGGCCTCGAAGAGGTGCCATTCATTGTCGGGTTCCAGGTACCCGGTATCGGTCCACCCAGCTCGGCTCATCGACCAGGTCTGAATCGCGCCGTACTTTGGGTCCCAAGGGTTAAGCACCCACTGAAATCCGAGGCCATGGTCTCGGCGGTTGCCACCGCCATCCCAGATAAAGAGCCCGCCTTCGACGGTTTGGGCCTTGATCCCGGGGTTCGTTGGTGTGTCGAGGGTCGGCATCCGGAATTCGTAGCTGCAGTCGTGTTTGTAGTCGAACAAGGTGTCGTCGACAATCCGGTTGAAGGCGATGTTGTGGGCCATGATTGGGCGTTCGTTGACGTTCATGAGGAGCGAGCTGTGGGTGCCCGCGTCGATGGTGGCAATGTCGCTAAGAGCGACTGCAGCCACACCAGCCGGGGCGTAAATGCCGTCGCCAACCACCGTTTCCCAGCCGGTGAGATCCGATCCGGAGAAGTTCATTGGGGACGGAACAGCGGACGGGGTATCGGGGTTGGCTTGGGCCATGGCGCTTTCGGCGGTCATCGTGACTGCGCCAAGCGTGGTTGCTCCCATTACTCCGAGGAATGTTCTTCGATTCACTGCCTTGACTCCTGCTGATCTGATGAATTGTGAGGACACACTTCGCTCATTACGAGCGTGCAAATAACATCGATCGGATGCGTCGAATTCTTCAGTCAGGTTTTGGTCAAGAAACGCAAAAAACGTGCGTTTACGTGCGAAGTCGGTCACGCCCGTAAAGGATCGGCACGAGCTGGCCGACGGCAATTGCTAGGCCGAGGATGAGGCTGACAACCTTGGCAAAGTTGCGATCGCGCCCAAGGTCGCCCTGGGTGTCGGCAGCCAATCGCTGCGCCTCGGCCACCCGATCGCGGTAGTCCGATATGAGCGGGGTGGTGTCTTCAAGGCTCGCCCGAAGGGCGGCGATGTCGCTGCTGAGCTGGTCGAGATCGGCCTCAGAGTCGCTCACGGTGGTGGCCAGCGAGGAAAGATCCGGGGCGATGGAGCGCAGCTCTGTGGCGGTTGGCTCGAGATCATCGCGAATCTCGGTGAGGGTGCCGGCGAAGCTGTTCTCCGGGTCATAGTTGGGGCCAAAGGGGATTGCGCTTAGCTGCGACAAGGTGTTGTCGATCGTGCGGGCGACGCCGGTGAGGTTGTCGATGCCCTCCACCACACCATCGATCGACTCGGGCAGTTCGGTTCCGCTCAACTCAGACAAGCTCGTGAGTACAGTGCTGCCCTCATCGACCGAATCCGACAGTCGTTGCACCGTCGAGTCGAGAGTGGCGGTGCTGCCCGAAACCGTCGAGGTGATGTCGTCGGCCAGCACCAACGTCTCGTCGAGCGTATTGAGTGTCTCGGTGGTGAGTTCGATCGACTGATCGACGCCATCGCCAAGGTCGTCGAGCAACATCCACACCACAACGATCCCGATAAGGCTGGCGATGATCCCGATAACCCCAGCGGCAATGAGGGCCCGGCCCACGCCGGTCGATGGGGGAGCGGGCGAGGCTGTCGCAGGAGTAGAGGACATTGCAAGATTTTATTACTGCTTCTTACAAAGTCCTTACAAAGCCTTGGTCTACTACTTACAGCGCACCCGCAGCATGGAGTTCACATCACGAAGTTCGTGGTGAGAACAACCCTAGCCATCGGCTCCGAAAAGGAATCACAATGACCCCCATCAAAAAAACTCTCACCGCCGCAGGACTTGGAACAGCGATGTTTGTTGGCGGTGTCTTTGGTGCCACCACCAGTGACGTCACCTCTGCCGGTGCACAGGATGCCGACACGCCAGATGCCCCCGAGGTTCAAGAAGAACAAGACAGCACCGAACGCAGCGACCGCTCAGCAAGCAAGGCCGAGCGTCGTGCAGCAATCGCTGAAGTTCTTGGAATGACCGCCGACGAACTGACCGAAGCGCTCAGCTCCGGCTCAACCCTCGCCGAAATCGCCGAGGCTCAAGGCGTTGACGTGCAGAACCTCGTCGACTTCCTCGTCGCCCAGGCAAACGAAAAAATTGACGAAGCGGTTGCAGATGGTCGCCTCACCGACGAAGAAGCCGCCGAGCGTCGTGACGGCTTGGCCGAGAAGGTCGAAGCCGTTATCAACGGCGAAGGCGGAAGCAAGGGCCACCGAGGAAACCGTGGCCATCATGGCAACCACGGTAACCGTGGCCAGCAAAGCGAAACCATCGCCGACGTGCTCGGTATCTCGGCTGAAGAACTCCAAGAAGCCAAGGCCGCCGGAACCACCATCGCTGAACTTGCCGAGGCAAACGGCGTCTCCGTCGACGCGGTTGTCGAAGCACTCGTAGCTGACGCTGCCGCACGCATCGACGTTGCCGTCGAGAGTGGCCGTATTACTGAAGAAGATGCAGCTGACAAGCTCGCCCAGATGGAAGAGAAGATCGAGGCCATCGTGAACGGCGAAGCCGACTTCTCCCGCAGCGGACGTCGTGGCGGCCAGCGCGGCGGATTCGGCGGGGCAGACAACGCAACCGAGGAAGCCACCGCATAACGCTACCTATGCTGCGATTTCCCGCTGCTTAGAGCGTCCCAGCAGCACCTGGGTCGACGTCCGTTCTTCTGGCGTCGGCCCCGTGTTGTTTTGGCGGGCCCACCGGTGTTGCGCCGGCATATGCCGCCAGAAGTCGCTGGGCGAAAGTAGCGGGGGTGACGCGGCCGGCCGGCCAGTGAAGGTTAACGACAACATCAAGGTTGTCGCCGAGCACAGCAGAACCATCAGCGAACCAACGCCCGCCAGCATCTGCACGGGTAGCGGACGCCGCATCATCTTGTCGTGCTTGCTCGCACGAAGTCGTTGGGTCGTGCACGAGCGAGGAGGCGCCAGCAAACCGAGGTGCTTCGGCGTCGCGATGTTGGCGTCGGCGAACAGTTGCATCACAAAGGTGGTGCAGAAGACTGCTCGGCGCTCCGACGAGTTCCGACGGTGGATCGCTGCTTCGAGCGACGTCAACCACCGGCGCCGAGAAAGCGAGTGTTTTGTTCCGCGGGTCTTGCGAGCAAGAGCGCACATACCCACAAGGAACACCTCGTCCCATGCATAACGGGGTGTGGTGCCGAGGTACCCCAGCGCCGTGTGCCGCAGGTGCGCTCGCTCCTCAGGCGGGAGATCGAGGTAGACGAACCCGACATCGTCGTAGTGATCCACGAACACACTGAGTTTCCGCGCCGTGCATCCGGCAAACGTGTGCTCGATTACCCACGGCTCCGTCTGGTCGTCGATCGTTCGTTCCACCACGATTCCGATGTGGTGGAAGGGGTCATCGGTAAGTCCGATGAGTTTGTCGAGCGCGCTTCCTGCCTTCCGAGCAACCGCGAGGTCGCCGTCCTGTAGGGCGGGGACCGCTCGAAGAGCGTCCGACCAAGGTCGTTGTTCCATGAAAATGTCTCCACTGGGACGAGTGGGCTTCTGTGCCAATCGGCGGGAAAAGTCGTTCCAACAGGGTTTTCACAACGAAGGTCAGGCCAAACGACCGCGAAAAGAAGTGCCGACTGCCCGAGGACTTCAGGCCGTTCGCTGGAATGCTTGAGTATCGACGATTCACCCGCTTCCGAACTCGCCGTCGAGCACGCAGCTCTGGCCCACATCCGTCAGGTTCACGCCCGGCACCTCGACGACGCGCGCGCGAACGCCACCCGTCTCGCCGACGAGTCGGCCGAACAAACCGAGGACGGTATCCGAGACCTCGCCGACGACGATGGTGAAGGCGAAGCCGCCGCCCAAGCGGTTTCGGTTCGGCAGGCATCGGCGCGGGCGATGCACGCAATTCGGCGGGTTCGCGAACTCGAAGCAGTCGGGCAGGCGCTTGCCTTTGGCCACATCACGACCGCCGACCACGAACGAACCTATGTCGGGCGCCTCAGCGTTATCGACTACGCCGCCGACGAGGGCGACGATGTGCTGCTAGTCGACTGGCGTGCCCACGCTGCGGCACCGTTCTACCGGGCGACGCCGCTCGACAATCTCGGGATCACCCACCGGCGCCACCTGCTGTATGACCCCATAACTGGCCAGCTCACGGGCTACTCCGATGAAGTGTTCGACGCCGTGACGATGGAGAACACCATCGGTCTTCGCGGTGAAGCGGCCATCATGGCGGCGCTCAATCAGCCCTCCGACGGGCGCATGAAGAGTGTGGTTGCCACCATCCAAAGCGAGCAGGACGCCGTCATTCGGGCTCCGGCAAAAGGGGCGCTCATCGTCCAGGGCGGTCCGGGCACTGGCAAGACCGTCGTCGCGCTGCATCGCGCTGCCTACCTGCTCTACAACCAGCGCGCTGCACTCGCCGAGAGCGGCGTGCTCGTTGTCGGCCCCACCAACGAGTTCCTCAACTACATCAGTGGCGTACTGCCATCGCTCGGCGAAACCGGCGTGGTGTCTGTTACCGCCGCCGAGTTGTATCCCGGGATCCTCATGGGGCGAGTCGACACGCCCGAGACGGCTCACGTAAAGGGACTAGCCGTTATGGCCGAGTTCCTTTCTGCCGCGGTAGCGCTTCGACGCCGCCGCCCCTCTGTTGGTCTTTCGGCTTGGTACGGCTCGGCCAAGGTCAGCCTTGGTGTTGACCAGGTCACGGAAATGTTTGACACCGCCCAACGTCACCGCACGCACAACGACGGATCCGCAGCTTTCCGGGGAGCGCTCATCGATGCGCTGTCCGCCGCCGGCTACGACCCGTCCTTTGGCGACCTCGAGGAAGCTCGGGCCGCGTTTGAGTCGTCAACCGATGTGGACCTGTTTCTTCTTCAACACTGGCCAAGACTTACCCCCGAACAGGCCCTCAACGACACGCTCGGTTCGCCATCGATCCTCCGGGCCGCTTCTGCGACGGCTGGTTTGTCGGACGAACAACGCGACCTGTTGGCACGCGATCGTGACCGTGAACGAAACCTCGACCGCCGGCGATGGAGCGAGGCCGATGTTCCGCTTCTCGACGAACTCCTTGCCGTCGTTGGAGGAGCCCTAGGCGGCGGCATCGATTCGGAACGCACCGTCGAACGTGACGAAGCCGATGAGTTCGAAATGGCCGATGCCTACGACGAGTCCGATGATGCCGATGACTATCTTGACGATGAATCCGAAGAGAAAGAACAAGAACTGTGGTCTCTCGAGGAACTCGTGGAAGATGAATATCTCGATTACGAACGACCGGCGGGCTCATAGATGACTGACGACCATGTGCTGCGAGAGCAACCCGAGGGCTACCCGCTGCTCGACAACGATGGCATCCCGATGTCGGAGATCGCGGTCGACAACGTCGACGATGCGTTCGTCGATCACGGCGTCACGCTGCAAGAACTCGCGGCGGGCCAACGGGCATGGCGGTTCGGGCATGTCATCGTCGACGAAGCCCAGGACCTCACCCCCATGCAGTGGCGGATGATTACTCGCCGTGCTCGTGGCGGGTCGATGACCATCGTTGGCGATCTTGCGCAACGTTCTATTGGTGAGCCTGGATCCTGGCGCGATCACCTTCCCGAAACGGTCAAGGACTTCAGCTACCAAGAGCTCACCATTAACTACCGGTCGCCGGCCGAGGTCAATGACCTCGCCTCGGCGGTGCTTGCCGAGCTCGCGCCCGAGCTTGCCGCTCCTCAGTCGATTCGAACGTCGGGGTACCCGCCAACCACTGTCCGAGTCGACGACATCGATCAGATCACCGACGTCGTTCTGGCCGAACGTATGGCTCTGCCAGCGGGGCAGGTGGCGGTAATCGGCGCAAGCGAATCGGCTCGATTCGTTCGCGAGGGAGTGCAGTGGCTGTCGGCCTGGAAGTCCAAAGGACTCGAATTTGATTCGGTCATCGTGGTCGAGCCAGCGCAGATCCTTGAACAGCCCAACGGACTGAGTTTGCTTTACGTCGCGCTCACCCGAACCACGTCACGGCTGACGATCGTTCATCAGCAAGACGTTCCCGAGGTCCTTGCGCAGGTCCTGAACGCACCTCCGACCTAACGGGGCGAGAAGTACTCCGACGCAGCGAGCTCGGCGAACGCATCGGTCGATGGGGCCGAGGAATCCCAGCGTCGCTCACAGAACCCGGTGTCGGTGCTCTGCTGGAACCAAAGCACCGCTCGGATGTGGGGCATCTCTGCCTGGAGTGTTGTACCCATATCGAGAATCCACTCGGCTTTGGCCTGCGGGTCGGCAGGGTCCTCGTTGGTGGCGGTTTCACCGATCATCAACGGCATATCAGGGTGGTTGGTGCGGGCCCAGTCGTAGAACGGCGCGGCCTGTTCGGCGAACCCTTTCCACGGAGCATCGCCGTGACAACCAAACCAGTTGTAGGGATTCCACGACACCCAATCGAGCATGTCGTCGCCCGGGTACATCGCTTCGACCTGGTCGAAGGAACCAAACGAGTGCCCCATGTAGTTCACAAACCAAATCAGCTGATCGCCGCCAATGGGCTCCATAATTTCATGGGCGTGCCGAAGCATTGCCCGGTAGTCGGCGTCAGTTCCATACGAACCACCGAGCGTCTCCGAGTCGTCCTCGGGCTCGTGGTGCAACGAAAACAGCACCGGGTGGCCGGACGCGACGATTTCGTTTGCCGCCCGACGCAGCTCGTTGTCGAACTCGCCGCTGGCGACTCGGCGCCACACCGGCCCAGCCGCGTTATCGGTGCTTACCTTCCATGAGTACACCAGCGTCCGCCCGCCATCGGCCAGTGTCTGATGTTCGACCGGGAAGAACGTTGCGTCGGGCCCAACTGCGTAGAGACGAACCAGGTCGATGGTCTCGCCGAGGATTTGTTCCTGAACGGCGAGATCGAGGTTGTCGTTTCGTCGGTCGGTTGAGCCGATCCATGCTCCACAATTTGGGACCAAGATGTCCGATGACTCACCCGGGATGCATTCCTTGGGCGGGAGGGGCACCCATTCCTGCGCTTGGATTGGGCTGTCGTTCGCGAGCTGACCCCGAATCAGCCATGCGGCGGTAGCGGCCAGCGCAACGAGGAGGACAACGGCAGCCACAACGGCGCCAGTGGAGCGGACCGGGGCGGTTGCGGCCGGGGAGGGGGTATCGAGTTCGGAAGACACTGATTCTGAAGACATGGGTTCCCATTTTCATCGGCCTTGCTCTGACGGGCCTTGAGACGGGCTAACAGTTGCCGATAGTTCACACATGTTCCGTAAGTCGATTTTGAGAGAACACCACCCCGACCCGATCACTGGGCTGGCGCCACGCGAGGCTTTTCTTCGGTGGGTGAATAACGCCGTTGCCACCCCTCTGACCACGACTCCGTCGTCGGTGATCCTTGTTCGGCTCGAAAACCTGTCCGATATCAACGATCAATTTGGGCCCGATCACGGAAACTACGTGCTTGCCAGCGTTGCCGAACGTCTGGTTGCTGTCATCGGCGCCGATGACGGGCACATCGCCCGTGGCTTGGGCCCCGAGTTTCAGATCTTGCTCCACGATGTCAACAGCCTTGACCTTCCACGCTTGTGCCAAAGCCTTCTGACGATCGTCCGAGAGCCAATCGAGACCGGCGATACCATCGCTATCCCAAGCGTGACCGTCGGTGGCGTTCTGCGTCAGCCGCCCCATCGAGAAGGCGCCGACCTCTTAGCCAGCGCCCGCAGCGCGCTGCGAGATGCGCAACGGTCCGGACTCGATCTTGCCGTGTATGTCAACGACGTCACCCAAAGTGACGCCGCGGTCTCAAAAGTCGACGACCGACTCGAGAGAGCCTTTGCTCGCAACGAATTCTGCCTGTACTACCAGCCAATCGTGACCCCCGGCGACAAGAACCTGATCGGTTTCGAGGCCCTCCTTCGCTGGATCGACCCCGCTGGATCGATCGATGGCATGCAGATGAGCCTCCCAGGCGAATTCCTTCATCTTGTCGAACGATCCGAACTCGCCATACCCATTTATCGATGGGTCATGGAGGAGGCATGCCGTTCGGTGCAACGATGGAGTAAGCGAATGGACCGGTCGCTCATGGTTTCGGTAAACATCGCCGGCACCCACCTTGAGGAACCAAAGTTTGCCGATTCGGTTCTTGGAGCGGTCTCGGCAAGCGGACTCTCACCCGAACGTCTTTTGCTCGACATCACCGATCAAGCGCTTCAGCACAACCAAGAGAAAACATGGTCTCGGCTTCGCCGACTCAAACAGGAGGGCGTTCGGATTGGTCTGAACGACTTCGGTGTCGGGGTCTCGACGTTGACGACCCTGCGCGATGTCAACGTTGACGCCATCACGATTCCCCGAGCATTCGTTGCCGGGCTCGGAATCTCAAGCGAAGACACAATCATCGTGCAACACATGGTGTCGCTAGCTCACGAACTCGGTGTCGTTGCGATGGCCACCGGCGTCGAGCACCTCGAACAGCGCACCATGCTCACCGAAATGGGTTGCGATCTTGCGCAGGGGTTCCTCTTCGGACGACCTGAGCGTCAAAGCCAACTCGACATACTTCTACCCGGGAATCCGGCCGCCGCTGCCTAACGAGGAATGGGCCGTTCGGCCCCTATGGCGACCAGGGAAAAGACCGATAGGAATCCCGCAACATAGCGGGGACAAAATATGCTCAAGCGAAAAAACAAAGAGATAGGCGTCGACCCACTCACCGGTCTCGGTGGTGCCGGGTCGCTCGTCGATGGCATCGAAAAGCGCCTTAGCCAAGGCCAATGGCCTGGTGAGCGCTGTGCGCTTGCGCTGGTGCAGATTCTCGACCTCCCTGAGGTCAACCGGGTCTACGGACCCGAGGTGGGCAACGAGGTCCTACGATTGCTGGCCACCCGCATCAAGTCGTCCGCGCCAAGCAAGTCCTCGGTAAGCCGCGAGCAGGGCACTGAATTTGCCGTGTTCTTTCCTAACTCGTCAATGCGCGACATGCGCGACTGGTCGCGCTCGGTCATCGCCGCGCTCCGCGAACCGTTCAGTATCGATGGAAAACAACTGACTGTCCGGCCGGCGGTCGGTATCTGCCTCGGAACGACCAACCACAAACTCGCCGAAGATCTGCTGGTCGATGCCCGCCAAGCGGTGCACGAGTCGGCGGCCAAAGCGGTAGGTGAAGTTGTCATCATCGATGATGCCGACCAGAACCGGCCACGACTTCGAGCCGACGAAGAGAGCATCGAACGAGCGCTCGCTCAGGGAGACTTCCACCTCTTCTACCAACCAATCGTGATGGCGGGGACCCGCCAGATCGTTGGCTTCGACACGCTCTTGCGCTGGATCGACGCCCAAGCATCGGGTATTCAGGTCTTTACGCCGCGTGACTTCATTCTTCAGCTCGAACGTTCGGCATTTGCGCTCCCTGTCTACACCTGGGTGCTCGAGCAAGCTTGCCGTGACGCACAAATGCGTAACCATGCCACTGGTGGAAGCATGGTGCTGAGCGTAAACATCGCTGGCCAACAGCTTGAACACGATGAGTTCCCTAACATCGTCGCCGCCGCTCTCTCGTCATCTGGACTCCCAGCGTCGAGCCTGCTGTTCGACATCACTGACGAAGCGGTTCAACGAAACCGTGAACGTACTTGGGAGCGAATCCGAGATATCAAGGGCAGTGGCGTTCGGATTGGTCTCAACGACTTCGGTGGCGGCGCAACCTCGCTCTCGACCCTTCGAGAACTTTCGGTCGACTCGATCCGAATTCCCCGAGTCTTCACCAGCTCGATCGAGTCGTCGTTGGATGACACCGTGATTCTCCGCCATGTCTTTGCGCTCGCCAAGGAGATGGGCATTATCGCCATCGCCGAAGGCGTGGAACGCGAGACACAAGCCGAGAAACTTGCCGAGCTCGGAGCCAACCTTGCGCAGGGCTACCTTTTCGGCCGCCCAGAACGGGCATCTGATGTCATGACCCGCTTGACGGCGGGCCGCCAGGCACCTGCAGCGTAGGTTTGTCCCTACGAGTTCTCCTTCGCGAACGAGGGGACCACACGTTCCGAGTGCACTTAGGTCGGGATTTGAGGCATGCTCTGTAGAGAATGACTGAGCAACCTCCTCGTCCAGGCTGGTGGAAAGCATCCGACGGCAACTGGTACCCACCCGCACAAGCCCCAGCATCGCAACCTGCCCCGACCATCCCACCGGTGTCGGCGGCCCCACAGGTGGCCCCTGATTCGGGCTGGTGGCAAGCGTCCGATGGTAAGTGGTATCCGCCTGAGAAACACCCGAGCCGCCAAGCGGCACCCGCTCCAATTCCTCCGGTCGCGGCACCCACTCCAATTCCTCCGGTTGCGCCTCCCACCCCGGCAGCACCGCCAACGGCTGTGCCGTCGGCACCAACTACTCCGGCCGTCGCGCCAGCAAGTACGGACAACGGCGGTTGGTGGCAAGCATCCGACGGTCGTTGGTATCCCCCTCAGCCCAACGCGCCTCAGCCAGGTGCGTTCGCACCGACATCGCCAGGCGCTCCAACAGTAAGCCCGCCCCAGGCTCCAATCTCGGCCTCGGCGCCGGCGGGTTACCCAGCACCGAGTTCTGCCCCCGCACAACCGGTTCAGCCTTTTGCCGCCCCAACGCACAAGCCGCCGACCGGTCGTGGCGTCACTCTCGCTGCCGGTCTTATCGCGGCCATGGTCATCATCGCCGGTGTGTTCTTCGTGAGTTCCCGAGACGGCAACGATGATCAGATCGATGTGTCGCCGCCCGTCACTGTCGATGCTGGCATCGAAGCACCGAAGGATTCTGAGCCCGAGGCCGCCGCCGAGGAGGAAGAATTCGAAGCCACCGAGCTTGAGAAAGGTGTGGTGGGCGGCGAGTCCGAAGATACCCAGCCGTCCTCACCACCAACCACCGAAGCGTTTGACCAGTCGTTTCCCGGCCCATCCGATCCGGTCGAGGTCATCGGCAACGACGGTGAAGCCTGGAACGAAGCTTCAGCCCTCGCGCTTGGCAATATCGAAGACTTCTGGCGGGAAGAGTTCCCTGCGGTGTTTGGCGCCGAGTACGAGCCCATCAGCGGAGGGTTCTACGCCTACAGCTCCAATGAACCAATCCCGCCGTGCGCTACCAGTCGACGCGAAGTGGCCAACAATGCCTATTTCTGCGGCATCGAAGATGTTGTTGCCTGGGACGACGAACAGCTCTTCCCCGGCGTGTACGAACAAGCCGGCGACCTTGGCGTCGGAATCATCCTGGCCCACGAAATTGGCCATGCCGTCCAGCAACGGGTCAACTTCGACGGACGCACCATTACCTTCGAGAACCAGGCCGACTGTTACGCAGGAGCGTGGATCGCAAGCGTGGCCGAGAACCCGAACGACGGATTCCCGGTAACCAGCGGCGACCTCGACCGGGCGCTCGCCCAGTTCGTGCAGATCGCCGACACACCCGGTACCGCCGCAACCGATCCGTTTGCTCACGGCAACGCCTTCGACCGAGTAAACGGCTTTCGTGACGGCCTCGACAACGGTGCAGTGAAGTGTGCGACGTACACCGACCAGAACATTGTGACCACACAGGTCCCGTTCGGAAGCCTCAGCGAACAGCTCTCAGGCGGAAACCTTCCGTTCCTCACCAACGAACCCGGCGACGACATCTTTGACCTGATGCCCGAAGATCTCGAATTGTTCTGGGCGGCTGAGTTTGAGGGACGGTTTGGCGAGTGGGACCCAATCGACGGATCGGTTGTTACCTACACCGACGGAAACTCGCTGCCATGTGGCGAGAGCGACGTGGATTTGTTGGCCTTCTACTGCGCCACCAACGACTACATCGGCATGGAAACCGAAACTGCGATCCGCGATCTCTATGAGCAGTACGGCGACTTCGGTCCTGGGATCATCATGGCGGCCCAGTACGGATTCGCCATTGAGTCCCGGCTGGGAGCCACCGAAGACCGTCTTCTCAATAGCCTTCAAGCCGACTGTTACGCCGGCGTGTGGACCGCTTCGATTCTTCCGACCTCTGATCGCCCGTTCGACGAAACCGAAACCGATCCGGCCCGTCGCATCCTGTCGATTTCACCCGGCGATCTCGACGAAGCCGTCGAAACCCTCCTAGTTCTCGGCGACGAACGCGACACCGACGACAATCGGGGCACCGGATTCGAGCGAGTCGGCGCCTTCAGAGAAGGCGTTCTCAACGGTTTCGACGGCTGTAGCCGGTTCGACGCTTCGTAGCTTTCGCTACTTGCGACCACGGGTCTTTTCGGTGGTGACCGTCACGGTCTTGTTCTCGCTGCCGCTCTGACGATCGGCCAGAACTACCGCTGCCGATAATGCGACAAGCAGGGCCGCAATGACCGCCGCGAGCGGAACCCGGTTGTTCTGATCAACATCGACGATCGGAATGCTGTCGCCCGGAAGTTCGATTGCGCCAGCGACCTCAGTAAGTTCGTCGGCTGAATCTTCAGGCGTTTCATCAAGCGATGTGAGATCGATGACTTCGTCCTCGGTGAGATCGAGTTTGAATGCGGGCTCAGCAACATCTGGCGTTTCGACTTCGACAACCAGCGGCGCACGAGTCGTGGTCGTTGGAAGCGATGTGGTCGTAAACGTGGTGGTTGTGGTGCTCGGAGCAGCAGCGGTTGCCAAGACAGCCGCTTCGTCGTCTTCAACGGTGGCAACATCGTCGTCGCCCAGACGGGCAGCAAGTGAATTCGGTGTCGAGTCAGGGTCGAGGGCGCTGCTCGAGATGACTTGCGAACGAACCGACAATGATCCGACGCCGGGAAGCGAGACATCAACGCTGTACGCAGCGCTATCTCCCGGTGCAAGGCTGCCCACCGACCAGTTGAGGGTCGACCCATCGAGTGCGACCTCGCCGGCTGTAGCGCCGAGCGAGTTGGCTCCGATCGACAATGACGAAGCGAAATCGGTTGCGACAACGATGTCGTCAGCCGTGACATTCATGAACTCGTCGGCAACGTTGGTGATGGCAACGGTGATCGTGCCGGCAAGTTGTGCAGAGTCGTTGTTGGCCGGGGCGTAGGAGGTGCTGACTTCAAGGTCGGCGGTGGCAGAGAGCGCTACCGTCGCTTGGCCGCTAGCAGGGGCGCCATCGTCGGTGCCGACAATCTCGGCCGAGAGGGTGCAAGCGCCGGTGTCGGCAACGCACTGGGCGTAGCCGTCGTCGGTGGTGACGACAGGGATCTCCACAACCACGGTTTCGCCGGCTGCAACATCGCCTTCCCAACGGATGGTTGCGCCAATCGAGCTGGTTACGCCGCTTGGAGCGGTGACGATTCCGTTTCGGTCGACGCCGTTCGGAAGAACGCCTCGGACCCGAACACCGGTCTGATCAGCGTCGCCAGAGTTCGTGATACTCAATGCGAGTGCTGCGGTGCCGTCGCCATTGAACGGACGTGAAGCGGCCGCGAAGGAAAGATCAAGGCCGGTGACCACACATGTGAAGGTCACCTGGTGAGCCGAGATGCTGTTGCTTCCCTGTCCAGCGCCACCGTCGACGTGGGTCAGGGTGAAACTCGATTCGCCACCAGCGAGGGTGACGGTGCCAAGAAGTTCGCCGGGGAACACATCGACGGGAACGTTGGCAAGGTTCTGATCGCTTGAGGTGGCGGTCATTGCGCCGAGGAAGTCGGCGTTCTTTGGGAGATCGGTGGTGGGCCCAACGGTCTCGCTACCGACGGTCACCGTAAATTGTTCACGGGGCTGATCGCGACGCTCCGACCAGTGGCGATCCATGCTCACGGTGCGCACAGCGTACGTTCCAGCGGTGAGGGGCTGGGAGAGGTCGACCGAGGCGGTTGCTGCTACCGGGCCGTCGTTGCCAACCAGTTCGACACGAGGCGTATGGCCAAGCTCCTGAAGGTCGGTTCCACATCCCGCAGTTCCCGACTGGGCGTCAGCAGGGCTGCTCAAACCAACAAATGTGGTTACCAACGTGAACGCGAACAGCGAGAGCACAGCTACCGCGCGCATCGATGTCCTGCTGGAGTTCTGTGGCACCGAATCTTCTGGCCCCGAATTTTGCGGCACCGAGTTTTGAGGGAGGGGCCTTGACGTGGCCGCATTGAAAGGTGCCGAGTTGGTAGGCATGTGGAAGAACCTTCTACGTGTTCGAAAAGTCTTGCTGTTGCCCTTCGGTCGTTCGGCCCATGGCATGAGCAATTCGGCCCATTTTCTCTTTTGGGAGCCTTGCCCTGGGTGAATGAATCGCATGACGATGGTGAGGTCGGCTTTAAGAAGGCATCACGTTCGCCGATGGGAGTCATATGGCCCATGTCAGCGATCGAGAACGTGTTCGTACCGTCGCGCTCGCCCTACTCATTGCTCTGGCCATTGGTTCGTTCGCTTTCGCCATCACTCGATCGTCGGACCCCATGTCCGCCCCTGAAACCGGTGTCGACGACGAGACTCCTGGTTCATCGGTATCGCAACCTCCAACAACGCTTCCTGAGGGCGATCGACTCGAGGATGAGGTGTCTTCCGACGAGGCGACCGATTCCACGGTGCCCGACGAGTTGGCGTTCGTGGATGATGACGACGATTCGGGGTTTGTCCTCGATCTCGATGGCATCAGCACAACCGTGGCGCCGACGACAACCGTGGCTCCGGCCGACCCTGCGCCACCGGCGAAATCCAACGCACCAGGTGCGGTAGCAACGCCGGTTCCCGAGATGCCTACGGTTCCCGCTGACCTCGACCTCCGTGCCCCGATTGCCGGCGCGATGTCGTGGGCCGGAATCGGGGACGCCGCCGACCCGTATGTCCTGCGCACCGGCGCCGGCTATTACGCATACACCACCAATACTTCTACCGGGCATGTTCCGGCTTGGTTCTCGACCGACCTCACCGAGTGGCGGGCACTTGGTGATGTTTTGCCGGTCCTGCCGACA
The DNA here is from genome assembly GCA_937934655.1 of uncultured Acidimicrobiales bacterium. Lineage (GTDB taxonomy): Bacteria > Actinomycetota > Acidimicrobiia > Acidimicrobiales > SHLQ01 > CALLQB01. The sequence goes on along the minus strand of CALGZB010000245.1, from coordinate 34,583 downwards.
TGGGCAGCTCCCAGTTCAACCCAAACGTGGGCGCCGGCGGCGCTGATTCGCGGCGGTACCTATGTGCTGTACTTCACGACTCGCCACGCTGCCAGTAATCGGCAGTGCATCGGGGTGGCCGCGGCCAGTAGCCCGGAAGGCCCGTTCGAGTCTGCTGCTACGTCGCCATTGGTTTGCCAGACCGATTTGGGTGGCTCGATCGACCCATCGACCTTTGTCGGCGCCGACGGACAGGCCTATCTCCTCTTTAAGAACGACGGAAACTGTTGCAAAATTCTCACGAGCATTTGGAGCCAGCCACTGTCCGCCGATGGGTTGTCGCTCATTGGATCCCGCAGCGAACTTTTGTGGTCCACCGATGCGTGGGAAGGGTCGGTTGTCGAGGGACCCTCGATGATCGAAGTCGGTGGCCGGTATCACCTGATCTATTCCGCCAACTCCTGGTCGAGTAACCGTTACGCGATGGGTCACGCGGTGTGCGTCACTGCGCAGGGTCCTTGTTATAAGTCGTCAAGCGCGCCGTGGCGGACAAGCGCCGGCGGCCCCGGTGGTGGCGAGTTTCTGGTTGACGCTGCCGGTGCAGTTTGGATCGTGCTTCACGAGTGGCGTTACCGCATCGGGTACCCGGGTGGGGTGCGATCGATGTACTTCGAACGACTCAGCTTTAACGGATCTCCGCCAGTGACTCTTCCGCCAACGACTCTTCCGCCAACGACTCTTGTGCCGACGACCGTTCCTGTCACGACGACCCCTCCGACCACTATCCCCCCGTCCACTATTCCTCCTGCGACTGTTCCTCCGACGACTGTTCCTGCGACCACGGTTCCGGTTTCAAGCATCCCGGCGACCACTGTTCCCCCAACGACGGTTCCCCCAACGACGGTTCCCCCGACCACTGTCCCCTCAACGACTGTTCCGCCGACCACGGTTCCGCCTACAACCGTGACGCCCTCGGCGAGTAGTGCCGCCAAATCGGGCGCTACGTTGGCGCCGTGACGTCCGACCCCGCAGCCCGGCTCGCCGAGCATCTCGCTGTTCTCTATCCCGATCACGAATCGCCCGAATCCCTAGCGGTCCAGGCACTTCAAGCGATCGGCATCGATATCGTTGCGGCAAACCGGGATGCCCCTGACCACGGGCCCGTTTGGTCAGAAACCGATGTTGCCGTAATCACCTACGGCGACTCAATACTCGACGACGACGAACCGCCGCTTCGAGCACTGCGGTCCTTCGTCGACCAACGACTCGGCTCCATCATCTCGATGGTGCACGTGCTCCCGTTCTTTCCCTACAGCAGCGACGACGGTTTCTCTGTGGTCGATTTCGCCCAAGTGCGCAGCGATCTGGGGGATTGGACCGACATCGCGGCACTCGGCAACGGCCACCGTCTTATGGCCGACCTCATCGTGAACCATGCATCCGCGTCGAGCGAGTGGTTCCAGCAATTCGTCGCCGATGAGCCGCCCGGCCGTGACTATTTCGTTACCGCCGACCCCAGCGTCGATCTCAGCACTGTCGTTCGCCCCCGAACCTCGCCGCTGCTTCGCCCGGTCGACACACCGGCCGGCACCCGTCACGTTTGGGCCACATTCAGCCACGATCAACTCGATCTCGACTTTGCGAACCCCGAAGTACTCCTCGAGTTTCTGCGGTTCATCGACCTCTACCTCCAAGAGGGCGTTCGGGCGCTACGGCTCGATGCGGTCGGGTATCTCTGGAAAGAGATCGGGACGACATCGATCCACCATCCCAAAACCCACCTGGTTGTCCAGGTTCTCCGTCAACTTCTCGTCACCCGCCAACCCGACGCACTGCTGATAACCGAAACTAACGTTCCTCACGCCGAGAACGTGTCGTATCTCGGTGATGCGATAAGCCGCGATGAAGCCCATCTCGTCTACAACTTCACGATGCCGCCGCTCGTGCTCCAGGCGATGCTGGCGGGCAGTAGCGAGCACCTCCAGTCATGGATTGGCGGCCTCGAGCCACTAAGCGCAGGCACCTCGTTCTTTAACTTCTTGGCGTCACATGATGGCATCGGGGTTCGCCCCGCCGAGGGAATCTTGTCGACCGACGAGGTCGCTGACCTCGCCGGAGCAGTGCAACGGGCAGGCGGGCTCGTTTCGATGTTCACGGGGCCCGATGGTGCCGATCACCCTTACGAACTCAACATCTCGCTCTTCGAAGCAATGCGTCTCGATGGTGCTGGCAACGACGATGGCCACCAGATCGATCGATTCTGCGCCGCCCACGCCATCATGTTGGCCTTTGTCGGGCTCCCGGCCTTTTACATCCACAGTCTGTTGGCGTCCCCCAACGACCATGCTCGGGTGGCCGAGACCGGCGCCAACCGTTCCATCAATCGGGCCCAGCTCTCACGTGCTGTCATAGACCTCGCTCTAGATTCGCCGGGCAGTCCATCGGCCACCGTGCTGGCCCGCCTCGCCGACCTCACCGCACTACGCACCTCGTCTCCGGCGTTCCATCCAGAGGCCGCACAAACCCTGATCGCCACCTCCACTGCTGTGCTCGGGCTGCGCCGCACCAGTGTGGGTTCTGAGACCGAAGCGGCCGAAGAGGTCGATGTCTTCGTCAACGTGACCGCCGACGAGGTCGTCGTGCCGATCGACGGCGACTGGGAGCATCTGGGTGCCGCCGGTGAGCTTACCGACGCGTTGGTTTTGCCGCCCTATGGATCAGGCTGGATTCGCCGCCGCTGACTAAAGTCCGTGGCGTGTCACAGCCCACGCAATTCATTCCATCCACCGACGACGTCGAGGTGGCGCTTCACGATCTCGGCGGCGATGGTCCAATTCTCGTCTTTGCTCACGCCACCGGTTTCCACGGCCGCTGCTATATCCCCATCGCCGACGCGCTTGCCGACCGATTTCATTGCTACGGCGTTGATCTTCGAGGTCACGGTGACGCCCGAATCCCCGACGGTCTCCCGATGATCTGGACAGGAATGGCCGAGGACCTGGCCGCCGCAGTCAAGGCGGTGGCAGGCGACGAGGCGGTCTTTGGCGTCGGACACTCCATGGGAGGCGCCGCAATCGTGCTTGCCAGCCTTGCCAATCCCTCGATGTTTCGATCCGCGTGGCTGTTTGAACCAATCCTGGCGCCATCGACGATGGCGCCACCTGCGGAAGAAAGCGGTCTCGTTCTGTCGGCTCGGAAGCGTCGGGAAGTCTTCGACAGCTTCGATGCAGCGTTCGAACGTTATGCCTCGCGGCCGCCGTTCAGCATGATCGACCCCGTCGCACTGCGAGCCTATGTCGACCACGGTTTCGAGCCTCTCGACGATGGAACGGTGCGACTCAAGTGCCGGGGGGCCACCGAGGCTGCCGTCTTCGAGAACTCGATGAATGGTGGATTCGAACAGCTCCACAATGTCAACATGCCCGCTGCGGTCATCAAGAGCGGCGACGGCGGCGGCCCGGCGCTTTTTGCTCCCGGAGTAGCCGAGGGCCTTCCCAACGGCGAGCTCTTGATCTTTGATGATCTGACCCACTTTGGTCCGTTCCAAGACCCAGCACGCATCGCCGAAGAAATCGCCAGCTACTTCCTGGCAACCGATTCGTAACCGATATTGCGCCCACTGTCGGTTGGTTTCGGCTGCTTTGGGTGCTTTTGCTGCGCCGAGACCGGCGTCACAAATTCCAAATTCGGCCATGTTTGGCCCTTTTTTGGGACGGCGAAGATGCACGTTTTTCCGTTGCAATTGCAGCTAGTGCGATAGTTCTTTCCAAAACGAACACCTGTTCGCAGTACAATAGTCAGTTCTACCAATCGTGTCTTTTTTGTGACTGAACCCATGGGGGGTGCCAGTCGTCGACACTGATGGGGGATTGCAATGACTATCCGTTTCGAAACCAGATTTGTTCCAGCCTTTACCGACATCGATGCCACAGAGCTTGCCTCGGAGGGCCTAAGCACCGCGTGGCAGCTTGCGGTCGGTATCTCGGCTGGAGTTGCCCTCATTGTGCTTGCGTTCGCCGTAGGGATCCTGGCGCAACGTCGAGGAAACGCTCTCGACGAAGCCCGCAAAGCCGAACTTCGTGCCGCAGCCGAAACGTCGGGAGCCGTGAGCTTCACCGACCTCGACCTCTCTGACGACAGCGACTTTGACCTCGGCGTGCCCACGCCTCCCGCAGCCGCTCCGGCCAACGTGGTCCCCGAGTACTTATAGGGCTCCACTCGGTCGCTCGGGAGTCCCGACGATCCTTCGAGTAAGCTAGGGAATAGCGAGTGTGCAACCCGTTGTTGTACAGAATCGTAAGAAAGAGAGTTCCCCCTTATGGCTGAAGCCTTTTCAGTAGATACCCGTCCTGTCGTTTCGCTTCCCGAAACCGACCGCGCCACCTTCCTAGGTCGCGTCTACTCCCACCTTGCCGCCGCAATCGGCGTCTTTGTTGCCCTCGAGTTCCTGTTGTTCCAGACCGGAGTCGCCGAACGTTTCCACGGCTTTGTTCGTGGCGGTGGCGGTGGCCGCTGGATGATTGTTCTCGGACTCTTTATGGTCGGAAGTTGGCTGGCATCGTCAGCTGCTGCAGATCTCCGAAACACCTCAAAGCAGTACGCCGGCCTCTTTGGTATGTCAGCGGTCTACTCACTGTTGTTCACCGTTCCGCTGTACGAAGTGTTCCGGATTCGAGATGATGCCGGCACCGTCTGGTCGGCAGTGTTCGCTACCGCTCTCGGCTTCGCCGGACTTACCGCAGTCGCCTGGTTCACCAAGAACGACCTGTCGTTCCTGCGGCCAATTCTGATGTTCGGCGGCATGCTCGCAATGGGCGCAATCGTCGCATCGTTCATCTTCAATCTTCAGCTCGGCGTGTGGTTCTCGGTAGCAATGATCGGCCTTATGGGCGCATCGATCCTCTACCAGACCCAAAGCATCATCCGCCGCTACCCATCGCAGGCCTACGTCGGCGCTGCGGTGCAGCTGTTCAGCTCGGTCATGACCATGTTCTGGTATGTCCTGCGCCTCTTCATGGCCCGCGACTAATACCAAAAACTTAGAAGGCCCCGGTGTCCCATGTGGACGCCGGGGCCTTTCTCGTTTTGTTGCTGTCTCTAGCGAGTTGTGTTGACGCCTAGACGTTGCGGTCGCTGTCGGCCCAGTACGGGGCTCGCAGCTCCCGCTTGAGAATCTTCCCTGATGGGTTGCGGGGGAGCACCTCGATGGTCTCAACCGACGATGGACACTTGAAGCTCGCCAACTGCTCCTTGCAATGAGCGATCAATGCAGGCTCGTCAAGCTCGTGGCCTTCAGCCAGCACGATGAGCGCCTTTGCGGTCTCACCCCACTTCTCGCTCGGAACACCAATCACGCCCACGTCGGCCACCGATGGGTGACTCATCATGACGTTCTCGATCTCGGCCGGGTAGACGTTCTCGCCGCCTGAGACGATCATGTCTTTCACGCGATCGTGAATGAAGAGATATTCGCCCTTCATGTAGCCGGCATCTCCAGAGCGGAACCAGCCTTCGCCCGGAAGGGCTTCGGCGGTTGCTTCAGGGAGTTTCCAGTAGCCGACCATGTTTGCGGGGCTGTGGATCCACACCTCGCCAACCTCGCCCTCGGGAAGAGCCTCGCCAGAGTCTTCGTCGACGATCTTCAGACGCACTCCGGTAACCGGCTTGCCTGCCGAACGCAGCAGGTCGGACTTCGACCCGCCCGGATCATGGTCCTCAGGAGGCAGGTGGGTAACCAAGCCGGTGGTTTCGGTGAGGCCATAAACTTGCATGAAACCGCAGCCGAACTGGGCCATCGAGCCAACGAGAACCTCTTCGGTAATTGGCGAGGCGCCGTAGACCACGAGTTTCATCGACGAAAGGTCGGACTCTTCGGCGGGGAGAAGCAGCAGGAACTGCAACGCTGCCGGAACGAGGAACATGTGGCTGATGGAGTACTGCTCGATACAGGTGAAAATGACCATCGGGTCGACGTCGCGCATGACGATCGATGACGCACCGTTGGCCATGCCATACAGCGCCCAACCCGAGCCACCGATATGGAACAGCGGCATCGCCACCAGGCTCACCGACGTGTCGTCCATGTCCCACGAGTCGGCAGCTTTAACCAGACCAGCAAAGCTGGCGTTGGTGAGCTGTGCGCCCTTGGGGCGACCGGTGGTCCCTGACGTGTAGAGCTGCAGGCTGACATCGTCGCCCTCGCTCACCACCCCTGGATCTTCGGTGGAGTGGCCGGACAGGAACGCCTCGTACGAAATGTCGTCGCCGGTGATCATCGATTCGTCACCGAGGATCACCACGGTGGTGATGTTGGTGAGGTCAGAGCGCATCGCCGCGAGTTGGTCAGCGAAGTCGGTGTGGATGATCAGCACCGTCGCATCGGAGTCGTTGATGATGTAGGCCATCTCGGGTGCAGCGAGCCGCCAGTTGATCGCCACGTTCACGGCGTTGATCAGTGATCCGCCGAACAGCACCTCGAAGTACTCGACGCTGTTTTTGTCGAGGAAGGCGATCCGATCGCCTGGGTTCAGTCCGTGTGCCTGGAGCGCATTGGCCACCTGGCCTGCTCGGGCGTAGACCTCGGCGTAGGTTTTGGTTGCACCGTCGGTTGAAAGGGTCACCATGGGCTGATCGGGCTGCCCGACCGCGTGGACCCGGATGATGTCGGCAATCGTGTCAATCGTCATATGTATGTAAGGTACCGGTTTTTGGTTCGGGACGAACCGCGGATTCGAGGGGTTTCTTCGCCCGCTATCTCCGCCACGCCGAGAAGGACTTCACCGAGGTACCGGTTGGCCTTCGGAGCCACGGCCAGGGGTGAAGGGCTTCGATATGTAACGTCGATCGCAACCGTTGGAATCCGGGCACCGGTGCATAGGTGACCGCGAGGCGGTGGTCGGCCAACGTGCGGGCAGGAGCGCCGAGATGCACCCGAAGGTCGCGGTGCTCAGCTAACTCTCCCAACGTCTCGGTGAAGAAGATCAACCGTTTCCCCGACAGCTGCAGGCGGCCGAGGAGTGGCTCGTCAAAGACGAACGCAACCGGTAGTGACGGATGGGCACGAAGCGCCGGGTCGTCGTTGCCTAACGACTCAGCGGTGAGCCAGACGATGTCGGGTTGTCCTCGGGTGTCGGTCTCGGAGGGGCCGCCTGTGGCATCACCCTCGATACGGCCAAGAGCAATGGGAACATCGACTGCTGGGTTTGGTGTCGTTTCTGGCCAGTTCTCGATGGGACACGACGCCCGGCTCGGACACTCGGCACAGAGTCCCGGCGCGCGTTTCTCTACCTGAAACCGTGAGAACCCGTACGACTCCGCTTTGCCTGCGCCGACGGTCCACTGCCATCCCAACCGGTTTGCGGCACGCGAACCATCGAGGAGATGTCGGAAGAACTGATCCTCGCCAGCGGGCCAAGGTTTCCCCAGCCGGACGCTGTGATGCGATGACCACCACATTCGAGTCTGATTCACGAGCCAGCCATCGCTGGTTAGTTGGTCCGCTACCAGTTGCAAACACGCCATGTCTTCGATGTCGGACGGTCGAATTTCACCAATGGGGTCGGTTACCGGCGGCTCGTACCGCAGCGACATGCCGCTTGCTGTGCCAGCACGGGCGTAGAGATGGCGGCTGTACTCCTGCCAAAGTAACTCGTCGCGAAACTTCTTCACGTCGTAGCTCGGGCCATCTGCCACGGCATCCCACACGTGGGGGAGAGGCAGGAGGCCATGACGAATATACGGGGAGAGGCGCGAGGCCCCTTGGCGACCGGTGGGAAATACCTCATTGCGAGCTTTGGCGTAGCCGGCAACGTCGAATGCGGCGAGAGCGCTGTCGGCTGCAACCTGGCCGCCTCGAAGATTCGAAGCGGTTGGCACGTCGGAGCAGAGGTGGCCGAGGTGCTCGCTGACCCAGGCCTCGGCACCAGCCGCATCGGCTGGCGGCGTCGGAAGTTGTTGCGTCACTTGCTAGGCCCGAGGGTCAACTGACAACCAGACGATCGCCACCGCGAAGCCGAGTCGAACCGTCCACAGCAAGGTCCGAACCAGGTTGGCCCGCATCAGGCCGCGGTGCTCGGCCGTATCGAAACCCTCAAGGAGTCGGCCATGTGCCGGTGCTGCGACGAAACCGGTGACGAGAGCAACTCCCACCTGCACCGCTCCGGCAATGAACGTGACGATTCGTAGCGTGGTGTTGGGGGCAAACGCGAAGATCAACGCGCCAAGCGCCACCTCTGCAACCCAGGGCACCGCCAGGAGCCAACTGATCCGTCGCATGTGTTCGCTCTGGTAGGTGCGGTAATCCTCGGCGCCCACGTGCGCAAAGAGCGGATAGTGAACCAGATGCACCATCCAGATGAGTCCGGTCATGACCGCCGTGAACACAAGATGTGCCAGGACGAGAACAACCCAGGTAGTGGTCATTCGCTGGTTTCGTCTGTTTGCGGCGCGGCCGAGAGAACCTTGGCCAGCGCTGGTCCGTCGATATCGACCGCAAGACACAACTCGCCGGAATCGGGCTGGCTCGTCGCAATCACGAGCGAACCTGCCGAGCAGACCGATGCGAGAAACTCGGTCGGGTCATCGGCATCGAACCGGATGGTGAACGAGCAAAAAACCGGGCTGGTGAGCGTGACCGACAGATCGATGTTGTCGCCTTGTCGAAGAGCGAGCGTTCGGACATCGCCGATGCCTTCGGTGTGATGAACTCGGGCCAGGTCTGCAACATCATCACGGCCACTGGCATCGACGACGACAGCGGGCAACGCAATGGTGGTCTCGTCTGATTCGACCAGGGTGGCCCCGACTGAAACGACCGGTAGGGGCAGACGTGCGTCAGCAACACCGGAGGATTCAGACATTCGACGACGCCACCCGCTACGCGTTGTCGAGTTCGACTGCTTCGTCGACCTGTTCAAGAATGTCGGGAATCGCGGAGATGACCCGTGACCAGCTTGGCGTGAACGGCACGGCCATTGGTTCGTTGAGGAACCGGTCGCCCGCTTCCATAATGGCCGAGGCGAAAAGTTCGACGGTGGTTTCTTCGGCGTGCCGATCGAGGGTCATGCCGTTGAGTACCGCATCGGCATGGTAGCTGTCGACGATGTCGAGCGCCGTGCGGTAGTAGGTGGCTTTGAGTGCCCGGAAGGTCTCTGGCGAGAACACCTCGCCGTTTGTCGCGAGCTTCCGGAACAACGCAAGCCCGATATCGATGGCCATCCGGTGCAGGCCCGCCGTAGCGTCGTCGAATGAGACCTCTTGGTGTTTGTGGTCGTAGGCGTCGGCGATATCGACCTGACAGATTCGGGAGTTGGCGTAGTACCGCTGAACCTCCGAAAGCACGCCAATTTCCAGACCCCAATCGCTCGGAATCCGTATCGACGAAACAACTGAGCGCTTCATCGAGAACTCACCGGCCAATGGGTACCGGAAGCTGTCGATGTAGTCGAGATACTCGTGATGGCCAATGGTTGTTCGAAGGGCCCGGACGAGCGGCGTCACCATGAGGCGAACAACCCGTCCGTTGAGCTTCCCGTCGGCGGCTCGGAAGTAATACCCCTTGCAGAAGGAGTAGTCGAAGGTTGGGTGTATCAGTGGGTAAAAGAGCTTGGCGACCATGCTCCGGTCATACGTGATGATGTCGGCATCGTGAAGCGCCACCGCACTCGAACGCCCTGATGCGAGGAAGTAGCCGAGGCTGTACCAAACATTGCGACCCTTGCCCGGTTCGTTCGGCGACAGGTCTTGCTCGGAGAGTCTTTCGTCGATGCTGCGGAGCCTGGGCCCGTCATTCCACAACACTCGGTGGCGCTGAGGGAGCTGGCTGAAGAACCGCTTTGCGTCTTCGTATTCTTCGGCCGATGCCCGGTCGAGGCCAATGATTACCTCTTCGAGATACGGGATTCTCGAGATCTCATCGACGATGTTCTGAAGCGCCGGACGCTTCAGCTCGGAGTACAGGCTCGGAATGAGCAGCGCCATCGGGCGCTCCCTGGACCACTCGGTGAGCTCTGACTCGACCTCGTAAAGAGGGCGGTTCTTGAGGTCATGGAGCGTTGCGATTACGCCGTTCTGGAAGAAGTCACCCACGAGGTCAGGCTAGTGGCACTGCCGGGAAGGCCGATCATCAAGCCGAGGTGTTCGGTTTCTCGGTGGCCAACCGGACCCGGGCTCTACTCGGTGTCGTCGCCTACAGCCGGGGCACTGAGCAGTTCGAGATCGGCATCGGTGAGTTCGAACGTGCCAAGCATCGGCGACTGTCCGTCGGGCCAGATGGTGAGATCGTCCATCTTCAAACCGGTGAGATCAACGCCATCGAGGAGGGCGCCACGAAGGTCTGCTCCCTGGATGCTGGCTGAGCGAAGATCGCAACGACGCAGGTCGGCGTCGCGGAGGTCGGCGCCACGGAGGTCAGCGCCCTGTAGATCGGCGCCATCGAACATTGCGCTGCGAAGATCGCAGTTCTGAAGTGTCGCGTCACAAAGTGCAGCGTCGCGGAAGTCAGCATGGTCGAAGATGGCGTCGGTGAAGTTGGCGCCAATCAACGAACTTTGCCGGAAGTCTGCTCGGTGGCCAACGGCTTCGGTGAGATCGGCGAAGTCGAAACGGGCACGGCGAGCGATTGTTCGATTGAGGTCGACGTCCATGAGGAGCGAACCCATGAGGTCTGCGGCGAGGAGGTTCGAGCGGGTCAGGCGGGTGCTGGTGAGGTCGCGCCCCCGAAGCTGCAGGTCGGTGAGATCCTGACGACTGAGGTCGCAGCAGGCGAGGTCAGACGCCGTGGAGATCTGCACTCGGGTGGACGATGAGCCACCGATCATCTGCATGAAAGCTCGGGCGCTCACGAACGGCAGCGCAAGTGTGGCGCCGATACTCAGACTCTGGAGAAAGGTGAGAAGTTCTCCGCCAGCGAGCAAAGCGGTGAGGCCAGAAACCAAACCCACCACGATAAGTGCAGCGGTCGCAACAAGCCATGGGTTGGTCCGCCATGCTTTGCAGCACGTCAAAAACCAGAAGAAGTCTCGGGTCTGGAACAGGTGGTCATTTTCGAATGGATCAGCCTCGGGCATGTTTTGGCTTTCGGCCCCACTTTCATGGATGTGAGGGTTCGAGAAAAAAGCCTCATCATTTGCCACGAAATTGCCATGACGGATTCGATGAAAATCCCTATCCGGCCTGCGAAATTACTCGTTCGCCCCAACCGGCAAGATCATTCTCGGGGTCGTTGGCAACCAGAAAGGCCGGGACCATCAGTCGGTGCACGCCGATAGCGTCCATCTCTTCGACTGCCGCGATTGGATCGTCACCGAACAGTCCGGCGGTGACGGTGCTGATCTCGATCGACGACGGATCGCGATCGTTGTCGGCGGCGGTTTGACGACAGATATCGACGAGTTCGGCGATATCGCCGCCGGCGGGGAAGAACCCATCGCCGATGCGTCCGGCGCGCTTGGCCGAGGCCTTCGAGTGGCCGCCGATATGAATCGGAACTGTGCCATTCGCTGGCGATGGTTTCGAAGCCACGTCGGAGAATGAAACGAACTCACCCGAGTATTGGGCGAGGTCGCTCGACCAAAGCGAGCGCATCGCCTGGATGTAGTCGTCGGTTCGTGCCCCGCGGCGTTCCCAGGGAATGCCTAGGGCATCGAATTCTTCCTCGAGCCAGCCAACACCAATGCCAAGCTCGACTCGGCCGCCCGAGAGCATGTCGAGTGTTGCTACTTCCTTGGCCAGAACTAATGGGTTGCGCTCGGGCAAGATGAGGATGCCGGTGGCAAGCCGGAGTTTGGTGGAGTGGGCAGCGACCCAGGTGAGCCAGATAAGCGGATCGGGGATCGGGGCGCTCGGGCCACCAGGCATTTTGCCGCTTGGGTCGTACGGGTACGACGACTCGTAGTCCTTGGGAACAATGACGTGTTCAACGGTCCACAACGAGTCAAAGCCAGCATCTTCGGCACCACGGGCTAGTTGTGCGGCACCTTCGGCTTCGGCGAACTGCATGGTGTTTGCGAAGGCAATACCAAACTTCATGAGGGACTCTTCTCGCAGTAGACGTGCTGAACAACCCAGCCTTGCACTAATACGAGGGCCCCGGGCGAATCGCGCAGAATCGCCTCGGTTGCCCCACCGACGCGGTTGTCCGATTTCCGCTAGCTCTCCGGCAAGGGTTCGGTCAGACTCAAGGTATGGAGCGCACCCCACCAACGACCCACGTGTCGATCGACGACTTCGATCGCTGCTATCGGGCTGTCGAATCGAAGGATGCTCGTTTCGACGGGTGGTTCATCACCGGGGTGCTCTCGACGGGAATCTACTGCCGGCCCAGCTGCCCAACGCCGGTGCGTCCGCACCGAAAAAACGTACAGTTCTTCCCCACGTCCGCCGCGGCTCAATCGGCAGGGCTCCGGGCCTGCAAACGGTGCCGGCCCGATGCATCGCCAGGCTCGCCCGAGTGGGATCTCCGAGCCGACCTTGCTGGCCGGGCGATGCGCCTCATCGCCGACGGGCTGGTCGACCGGGAAGGTGTGGCCGGGCTGGCATCTGGTCTCGCCGTGAGCGAACGGACGCTGCACCGAGTGCTCCAAAAAGAAGTTGGCGCATCTCCTATTGCTCTGGCCCGAGCACAGAGAGCCCAAGCCAGCAGAGTCCTCATCGAAACCACCGACATGAAATTCAGCGACATCGCCTTCGCTGCCGGCTTCAGTTCGATCCGTCAGTTCAATGACACCGTCCGCGAAGTCTTTGCGTTGACGCCGTCACAACTTCGGTCCCGCCCCAACGGAAAGTCCGGAGCGATGACCAGTGGAGCCATTGGTTTGCGCTTGCCGTTCCGCCACCCGTTTCGCGCCGAGCCGTTGCTCAGTTGGATCGCCGGACACTCACCCGACCTGCTGGCCCGGGTTGAAGACGGAACGGTTCGACGAACCCTGCGACTACCCAACGGTCCTGGCCTTGTTGCCATCACTCCAAGAGCCGATCACGTGTGGTGCGACTTCTCGCTTGCCGCCTTTGCCGACCTGTCGGTTGCGGTCAGTCGAGTCCGGCGACTTCTCGATCTTGACGCCGACCCCATGTCGGTCGGCGAATGCCTAACCAACACGCCGCTTGGCGAGATTGTTCACGCCGACCCCGGACTTCGCGTACCGGGAACCGTCGATGGGTTCGAACAAGCCATTACAACAATCGTTGGGCAACAAGTGTCGGTCGCAGCTGGCCGTACTTTTGGAAGCCGGATTGTCGAACGCTTCGGCGACCCGGTTTCGGTTGTTGAAAATGGTGGCTCGGACACCAGCGTGTTCGGCGATCATCACGAGTGGAGACTGTTCCCAACAGCCGAAGCGCTGGCCGAAGCCGACCTTGCTCCCACCGGTCTCACCGGTGCCCGTCAACGAACCATCACCGGACTCGCGAAAGCGGTCATCGATGGACGACTCGACCTGACCGCCGGGGCCGACCGTGCCCAAACCCGGCTCGACCTCCTGGCGCTCGATGGCATTGGGCCGTGGACCGCCGACATCATCGCCATGCGAGCACTCGGGGACCCCGATGTCTTTCCGGTCGGCGACCTGGTGCTCCGAAAAGCCGCTGCCAACATCGGACTTTCCGGCGATGCCAAAGAGCTCACCCGCGAAGCAGCCGCCTGGTCGCCGTGGCGCAGTTATGCCGCACACCATCTGTGGGCGAGTATCTATCCGATGCCTGCGGGCAGCACTCCTAAGGATCAGTGACATGTATTGCTCCACGTACCAATCCCCGCTCGGCCCTCTCGAGCTTGTGGCATCCGACGATGGTCTCGTCGCGGTGCTCTGGCCCGATGACCCGCCCGAGCGGGTACGGCTTGCCGACGATCTGGTGGAGTCGCCGAGCAATACAGTGCTAGCCCAGACCGCTGACCAACTCGACGAGTACTTCGACGGAAAACGCAAGCAGTTCGACCTTCCGCTCGATCTCCGAGGAACCGAATTCCAGGTGGCGGCCTGGCAAGCGCTGGCCGACATTCCCTACGGCGAGACCGCAACGTACGGCCAGCAGGCGGCATCGCTCGGCCGTCCAAAGGCCGTGCGGGCCATCGGCGCAGCAAACGGCCGCAACCCGGTCTCGATCATCCTGCCGTGCCACCGAGTGATCGGGGCCAACGGCTCACTCACCGGATTCGCCGCCGGCATCGACGCCAAGAAGTTTCTCCTCGACCTCGAACAGTCCGGGTCCCGCCTCTTCTAACCACAACTCCTTTTAACCACAACCGAAAAACCCGAACTGGTACCGGGTCTGGTCGTTGTGCCCTGCTCAGACGGTACCGGTTCGGGGGATTTTGTTCAGGTGGGCGGTGTGGCTGGTTTCCAGTCGGGCAGCTCTGACAGGAAGGTCTCGACCTTTTTGCGGGGCAGCTTCTGGAAGTAGTCGAAGTTGTCGTTGATCCGTTCCACCATGTCGCGATCGATGAAGTGGGTGAAGTCGTAGCCCTCCATGATGTGGCGGTACTTGTCGCTCACCGGGATCGCCACCTCGACGGTGACATCGCGGGTAGCTGTGCGTTCGTGCACCTCGCGCGCCACTTCGGAGAGGTCGCGGTCGCGGCTCACGATGATGATGGTTTCGCAGCGATTGGTAAGCGCCGATTCCATCGCATCGAGACCCAGGGCCAAGTCGATGCCCTTTTCGCGGGCCTGACGACGGCGCTCGACGGTGACGTCGTGGGTATCGCCATCCTCGGCCTTCATCGGGTTGGGCACCTTGTCCTTGATGCTCCACTCCCAGTGATAGCGAAGGACTCGTTCGACAACCTCCACACCAGTGCGCTCGATCAGCTTGTGTCGCCGCATCGACATAGCGTGGATCTTGGCGTTCTCGCGGGGCTGATGAACCCCGCTGTAGTAACGGACATCAAGCAGCTCTCGATCGCCTGCGAGTTCGTGGGCAAGAAGCACCGGATGGACCCGAGTGTGAAAGAGCTTTGAAACGCCCTTATAGAGATTCTGGCCATCGATAAACACCGAAACGGTCGACATAGCGATCGACCATACTTCGTGCCGTGGGCTATACTGATCTACGTACAACCCCGGCCTTCCATCATTACTTCGGTAATGGGGAACGACCGGGGTTTTTTCTTTTTTCCGATCGCTCGCTTCTGCAGCGAGCTATTCGGTTGAGGGGTCGACAACCCCGCCTGCGGCGGAAGCTGCTCCGGCTGCTGTGCGGCGTACCTCGTCGATCGCACCACGAAGATCAGCGACATCGCGCTCGGTAGCGCCGCCTTCTCGAAGGAAAGCAAAGACCACCCGCGACACTGTTTCGCCCGTAGCTTCTTCCACCGCCAGGGCATAGGTGGCGCCTTGGAGACGGTAGCGAGCCAACTTGATGGCAAGCGTTGCATCGTCGGGCACTGCGTCGGTTTTGTAGTCGACGACAACCAGGCCTTCTGCGGTGCGGTACAACAGGTCGACATACCCCTCAAGCACAAGGTCATCGCTGAGTGGTGCTGCGACGTACATCTCGCGCCAGTACTCGCCCGAGATGGCTTCATTCACCACATCGGTTCCGAGCGCCGAACGAGAGAGCGCTTCGACAATTGTCTCCCGGCCCAGAACGCCTTCTGCCGCCGCCTGGGCAGCAGCGACCTCGGCAAGTCCTTCGCCGGTGCGAAGGTCGGCGGTCTGCAACGTGCCATGAACGGCCCGACCAATGGCGGTGCCGTAGCGGCCCTTCTGCCACGGAGGAAGATCGAGGTTGCGGGACTGTTTTTGTAACCCGGGATCGCGTGCGGGATCCTCGGCGAGGCTCTGCTCGATTTCTATGCCGGGCTGTGCGCCGGTTTCTGCTCCGGGTTCTCCGCTGGCACTTGCGCTGGCCTCGGCGGCGAGTTTGGCGATGGTGGTGGCAGCGAGCACCCGTCGGCGGGCACCCTGATCGAGTGCCGCGCCGAGTTCGGCTTCCCACGCCGATCGACCGAGGAGCGGGTCGGCCAGTTGAAGTTGCGGTGACTCGACGGCGCCATCCTCGGGATCGATGTGTTCGTAGGGAGGGGCATCGTCGAGAACGCCGGCGATGAGCTCGGCCATGGTGCGCTTGGTGAGCTCGGGTTCGTTCTTGTGTTGTTTCTGATGGGTGCAGACCACCAGGTGGTCGCACGCCCGGGTGGCCCCGACGTAAAGGAGCCGAAGTGTTTCGTGAAAGCTGAGCTGCTCGTCGAGCTCGGCATATCGCTCGAAGTCGCGGCTCTCGAGATCCTTCTTGATCCGCATCTCGATGGTGCCGGTTGGAGGAAACAGCACCTGAACGCCACCAGCGGTTCGATTGGCTTTGGTGGTGAGCCCCGACATGATCGTGATGGGAAACTCAAGGCCCTTCGAGCCGTGGATGGTCATGATGCGGACCGAATCGTCGTCGGTTTCGGGCAGCACGGCCTCAGAGACGCGAGCGCCTTCAGCACTCTGAAGCTCGGCCCACGCCAGATAATCGCGGAGGCCTCCGCCTTCGGACTCGGCGTACGCTCGGGCCTGATCGACCACAAAACGAATCCGACGCCACAGGTCTCGTGGGCGTCGCTCGGTAAACCCGAGCTCGAGGAGTCGGCGATCGCGGACGATCCGCTCGATGAGTTCGCTAGGCGCCGACCACATCTGGGATTGATGAAGGTCGCGAAGGAAGGTCATGGCTTCGCCCACCGGATGATCGTGCGGGAGCGTCTCGGGCAATTCGGCCTGATGGTTCCAGTGACCTCGGTAGGTGATTTTGAAGGTGTAGAGATCGTCGTCGCCGCAGCCGAACAACGCAGATCGCAGCGCTGTAGACAGCGCCAACTCATCGGTGGGGTCGGCGATCGATCGGAGGACCGCCAACAAGTCGCGAACTTCGCTGGTGTTATAGACGAGCGAGCTACTTTCGGCTCGGTACGGCACCTCGACCCGATCGAGCTCGCGTTCGAGGGCGCTTAGCGAGGTACGAGCAGGAAGCAAGATGGTGATGTCGCCCAGTTCGGTGGGGCGCCACCCGTCGGGTGCGGTGTCGTCGCGTACCTGCCATTGCTCCTGCATGGCCAGACAAATGGTGTTGGCAACATCGGCGGCTTCGGCATGGCGAAGATCGTCGGCATTGACCGTGTCGGGGTGTTTCTTGCCCAGCACAACCACCGAGTGGCCAGTAGGCGCCGGCGAACGAACGGGC
The DNA here is from genome assembly GCA_937934655.1 of uncultured Acidimicrobiales bacterium. Taxonomy (GTDB): domain Bacteria; phylum Actinomycetota; class Acidimicrobiia; order Acidimicrobiales; family SHLQ01; genus CALLQB01. Next base: position 17,444 of record CALGZB010000245.1, on the reverse strand, counting down.
TTGAGCGCCTGGTAGGCGGGCTGCGAGCCTTCCTCGAAGTTGATGAGGCGCCCAAACACATGGTTGATCCAATTGATGATTGGGCTCGTGGTTCGGAAGTTGCTCGTGAGATGCACCGACTCGTCGGCGAACGACGTGCTGGCCCGAAGAAACAAATTGATGTCGGCCCGCCGGAACCGGTAGATCGACTGCTTCGGATCGCCTACAAAGAACAAGGCACCCGGCGGAATCGTGAGTTCGTCCCAGGGCTTCGAGCCATCGTCGTCTGTGCTGGCGATAAGACACGCCAGCTCGATCTGGATGGGGTCGGTGTCTTGAAACTCGTCGAGAAGGAGGCGGGGGTAGCGATCGCGAAGCGTGGCTCGGGTTTCGGGTCCGGTGTCGGCATTGCGGAGGAGTTGCCGAGCTCGCACCAACAGGTCGTGGTATTCGAGTCGGCCTTCGATCCGGCGTTCCTCGGCTGCATCGAGGGTCCAGGTGCCGATGAGGTCGCCGAGCCGCCAAAGCGACAGATGGGCGACTTCGTTGCGGGCGTCATCGATTGCTTCGAGCACACCTTTGACCTCGGCGCGAATGTCGCCCACCTCGAAGCCAGCGGAGGGCCAGTTTCCCTTTGCCCCCACATTGCCCACCCGGAAACTCGTTGTGGGGTTTACCAACCGTTCCAGCAGTTCGATGTCGTCGTAGCTGCCGCGAAGTTCTTGGGCGTACGAGGCGAACTCGGGAAGACGCAACGCCAGCTTGTCGTCGGGGTTCGCGCACTCCTGGGCGAGGTCGGCGAGTGACGCAATCTGGTCGATCAGGTAGCCGAGGTCGAGACTGATGCGATCGCCGCCCATGGTGCTCCGGCGCTCGGCGACCAAGTCCCAGTTGTTGTTGAATTGCCGGGCAAGCGCCCGCAGGTGGTTGATGGTGACGCCGCCGGCATTGGCGATAAGGAAGTCCCGGCCACCTTCGGGGTCTTCGAGAAGGTCGTCGATAAAGCGTTGCCAGCGGTCTTCGAACGCTACCTGTGAGCTGATTTCGTCCTGTACCTCGATGGCCGGCGGGAGCTGTGCCTCGACCGGATGTTCGGACAGAATCCGCTGCGCAAAGGCGTGAAGGGTGGAGATGGCGGCGCCATCGAGAATGTCGAGCGCTACTTCAAACCGCTCAAGATGACTGTGCGAATCGGCAGGGTCAGGTTCGGTAACTCGCCGCTCGAGACCATCGCGGATTCGGTCACGTAGCTCCGAAGCCGCCTTCTCGGTGAATGTGATAGCGGCGATGCCATCGATTGGGGTTCCCTCGCGAACGAGCGAGATCACGCGCGATACCAACGACGTCGTCTTGCCCGACCCGGCTCCGGCTTCGACAAACAGTGTCTCGTCGAGAGTGAAGGTGATCTGATCGCGCTGGGACTGGTCGGCCGGAGCAGGTCGATCGCTGAGCGCAGCTTGGGGCGTTGCTCCGGCATCGTTCGCTGCTTCAGCGGCGGCGATCGCCGCGATGTGATCGGGGTTCTGTTCTGGTTCGGGTTCGGTGTCGTCGAATAGCGACTGTTGCTCAGACATCGAGCTTCTCCGGTTCGACAAGACGGCGGAATCCGTTGAGCTCGACACTGCTCTTCTTCCGTTCCCATTGGCGGAAACGTTCCGATGTGCCGAGCAAGTCTGGATCGCAGTAGCGGCAGTTCATGGCATTGAAAGTGGATGGCGGTGGCGGGTGGGCGGGGAACACGCCGGCCTCGATGTTGTCGACGATGGTGGTGAGAACCGAGTCGACGATGTCCGCGACCTCGGGGGTGACGTGATAGCCGACGGTGGTGAATTTGGACTCCTCGTTGAGGAACCAGTAACCGGCCCACACCGAGGCGTCGGGGTTGTTGGCATGCGCTCGAGCGGCCAGCGCGTAGATAGGCAGCTGAAGACGACGACCATTCTCGATCGGGTTGGTCTCGTCGAGACCGTTGTAATACTTCGACTTTCCGGTCTTGTAGTCGAGCACTCGGAGCGAACCGTCGGTGCCTCGGTCGAGTCGGTCGATAGAACCGCGGAACCGCAACTTGCGGCCGTCGCCCAGCACCAGGTCGATGGCTGAGTCGTGGGGTGCGTTGGGATTGCGTCGGTCGACCAGACCAAAGCCGAGTTCGGCTTTGACCGGAAACGACTGCCAAACCTCGCGGTTGATGTTGTCCACCGAAAGAAACTTGTCGAGGTCAGAAAGAATGCGCCGCTTGTCGCGATCCCAGAAGAGCTTCTTCCCGGTGAGACCTCGACGCTCGTAGTGCTCGCATTGGGCGATGGTGATGTCGCGAAGCGCCTTGCGTTGCTCATCGGTCCAGTAGTCGCCCGGTGCGGGGGCACCCTGCTCGATAGCACCGGTGAAGAACTCATCGAGCGACCGGTGAATGATGTTTCCCTTGTCGAGTGCCGAGACACGCAGTTGCAGATCGGGGCGTTCGACCTCGTTAATACGCAGTACCGTTTGCAACAGGTAGCGGTGTGGGCAGTCGGCCCAGTGCTCGAGACGAGTTGGCGACATGACCACCCCGTTTGCGGTGGGGGATGGAATGTCGAGATGCGAGAGGTTGCCGTCGAACCGCGTGAAGTGTCGACCGCGACGGGCCTGTCGGAGTTCGGCGCCCCGACGAAAGGCGTTGCTTGATTGGGCGAGGTGATGACCCAGAACCCCGCCATTGTCGGCACCATCAACCCGGCTTCCGGCATCGCGATGTTCAAGAAGGCTGCGCAGCGAGAACTCTTGCTCGGTGGCGGGAAACTCGAGGCGGGCGATACCCCCAGCAAACGAGGGCATCTCCGACAACCAGGGTTGGTCGCGATAGTCGGCTAACTCGTCGCCGGAAATCCGGTCGGTCTCGGCAAGGGTGCTGGCAACCTGCAGCAGCCACCGAGAAGCGGTGCGCTCGGTGGATCGCCGGAGATCGCCTCGAGGAAAACACAGCACGGTCCCGGCCGAGGCGGCTGCGAGAGCAGCCAGGAGATCGCGGTGCTGGTCGGCAAGGTGCGACCGGCGCAACGGCAACTCGCCGTCGAGCAGTCGGCGTTCATGGTCGGGAAGCAACGAATCGTCGCGAGGATGGCTGGGATACACGCCCTCGGCGAGGCCGACGATGATAACTCGTTCGAGATCGAGGCCAAACGCTGCGCTGATGGGTCCAACCAGGACCCCCTCGCCGAAACGGCCTTGGCGGCCAAGTCCGGAGTCGAGTTCGAGTTCGAGGGTGCGACGAAAGACTGCAAGGCTTGGATTGGGTTCGACCGAATCGAGTGCGCTGAGTCGTTCGAGTGCAGCTTCGACCTTCTCGGCAGCGGCGATTTCGCTGGCGGGCCACGACGACCGGGTGGCCTCGGCGCCGAGGTAGCGGCGAATCAGTCCTTGCGCCCACCGGGCCTTCTCACGCCACGAGGACCCCACAGCATCGGCGTTGAGATCGGTTGAGAGCTCGACGATGAAATCGCGCAACCCGGTGGCCCACTCGGTTTGGCGTTGAAGCTGGCGCAGCACAAACTCGCGGCCTTCGGTGCGCTCCTCGCCTTGGCGGTCGAGGCGAAGATCTTCGAGATGATGGTCGAGTCTGTCGACCCACTGATGGGCGCCGCCCACAATTCCCGCTGTACGCGACACCCGCTCCCAGGCCGAGGTGGGGACGAACTTGCCCTCGGCATCGCGCAACGAAGCGCTGCCGAGAAGGGTGAACACATCGTCACGACGAAAGTCGCGGTCGGTGAGCGCCAAAATTCGGAGCAGAGACTTGCCGAGAAGTGCCTCGCCGATGGTTCGTACAGCCGACCCGTTAAACGGGATCTTTGCCGCGCCGAGGTGCTCGTGCAGTTGGCGAGAATACGGGCGGTCGGAGCCATACAAGATGGCGATGCGTTCGAGCGGAATGCCCTCACGAGAGGCATCGATGACCCGGCGGACCGCCATACGAACCTCGTCGTCGGCATCGGCGGTGCTGATGATCTCGCGGGTGGAAGGGATCGGCACCTCGGCGGGGGCCTCGGCATCAATGCCGAGCCGTCGGAGCGTGTCGAGCAGCGTGACATCGGCTTTGGGTTCGCCGGTAAAACCGGCGATCACGAGAACATCGGTTCGCTTGGCGAGTCCGGCGAGCATCGTGGAAGCGGCGTTCGAAAGACGCAGCGGTAGGTGTACCAGAATGACGCCAAGATCTTCGAGGAACGGTGCGCCATCCTCGATGACTGCCGTGGCACTGGTCATGAGGTCGTGTTCGTCGTACCAAGAGTCGACCAGGACCGCATTGGTACCGCGATGAATTCGCACGACCTCGTGAGCTCGTCGGCCAGCTGACGCGAGCGTGTCGAGACCCTCGGGTGACACGTCGCTGAGTTCTCGGTGGGCACGTACCAAGGCCCGTTCGGTCGACGGGTGCGTGAGAACCGGAGCAAACATCCCTGGCTCGGCGTCGAGGACCTGTCGAATCGCCGCCGCAACTACTGGCGTCGATACCGGTCGACGCCGCTGAGCGGCCAGAGGGGCGGCGCCTAGAAGCTCTGCAAGCCGGTACGGGGTAAGGAAGGTAACCCCGGCGACACCTTGCTGGCGGGCGAGCGAACGCCGGATAGATAAGCCCACATAGTTGGTGGGGACAATGACGGTTACCCGACTCAGCGGATCATCAGCCTTGGCATCGGCAATCGCAGTATGAAGCGCGGCAAGAGCCGGCGCTCCTACCGATGCTGGGATCAATCCGGAGGGCATCCAACGACCATAGATGGTCGCACTGACAAGGTTGGCGAGCGGTTCGGGTACTGGGCTGATACGGGGGGATATTGGGCTGATACTGCGCTAGTTCGGCGCAGCCTGGTCTGCTTAGTCTCGGCACCCGAGCGTGGTGTCGGTCCCGGCCAGGAGATTTCGAGCCACCACGCAGTAACCGTTGGTTCCCTGCGGTACCTTCAGCGCAAAGCGAGTCGCTGGTCCATCAGGATCCGCCTTACGGGTGCGAGATGCCCTGCCCGACGCCACAATCTCGCCAGTCGCATCGCCAGATGCATCGCTTTGCCGGATCTGAATCACGACAGGCTTGTTGCGGTCCGGATCCGTCGCCCATCCTCGGACGACATCGCCATCGGACTTTGCCACGACCTGTTCGAGGGCTCCCAACGGGCTGTGTTGAAGTTCGATGGTCCGACAGTGCATCACGAGAGGTGGGAGCCCATCGAAGTTGTTGGCTTCGATACAAACATCATGGGTTCCGTCAGGAAGGTTGAGCTTGAACTCAAAGCCCAGGTCAACCACGTCGACGTTCAAGTCCTGCGCCAGCTTCGCCCGTTTCCGATGCGTGAGTTTTTTCGCAACCAACTCGCCATCGACCGTAAGCCGGACCATGGCGGCGCGCCCGAGATCTGGATTCGTCGCCCAACCGCGAACGGTGACGGCTTTCCGACCATCGCGAAGCAACCCGATGCGGCCGACTGGAATTCGGTTCCACGGCACCTCACCCTCGAGGTGCGCACGGATCAGTTCGGTAATGGCGTCGGCGCCACCAGGCTGGAGGTGAATGCCATCGCCCCACGTGTACTCGCCATTGATGTCGGACAACGGTCCCCATTCGGCGATCTGTAGGTTCGGATATCGACGCGCCGCAGCCCGGATCTCTTCGTTGACCGCATCCATACGTGGCGAGTAGCGCCCAGCGGTCAACCAGATGACGTGCTCGACATCGACCATGAGGCCCATTAGGCGGTCGAGTTCGGTGCGAAACAGCTTTTGGCTTCCGAGATAGTTGGTGCCGATTTCGACCACCACTTGGTCGGCGAGGAGGTCGGTTCGGGCGGCAAGAAGCTCTGCGGCGGGTCCAACCCGGAGTCCACCAAAGCCGATGTAGTTCACATCGGTCTCGGGAAACGTGGCCTCGATCCGGGTGCGGGCACCCAAAATGACCGAGTCGTGAATGATGAGGAGTCGATCGCCGACCGCCGATTCCTCGGTGGCTTCTTCCGCTAGTGGAGCGTCGTCAGCGGCAGCGAACGCGGTGTCAGCCTGTTCGCCGATCGAGGCCGTCGCCAGCACAAGAAGCGTGGTGAGAAGTGCCAGACAGCACCGCATAGCCAGTGGCTTGGTGAGTGGCTGTCGATTGGTCGGAATGTCGTGGTGCCGCCGCATGTGGTGCCCATCGGCAAAGCACACGATTCTGAGAGGAAAATCGGAATGAGCGGCGCTGAGGTGTAGGGAGACTCACCAGGCGAAATCGACAGAAACTGGGCATTGTCAGGGCGGCTCGGGCCATACTGAGGGCATGTCTACATCTGGGTCTTCCACGCCGACGATCGCTCCGACCCCGCCGACGATCGTTCAACAACCCGTGGTCGAAGATGCTGAACCTGGTGATCACGACCGGTTCTCGCACTACGTACCAAAGGCAAAGCTCACCGAAGCGATGATTAACGGGACCCCCGTGGTTGCGTTGTGCGGCAAGGTTTGGGTGCCATCGCGCGATCCCGAGCGTTACCCGGTCTGCCAAGAATGCAAAGATATTAAGGCCAAGCTTCCCCGCTAGGGGCTCCCTCGCTAGCGGCTTCCTTGCCTTGGCGGGCACCAACGATCGAGAATCACGACTATGGATGCGCTTGCCCACTACCTCATCCTGAGCCCGGCCGGGCGTGAGCTCTATGTGAACCCCGCTGGTGCCGACTCGCTCGCGGTCGACGTTTGCTGGGGCCCGGTGCCGGCGCTCGAGTTCATCCGGTCGCAGGACCCTACCGATCACCTCAGCGACGACGTGTGGTGCCAGGCCGGCGCACTGATCGACATCGATGAGCAACGGCTGCTGTTGTTTTCGAACAACATGACGGCGGTCGAACGAACGGCCTATCTTCACCTCACCCGGGCACTCTGGCTCGGGTGGACGGTCCGGTGGGCCCCCAACCGGCTCGGTGATCTCATCGACGCTGCCGGTTTCGAACAAGAGGGACTGATCACGGCGTTCACGTGGGAGACGGCAGTCGCCGACGAAGCACGACTCACTCCCGCGGTCGACTTCATCAGTCCCGTTACGGTCGCAACCCTGCACCAAGACTCGGGACGTACCGAAGTCTTCGCATCATCAGCACTTCTGGTCGATCTCTTGGCCCGAGGTCCGGCGCTTGCCGAAGACCCCGATGCCAGGGGAGGTTCGGTCGAAGTCACCATCGGTCGACCTCGAGCTGGAGTTCACCTTGAGGTTGAGACTCGAGCCCTTTGGTACTGGAGCGACGATGTCACCCTTGGTCTTGACGATGCGCTCCGCGAGCGATGGCCGGGCTGGATGGTGCGCGACCTCGGTCTTGGGAGCGACGACGACAGCCTCGCGGTGCATGTTGAGCTCGCCGAAGATGCCTTCCGCCTGGTCGAGACCGACCCCGACGATGCGTTGCGATCCCTGGTGGATGAGCTGGTGCAAAGCACCATGGCCGATGAAGACGGCGAAAAGAAGCGAGCAGCGCTAGCAAGAGCACTCACGGCCATCGGAAAGACCGAGCTCTAACCAGCGTCAAGGCGCGAGCCAGGCGCAGGCCGGCAAGTCCGCAAACGCGTCCACCTGGCACCAAAACCCCCTTTCGGTGCCAGGTGGAAAACCTGCTGTTTGGTGCCAGTTGGAAAACCTGCTGTTTGGTGCCAGGTACAAAACCCCTGTTTCGGTTCCAGGCACCGGGGTTAGTTGATGGTTTTTAGGCGTTCGTCTTCGGTGAACATTCCTCGAACTCCGGCGAGGCCGATGACGGTTACCGAGATTGCTGCGGCGCCGAGAATAAGAAACAGCAATGCTGCTTGAACTAGCACGGCATCGACCGGGTCGACGCCGCCGAGGATGAGGCCGGTCATGGCACCGGGAAGCGCCACCAGACCAACGGTTCGGTTGGCCTCGATCTGGGGGAGAAGCGCCAGTCGAAGCGTTGCCCGCAAGGTGGGTTTCACCGCAGCGCTCGGCGAGCTACCGAGCGATAGGCGGGCTTCGATTTCGTCTCGGTTCTCCTCGATAGCGTCAACAAGACGGCGGGCCCCGACCACCGCGGTGCGCATGGCGTTGCCGGTGACCATCCCGGCGACCGGTACCAGGGTCCGGCCCGTAAGCGGAAAGATTCCGAATCCAAACGTCACGGCCACACTTATGGCAACCGAGATCACATTGGCCGCCAACCCAACCGGAAAGACATTGGGTAGCTCTGGTGCTCGCCGGGCAACGGTGGCCGCCGCGAAAACCACGATTGCCACCACCCAGAGCCACGACAACCAGAGCGGGCGGCCCTCGTCGATCACATACCCAAGAAGGAGGCCCACCACTAAGAGTTGGGCGAGCGCTCGCATCGTGGCGCCGACGATCGAGCGCTCGAGTCCAAGTTGCTGCCACGCCGACAGGCCAAGCGCGATAACGATGAGAACCAGGGAAACCGTGAGGCCGAAGAACCCGATATCGGTGACGTTCATGTGGCGGCCCCGCCATCCATCGTTACGACACGTTGCGCAATACGTTGCACCTGCGCGGTGTCGTGACTCACCCACACCACCGTGCCGCCAGCCTCGACAAACGCTTGCGTGCTGGCTTCGATGAGAGCGCCCGACGCGTCGTCGAGCGCCGAGGTTGGCTCATCGAGGAGAAGGACGTCGGGGTTGGTGCCGAGCGACCGAGCCAACGCCACCCGTTGTTTCTCGCCTCCGCTCAGCTCCTTGGCCTCCCGGGCAGCAAACGAACCGTCGAGGCCAGCCTGCTCGAGAAGTTCAAGAGGGGAGCGGGTTGGGTGGGCAGCGGCGAGGTTGTCGGCAACCGAACCGGCAAACATCACCGGCTGCTGAAACACCAATGCAACCATGCGGCGGTGCGGTCGAGGCGCAAGCGAGCTCACCGGTTCGCCGCGAAACAGCACCTCGCCAGCATCAGGTCGTTCAAGTCCGTTGGCGAGCCGCAGAAGCGAGCTCTTGCCCGCGCCCGAGGGGCCGGTGATCATGGTGATGATGCCCGGTTCGATAGCGAGACTGAGGTCGACGACCCGACTGCCGAGCGACACGTCGCAGAACCGAAAGAGCGGCTCAGTCATAGGTCTGCCGGCGACCACAGCCCGAGCCGGGGTCCGTACTTCGGCGCGCTGATGCCGCCGAACTTCAACAACATGGTCACTCGTCCCCGATGCCCAGCGAAGGGTTCGAGCAGCTCCAACATGCGAGCATCATCGGCCCGCGGCTCCTTCGCGAGGGCCCAACTCACCGTATTGGGAATGTGGTAGTCGCCAACCGCAACCGCGTCGGCGTCGCCCATGGCCACCTGCATGATGATCCCCGAGGTCCATGGCCCGATTCCCGGAAAGGCAAGCAGGCGTTGCTCGGCTTCGGCGAAGCCCATCTCGGCGATCTCTTCCAGCCGGTTGGCCCGTTTGGCGCAACGAATGATGATGTCGGCCCGCTTGCGTTCGACCCCCAGCTGATGAAAATCGGTGTAGTGCATCGAGGCGATGTCGGCGGTTGGCGGAAGCAGCTGAATCGGGCAGGGGCCCGGAGCCGGTTGACCGAACTTGTACCGAAAACTGCGGGCTGACTTGTGCGCCATCGTGGCTTGTATCTTCTGCCCGAGCACCGTGATGAACAGGGCTTCCATCACCCGCTCGCTACGTGGCATCCTCAAACCTGGAGTCCTCCGCGAAAGGTCGGTGACGAGGTCGTTCACGCGAGGAAGGGTGGTCGGGTCATCGTTACATCCAACAACACTCGGTGCCTTTTCGAGCATCCACTCGGCGCCTTCACCCCAAGCCTCCGCCTCGATGTCATCGCCGTCGACACGAAGAAGAACCGCACCCGGGCCAATTGGCGTCTGGGTCGCCCACCACATTCCCTCAGGCGTTCGTTTCGAGCCCTCGTTGAGCTGCCGGAGCGTTAGCGCAAGATCGAACGGCCCATCGACGGCGAACCGACGACTCTGCGAGGCCACCAAGGGATTCGACCTAGCTCGCTTGCACGAGAAGGATAACGACGGCCGCCACAAGCGAGAATGCGCCCATGACGATGCCGCCCCGAGCCATGCGCTCGAACTTGGGCGTCTGCTCGATCTCTTCGTCTTTGATGTACTTAAGCCCAAGTCCCATCGCGGCGATCGAGAAACCCGCTCCGGCAAGCGCTGCGACCCATGAAGCGGTCATCAATATGGCCGCAACGCCAAACATAAGAGCGGTCGTCGCGGTGTTTTCACCAGGGTTGTCCTCGCGAAACAACGAGGGAAAGCCTTTGTCGGACATCTCGTGATCATAAACCCCAGCTCTATACTTCAGCGTTGCCCGCCCGCCGATCGTGAGCGGGTCTGGCCCTCGAGCCCTCACCCCAGTGCAGACTGAAAATTTCGTGACAACTACTCAAACTCCCGCCGACCGTCTCTCGCAGATCCTGCTTGCCGACGACGTCGCCGAATCGCTCTGGGCTGCGGTGGAATCGGGCGAGTTCGACGACATCTTGCCCGAGTTTCCGATTCTTCGGATGGAGCAGGATCCCATCCATAAACACAAGGACGTGCTCAGCCACACCATTGCGGTGGTGGCGAAGACCAGTCCCGACCTGATTCTTCGAATCGCCACGCTGTTTCACGACATCGGCAAACCCCGTACCCGGTCCTTCGATCATGGCGGTGTGACGTTTCGTCATCACGAAGTGGTCGGGGCCCGGATGGCGCGCAAGCGCTTGGCCATCATGGGATACGACGATGAAACCATCGACGCGGTGAGCGAGTTGGTCCGCTTGTCGGGCCGATTTAAGGGCTACGCCGATGGCTGGTCGGACTCTGCCGTGCGACGCTACTGCCGCGACGCTGGCCCCTACCTCGGACGGCTCAACGAGCTCGTTCGCTGCGACTGCACCAGCCGCAACAAACAGAAGGCCATCGGTATCGCCGCAGCAGTAGACGATCTCGAGCGGCGAATTGCGGAGCTTGCCGAAGCCGACCGAAAGGCTGCAGAACGTCCGGGCCTCGATGGCGCGGCCGTCATGGAGTATCTCGACCTTCCAGCCGGCCCAGCGGTTGGAAAGGCATTGAAGTTTTTGCTCGCCATCAAACGCGACGAGGGCGACCTTCCCGATGATGAACTTAAGAAGCGGCTCGATGCCTGGTGGGCCGAGCAGCAGGTTTAGGCGTCGTCGCTATCGTCGGTGAATGCCGCGGCGAGAAGCGTGCAGGAGCTGCCGACGAGCCCAACGGCTAGCGCTGGGCCCCACATAAACTGTCGGTACACCACCACCGCGTCGGTGGGGATCGTCAAGGGCATATTGAGCGCCCAGTTGTTCCAGAGCATTCCCATGGCGACCGCAAAGAAGGCCAGGCCGAGAGCTACTCCTAAGTGCCAACGGCCAAGGAACCGAATGACCGAAAGTCGATCGGGGTGGATACTGATACCGAGGAGCAAAGCGATCGTGCCGGCGGCCGGACCGGCGATGGCCAGCACCTTCAGGGTCGATAGCGTTTCTGAGAGCTGCCGCGGGCGGGGCAGTTGGATGGTGAGCCGTGCTGGGTCGAAATCGATGACCTGCCCTAAGGCAGGGGCCAGCCGTCGAGCTTCGGAGTCGAGGATTCCAGCGAAAACTTCACTGTTGACCGTCGCCGGATTCGGCGAGTTTCCAACGGCATATCGGTGACTTTGACGGAGCGCCCGTGCGAACTCTTCACGGAGCACTGGGTTCTCTGATGTTCGGCTGGCGAGGGTTGTGATTTCGGCATCGACCATCCGACGGGTCACGCCCACGTTGGCCAGTTTCTCACCGTATTCTTCGAATCCTTGATCGACGCCCTGGGTCAAAACCTGGGTGAGCGCGTCTCGCAACATCTCGGTGGTTGCGGGATCAGCGACGGTGAGTTCCACAACCTCTTCGAAGATCCCGGTATCGAGCGCAAGGGTGCGAACCCGAAACGATATGAGACCACCCGTTGCAGAAAGCGCGGCAAGGATCACGAGTATCCACGCCACCGATCGTTGCAACTGCTGTCCCATCCAGAGCCATCGGCAGCGTTGTGGCGGCTTTCAGTCCCAGCGGGCAGATGGGTGATCTTCGCGGACTATTCAGGATCAGATGGTCGGCCAAGCTGGCTTTCTGGGCCGAATGGCCTACGCCGCTACGATCTGAAGTCATGGATGACGCCGCTATTTTGAAGACCCGTGCCCGACTTGAGAAGGCCATCGACCCTTCGCAAACAGCGGTCATCACGATGGAGATGCAGCGCGGTGTGGCTGGAGATCTTGCGATGATGACGCAGCTTCGCGACGAGATGGAGGCGCACGGTGTCATCGACAACATCGTGGGCGTGGTTACCGCCGCCCGTGCCGCCGATGCGCGGGTTGTGCATTGCACGGCCGAAAGCAGGGCCGACCGCGCTGGGCAGGCGCTCAACTGTCGACTGTTGGCCGCCACGGTCGGAAGCGACTCGTTTGTGGTCGAGGGAACCGACGGCGCAGCACTCATCCCTGCGCTCGATGGTGTGGTCGACGACATCCGGTTGCCTCGCATGCATGGTCTTACGCCCTTCACCGGTACGTCACTCGATCAAGTTCTGCGAAACATGTCGGTTTCGACGATCGTGGTTACGGGCAACTCGGTGAACGTCGGGGTCCTCGGGTTGATCTTGTCGGCGGTCGACCTCGGCTATCAGGTGGTCTTGCCGCGAGACGCCGTCGGAGCGGTACCGCAATCGTTTGTCGATGTTGCGATCGATCACACCCTAGGACTACTCACAACGGTTACGACCAGTGCCGAGTTGATCGAGATCTGGTCGGCGTAGCTCGCCAACTCCTGCTGGCGTGGCAGACAAGATGGATTAGTTTGGCGCCATGGCCACAACCGACAGCACGCTCGACCGCCTTACCGGAGAAACCACCGAACTTCTCCAAGCGATGATTCGCAATCAGTGTGTCAACGATGGGACACCCGAGTCGGGTCACGAAACCCGCAACGCCGACCTGTTGCGGAACGAGCTCGAGAACACGTCAGCCGATCTCGAAACGCTTTCGATCTTGCCCGGACGCGATTCGCTGGTCGCCCGACTTCCGGGCACTGACCCCGAGGCGCCCGCACTGATGCTTATGGGCCACACCGATGTTGTTCCGGTGACTCCGGAAGGTTGGAAGGTCGACCCCTTTGCCGGCGAACGGATCGGCAATGAGGTTTGGGGCAGAGGCGCGGTCGACATGTTGAATGTGACCTCGTCGATGGCCGTCGCCTTCCGCCATATCGCCGACTCGGGCATCCGGTACCCGGGCGACATCGTCTACTTCGCGGTCGCCGACGAAGAAGCCGGCGGAGCTCACGGTGCGAAGCCGTTGGTCGAGGACCGCTGGGATGCCCTGCATTGCGATTACGTGCTTACCGAGTACGGCGGGTCGCCACTCTTCAGCGACGATGGCGTCATCGTGCTTCTCACGACTGCTGAGAAGGGCACCGCTGCGCACCGGCTCACCATCAGCGGTGAGCCCGGCCACGGTTCGATGCCCTACCGCACCGACAACGCCATTTCGAAGGCCGCAGCAATCGTCAGGCGGATCGAGGAGTACAACCCTGGTGCCAAGATCGACGAGTTGTTTACCGGCCGGGTGAAGGCCCAGAACTTCTCGGCCGACATCGAGGCGAAACTGCTCGACCCAGGTCGGATCGATGAGGCCCTCGCCGAGATGGAGCCGACACTGGCCCGCAACCTTCAGTCGTGCTGCCACACCACGTTCTCGAACAACATCATTCGCGGGGGCACCAAGATCAACACCATCCCGGACAAGGTTTCGCTCGAGGTCGACATCCGTACACTTCCGGGCGAGACGCTTGAGGATGTGCATGCGCACCTCAATGCGGCCATTGGGCCCGAGTTGATGGTCTCGGTCGAGCTCGAGAAGGTCCTTGACGAGGTGAACGAATCGACCTCCTCGAGCACCGATACACCGCTCTGGGGTGCCCTGGTCGACTCGATTCAGATGACGTACCCGGGGGCCACGGTGTTGCCGTCGATGGTCACCGGTGGCACCGACGCCAGGTTCTTTCGGCGTCGGGGTGTGCCGTCGTACGGTGCTGGCCTTCTTAGCCCCGATATCGGCCTCGGCGAATTCATGTCCCGATTCCACGGTCACAACGAACGCATCGACATCGAATCGCTCCGTCTAACCACCAAACTCTGGCTCGACGTCTGCGACCGTTTCTGGGCCTAACCACCCCGGTGTCAGACCAGGTGTCAGAGCAAGTGCCAGACCAAGGGCCAGACGTGGGGCCAGAGCAAGGGCCAAAGCAACGGACGGCCCAAGGGCCAAACTTGGCCTATTTCGCCCCGATTCTCCCGGTGTCAGAGCAGGTGTCAGACCAAGGGTCAGACGTGGGGTCAGAGCAGGTGTCAGAGCAAGGGCCAGAGCAGGTGTCAGACCAGTGGTCTGACACCAGGGTTGTATCTGGGTGATGTTTGGCGTTAGAAGCTGATCGGGATGTTGACGGTTTCGGTGTCTCGGCCGGACTTGAGAACTGTGCCCGGGAGGGCTTCGGTGGCCGCGCCGTCGATGACCGTGGTGATGCCGTTTACCAGCACTCGCTTTACGCCAAAGCTGTCGGCGACAAGGCGTCCAGCGCCACCGGGAAGATCCTTGACCATCACGACATCGCCGGAGGCAACCGACTCGGGGTCGAAGATCACGATGTCGGCAAAGTAACCCTCTTGGAGCACGCCACGGTCCTTGAGGCCAAAAAGCCGGGCCGGTACCTGGGTGAGGTGATGGATAGTTTGCGGCAACGTGGTGAGCTGCTTGCCGTGAATGGTGTCTTGGAGCCAGCTGGTTGTGTACGGCGCACCCGAAATGCGGTCGAGGTGGGCGCCGGCATCGGAGCCGCCGATGATGACCTGCGGGTGATCCCAGGTGCTCTGGCGCATATGCCAAGAGGCAGGATCATCGTCGGTGGGGCCAGGCCACAGCACGGTCCGAAGGTCGTCGGCCAGCACGATGTCGAGGAGACAGTAGAAATCGCGAACGCCGCGTTCCCGGGCGATGTCGGCAATCTTGCGCCCCTTGAGACCCTCGTTCTCGGGAGAGAAGGTATCGCCGATCTCGTAGAGCCCCCATCCGGCAAGACGGGAGAACACGCCAGCATCGGGAGAGGCGGCACGCGATTCGAGGAAGCGGCGAACCTCAGGATCACGAAGTTTCTCCATGCGCTCTGGCACGGGAAGTCCGAGAATGTCGCCCCAGTCGGGCATGAGGTTCAGGCCACAGAAGGTGAGGAAGCTCATGTTCATGCCGACTAGCACGGGCATGGTGAGGGCGATGGATGCACCGCCTCGATCGGCGACCGCTTCGATCGCGGCGAGCTGGTTCTTGAAGTCATCTGGCCGGGCAGCGTCGATGGTAAGGACGTTCCAGTTGAGTGGTCGCTGCGCAGCGAGCGACATGTTGGCCATGAGGTCGACTTCGCTTTCGTCGAAGCCGTTGAGGCAACCATCGCTGGCCCACTCCAAGGTGGTTCCTTCGAAGTCGCTGATGACTCGGCAAAGTTCGACGAGCTCTTCCTCGGAGGCATGGCGTGAGGGCACTGGCTTTCCGGCGCCGTCGCTATGAGTCCGGGAACGGGTGGTGGAGAGACCGAGTCCGCCAGCTTCGATCGATTCGGCGAGCAGCGCCTTCATGGCATCGATCTGCCCAGAGGTTGCCTCGCCGTTGGTGGCGTCATCGCCCATAACCGCACGGCGGATAGCGCAATGGCCAACCATGACCGCCACGTTGACGCCGACGTTTCCTTCGAGCCGAGCGAGATATTCACCAAAGGTGTTCCACGTCCACTCGACGCCCTGCTCGAGCGCTTCAAGTGGCATGCCTTCGACCTTCACCATCATGTGGCGGATGTACTCGGCGTCGGCTTCAGAACTAAGGGGAGCCAGCGTGAAGCCGCAGTTGCCCATAATGGCGCTGGTGACGCCATGAATGTTGGACGGCGTCGCCCGAGGGTCCCAGAACAGCTGTGCGTCGTAGTGCGTGTGCGGGTCGACGAAGCCAGGCGACACGATCATGCCGCTTGCGTCGATGACCTCGGCATCGCCAGGTTCGAGCCCGGGTGCGATAGCCACAATGCGACCGTCGCTTACCGCAACATCGGCAAGGACCCCTTCACTCCCCGTGCCGTCAACCACGGTGCCACCAGAAATAACGACATCAAATGCAATATCAGCCATATGCAGAATGTAGCCCGAAGCGATGTTTCTGACGACTCGTCAGAAACGAATGCCACGGCTGAGGGCACGAGGAAGAACGGCTGAGGGCACGGGAATAGAAGGCTGAGGGCATGAG
Organism: uncultured Acidimicrobiales bacterium; assembly: GCA_937934655.1. Classification (GTDB taxonomy): domain Bacteria; phylum Actinomycetota; class Acidimicrobiia; order Acidimicrobiales; family SHLQ01; genus CALLQB01. The sequence continues at coordinate 1,167 of CALGZB010000245.1, read as the reverse complement.
TAAGTACTATGACGTCGGTCACGGGCAGTCGTAGCCCGATGCGTCTGAGAGAGAAGGCAACACGTTGTACACCGAGTTGAAAGAAGCCTGGAGCGAACTCACCGGCCCAGGAGGCCAGTTCGAGATCACGACGGTGGACGTTCGAGGCCAATCACTTCGTGTGTACAAGAACCAGCCGCCGACTCTCCGCGACATGTGGTTGATGTCGGCAGCGCACGGCGACAAGGACTACCTGGTTTACGAAGACGAGCGAATTTCCTTTACCGAGGCGCATCGTCAGGTGGCGCAGGTGGCGAACTGGTTGGTGGCCCAAGGAGTAGAGCCTGGCGACCGGGTGGCTATCGCGATGCGTAACTACCCCGAATGGCTTCTCGGTTACTGGGCGTGCCTGTCGATCGGCGCGGCCTGCGTCGGCATGAACGCCTGGTGGGTTGGACCCGAGATCGTCTACGGCGTCAACGATGCCGACCCGAAGGTCATCATCGCCGACGTCGAACGCCTCGATCGGATCGCTGCAGTTGCTGGCGATCTTGGCGACCGAATTCTGGTGGGGGTTCGCACCGAACCGACCGAAGGCGTGATTCCGTGGGCCGACCTCATCAAGGGCGAAGCGCCGCTTCCCGACGTCTCGATCGACCCAGACGACGACGCCTGCATCTTCTACACATCGGGAACGACGGGTCGTCCGAAGGGTGCCCAGCTCACCCACCGGGGCTGTGTGGCCAACGTGATGAGTCTGGCGTTCGTGAACACCGTGCAGACGATGGCGTTGGAGCGGGCGAGCGAGGGGCAAGCATCGTCGGCTGTGGTTCCGACCCCGGCGAGTCCGGCAGCACTCGTGATTACACCGCTATTCCACGTCACCGCCAACAACTGTGTGGCGCAGGCCATGACCTTGGTCGGCGGCAAGCTCGTGCATCTCTATAAATGGGACGCTGGCGAAGCGCTGCGACTCATCGAAGCGGAGAAGGTCACCACGGTGAGCGGCGTGCCGGTGATGTCGCGAGAGCTCATCGCCCATCCCGATTTCGCAACCCGCGACACGTCGACTCTTGCGTCGCTTGGCGGGGGAGGGGCGCAGTTGCAGCCCGATCTCGTGCAAAAGATCGAAGACGATGTCGCTACGGCTCGTCCAAGCACCGGATACGGCATGACCGAGACCTGCGG
>CALGZB010000244.1 GCA_937934655.1 uncultured Acidimicrobiales bacterium | reverse complement strand
TTCGGCTTCTTTGGCGTCTTCGGCCGGTGAGCGGATCGCGTCCGAGGTCAACGATGAGCTCCCAAGAGCCCTTCTTTCGTTACCTCAAATGACCTTCCATGAGACAAGTCCAACACACGATTGCGACAGTTCCGTTGGATTCACGTTGGATGGCGCCAAAAAGACGAAACCCCAGGCCGAAGCGAAAACATTCGCTGACCTGGGGTTTCTTGCTGTACGCCCCCCGGGACTTGAACCCGGAACCTGCGGATTAAGAGTCCGACGCTCTGCCAATTGAGCTAGAGGCGCTTGTTAGCAGTGTGATGGTACCGGGCATTTCTCCCGGAACCATCACTCTGCCTTGGGGTGACCGACGGGATTTGAACCCGCGACAACCGCGACCACAACGCGGAGCTCTACCTAACTGAGCTACGGCCACCAAGGGTTGCCAGCATAGGCCCGAAAATGCCCAATCGATAACCGGGATTCAGGTGAATCTTGGCTCAGGTCGTCGTCAGGGCTTTGCGATCGATTCAGCTTCATGGACCGCATCGGCCAAAGCGGCCATGATCTGGTCCTTTGCTTGTTCCGCCGAACCGGTGAGGTCGGTAAGAAGTCTTGTTTTTACGACGACTGTGGTGCGTTTGAGGCGGGGGAGTGGCACGGGCTTGCCAACCGGCCACACCCGCTCTGCGCCCGAGACTCCGACGGCAAGAACCGGCGATCCGCTCTTGATCGCGAGCTGGCCGACGCCGTCGCGGGCTTCACCGACACCAGTCGGCCGGTCTTCAGGCTTGACCAGGCGCCCTTCGGGCATGATCGCAATTGGTCGCTCGGCGTTGAGTTCGATGAGTCCGTCGTCGATAGCGATCTTTCCGCCACCCTTCTTCACCGGAATACAGCCAGTGTTCTTCAACATCCAGCCGATGACGGGGATATCGAAATACGAGCCGTTCACGAGCATGCGTGGCGTCTCGCCCCACCACAGCAACAATGCGTAGGCGAGAAAGACGTCGAAGAAGCTTCGATGGTTGGCAGCGATCACCACGCCACCGCGATCGAGTACCGCGGGACGGTCAGGAAAGTCATATCTAGCGAAAAGCGAGAAGAAGGCACGCGCTAGGCGGCCGGCTCGTCTATACCCAACGTGGTTTGGCTGAACGTTCACGCTGCGAGGCTAGCTTCCCTGGCGGTCGGGAAGAAAGATCCGCATAGCGCCTCCGGCAGGAATTGAACCTGCGACCTTGGAATTAGAAGTTCCCTGCTCTATCCAACTGAGCTACGGAGGCATGACGACGTCTCACCAATAGGGCGATCAGGCGTCGGGGCAAACGGTACCGGTTCCGGCCCGGCAGAGCGCAGGTTTGCTGCGGTTTCTCGTCGCCAACCTTGCCTGCAATGGTCGTGGGTAGGAAAAGAGGGTCAGAGTTTAGGAGGTAGGCCAGTTCAATCGGTTCTGGCTCATGCTGAGCAGCTGAGCGGTAAGTTCGGCAGAACGGGGCGGTCCAAAGAAGAAGCCCTGGCCGTACTCGCAACCCAAGTCGGTGAGCACCCGCCGCTCGCCAAGGGTCTCGATACCTTCCGCAATGGTCGTTACGCCAAGCGCCTGAGATACCGAAAGAATCGCCGAAAGAATAGCCTGCGATTCCTGGCTCCACTCGCAGCCACTCACAAAGCTCTTGTCGATCTTGAGCGCATCGGCTTTGAACTGGCGGAGACGGTCGAGGTTGGAGTGCAGGGTTCCGAAGTCGTCGATGGCAATACGAATGCCGAGACCCTTGATGCCATCGAGCGAACGGTTTACCTGGTCCTCGACGCCACTTAGTCCGTGTTCGGTGATCTCCACCTGAATCATTCGGGGGTCGATGTCGTACAGATCGAGCATGCGAGCGAGGTCGCTCACCAAGGAAGGGTCGGTGAGAAGAGGAGGTGAGAGGTTGACCGACATCGAGAATGTCGAATCGATCGACTTGCTCACGATCCAAGCTTTGAGCTGGCGGCAGGCTTGTTCAAACACCCAGCGGTCTACCCGGTCGAGCATCCCGCCGCGGTCGGCTCGAGCGATGATTCCCGTCGGGTCGAGAAGTCCGTATTCGGGGTGACGCCAACGAACCAAACCTTCGACGCCGGTGACTCGTCCGGTTTCGAGGCCAATGATTGGTTGATAGAGCAGTCGAAGTTCGTTCTCTTCGATTGCGTGGCTGAGCTCGTTATCGCCGCCGTGAATGTCGCGACGTCGATCGTCGCCGCCCGGCAGCATGGCGTTCTTGCGAGTCTTCTTGACTTCATACATTGCCAGGTCGGCCCGGCGGACGAATTCGCTGGGTCGTTCGTTGAGTACCCCGAGAGCGACACCGATACTGCCCTCGACGATGACGGGTTGCCCTTCAACATCCACACCGGAGCGAAGGGCGCGGGTCAGGTCGTCACGGAGCTCTTCGGCGCGACCATCGGCGCTTGAACAAAGGAACACGAACTCATCGCCGCCGTACCGGGCCAAGTACTCGCCTGGTTCGAGCTGGGTGGCAAAGCGGTCGGCGATGGTGGTGAGTAACTGGTCGCCAGCGTTGTGGCCGAACCGGTCATTGATCGATTTGAAGTTATCGAGATCGCAGAACAGCACTGCGGAGAACGCTCCGCCAGCGTTTTGTAGCCGGCTCGAAAGGAGCTCCATAAATCGACCACGATTGAGTTGGCCGGTGAGCTGATCGTGGTGGGCCTGGTGGCGAAGTTCCCGCTCGACCTCTTCGCGTCGGTCGTGTTCTTGCAGGTTGTTTTCGCGCATGCGGTCGATCGAGCCAGCGAGCTTTCCGATCTCGTCGCGGCCAACCGAGGGAATCGGCTCGAAGGACTGCCCGACGGCAAGGTCATCAACGGCATCGGTCAGCAGTCGAACCCGGCGCTGCCAGCGGCGGCTCGACACAACAAAAACAATGGCGGCCCAAGCCAAGGCGATCGCTGCTGCTGCTAGCCAGATCAGGCGAACCCGCTGGGGAGCGATCATGACATCGTCAGTGTTTGCCTTCACCAACACTCGCCAGGCCGAGCCATCGATGGAGTGGGTGCCACCAACGGTGTCGGTGCCACGGTAGTCAGAACCGACAAAAAGCTCATCGGAGTTTCCGGTGAGTCGATCGATCGGGGGAATATTGCTGAAGGCACCGTCGTCCTCGTACCGGAGCGGAGTGATGGGGAGAAGGTTGCGTGCGCCGTCCTCCTGGACCACCACGATTTCGCCGGAATCCCACGGGGTTTCGGTTGGTAGTACATCGGCGAGGCCATCGAGCGGGACCTCAACGGCAAGGACGCCAACGCCGGCACCCGCCTGAACCTTGACGAGAACCAGAACGCGGTCGTCGTCGCGGACGACGCGACGGGCGATTCCAAAGACCAAATCGTCTCGAAGAGCGCTCTCGACCAAATCCTCGGCAATCTCGGGAGCGTCCTCGCTCGCAGCGATGCGGCGGCCGCTGGGTCCGTACAACGCTGCAGAACGGAATCCCATAGCGGCGGCATCGAGCGGGTCCGGAGTCGTGATGAGGGTTGGATTGCTGATGTAGTTGGCAAGCGGATCGACCACCGTTGGAGTCGTGGCAGCGAGCTCGGCATGTGCTGCTTCGGTGCTGAGCCACAGCTCGACCTCTTGGGCAGCAACGATGGCTTGGACCTCGACGGTGTCGAACGCTGCGCTTTCCATGAAGTTCAGCGAGGTGCGCAACGCGAGCGCGGCAGCAAGAAGCGTTGGCAGGAGAACCAACGCCGACAATGCCAACGCTTTTCGGGTCAGTGAGGTTGGGTTACCGCTCACACGGCCTCCGAGTCCTCAAATGCCCACCATAAGTAGTCAATCCCACCACGTTAGGTGACCCACAGGGTCGCCGGTAGAGTCGAAAAGCTAAGGCTGGTAGGTCTTTTGGCATACTGGCAACGCCAGCAGCACCGCTACCCCGGCTGGTTGTTGCAGCTGGGCTAGCTCTGAACGCTGGCAAACATCGCCGGGTTATCGCAACTGTTCAGGTCGATCGTTGGTTCGATCGCGAGGGCGCCTCGTCGTTCGCTTGTGGCTGCCACCAGGTTGGCTTGGCTGGTTCCGCCGACGCTTCGAAGTGCTGCGCCGATGTGGCGAAGTTCGTGGAGGATCTCGTCGAGTTCGAACAGCGCGGCGTGGTTGTCGACGGCGATGATTGCGCCGATGGTGCCGGCCTTTAGTCCAAGCCGGTGCTGCGCTTCGGTGAAGATGTCGTTCCAGAGGCGAGCTTCGTGATGGTTCTCGATGCCGGCAAGCTCAAAGCGTTGTTTGGTGATTGCGTCGCCGAGTTTCGCGGCGTGGTAGATGCTGACGGCGAAGTCGAAGAGGCTGGCCGACATCGGCTGGCCGTCGATCATCATGTTGGCCTCATCGACATCGAGCGTCCGGGGGCGAACCGCCGTGAGTGCGGTGCGGTTGGTCTGGCGTTGCTTCGCTTTGCGAACTGCTACGTGACCATTGAGAAGATCGGCCCAGTCCTGCGAGAGTGCGCAGTCGGTGATGCAGAGCCGAATCCCGGAAACGAGCGAGAGGCCAACTGCCGGGTCGGTGGGGGAGAGCACATCGACCGAGAGGCGTTCGGCTTTTTCGGGGCGGGCATCGACCTGCCATTCGCTGTTGCGGATCTTCGAGGTGCTCGCTCCAAGGCTTGGGGTGGTGCCATTGGCCATGGCGGCGAGGCGCTCTCGACGGGCCTCAAGCAGTTCGGCACGCCGGTCGCGGAAGAGTCGTTCGAGGTCGGCAGCAAAGGCCACCGCTCCGGGGGTAAGGACACCTTCTACCGCTGGTGGGGTGAGGTCGATGTCTTCGCAGATGCTCATGGGGGCTCGCAGTGCTGGCGTGTGCTCGAAAGCAGAACGTATGGGTCACCAAAATTATGGCGATTCGTTCCTCGGATTTCCTCTCTTGAGTTCCCAAATCTGAAGGGATGTTTCCTATAATCGAAAGATGCTCGAATCTTGCGACGAAAATATTGGTGCATCCCTCACCACTCAGGTCGTCACGAAGGGTGATAGCCGTGGCTAAAAACACCACCATCGATGCCAAAGTCCTCGGCTTTCGCGTTCGGCATCTCCG
>CALGZB010000243.1 GCA_937934655.1 uncultured Acidimicrobiales bacterium | reverse complement strand
CGAGCCGATATCGAACCAGATGCCGTCAACCCAGGGACCAACGCGGTCATAGGAGATTGGTCCGCCATTGACCTTCAGAGCCCAAACATATTCGACGGCACCGGGAATCAGCGGGTAGCCGACAAAGACCCCTCCGTCGACTGGTGCAGCGAGGCAGTCCTCGGATGCTCCGTTGCTGTCGGTTACTGCGCTGCCGCAATCCTGGGCAGCCGAGTAGGTGCCGTCTGCAAAGACTGCGGAAAGGGCCATAGAAACGGTGTTGCCCGGTTCAATTGCGATGCTGGCAAAGTCGCCAGTGACACGGTCGTAGCGCACCTTGTTGGCATAGTCGATGCGGTAGACGTATTCGACGGCGCCTTCGACCGGATACCAGGAAAGCGACACGCCTTGAAATCCGCTGAGAACCCGACATTCGCCATTGACCGGGTCGCGATCGGTAACCGCTACACGGCTGATAGCGAATTGAGTGGAAGCGGCGTCGCCGGCAGCGAACACCAAGCCCTCGGGCGGAACAAACCAGCGCACGCTAATGCTGAAGGTTCCGTCGGCGCCCACCGTTGCAGGACTGAGATCACCCGTGTCGCATGTATCGCCCGAGGCGTCTGCGACATCTGCAACACCGGGGCACGGGAGCACAAAGATGGCGAGACCTGGGGACCAGTTGCTGCCGGTGACTTCAAGGTCTTGATAGCCGGGGGTTGCAACGCGTGCACTCGCGTTTGGCTCGCCCGATTGTGCTGCTGCCGGAAGTGCGAGGCCGAAGATTGCGGCGAGTGCGACGAGCGCTCCAAGCACGAATCGACGAATCCTCGTTGAGTACTGATTGATAGTGGTCTGCATGTATCGAAAGGGTACGTGATTCACAGTTGTGGGCCAAATGGACCATGGTGTGACACTCGGGACGTATCGGCAGGTGAAGCATAGTTTTTCACCGAAAACCTAGAGATCCCTCCCCGCTTGCTTCTCCCCTTCGGCGGGTAGCCAAGGCTCACTTCTCCGAGCAGATCCGGCCGGGCTTGTGGGTGACTCTTGTCTCACGACTAACGTGCCTCCAACATCTATGAGCGGATCAAAAACCTCCACCCGAGGCCGGAAACGGGAACGAATCTTGGCGATGAACAACCGTCCCACCACCAAGCGCACCATCGCGAACCGATCCGAACGCTCCGACACCGAGGACGGTTCGCGAATTCCGACCGGCGTTCGGGCGGCCATCGTCCTCGGTCTCATCTACATCTTCCTGGTCGGCGTATCGTCGCTTGAAGCTGGCATCAAGATCATGGGTGCGGAAACCCAGGAGCAACTGTTCTCTGCCGTCACCAACCCAATCGCTGGGCTCTGCGTCGGAATTCTTGGAACCGTGCTGGTGCAATCCTCCTCGGCGAGCACGTCGGTCATCGTTGGTCTCGTTGCTGCTGGCGTCGTCGGGGTCGACGACGCCGTGCCCATGGTTATGGGGGCAAACATCGGTACCACCGTCACGAACACACTCGTGTCGCTCGGCCACGTTCGACACTCATCGGAGTTCAAGCGGGCGTTCGCTGCAGCAACGGTGCATGACTTCTTCAATGTTCTTGCCGTTGCGGTCATCCTCCCACTCGAGGTCCTTTTCGGCCTGGTAAGTCGAGTCGCGGAGGCCTTGAGCGAGCAGCTTGTCGGTTCGGCTGGTACCGAGTGGAAAAGCCCGGTCAAGGCTTGGGTGAAGGAGCCGGTTGGTTGGCTCGAGAGTTTCTGGAGCAACGTCGGGGCCGCCAACAACGTCCTGGGCACGCTTATGGTGCTCACTGGCCTCGTTATTATTCTTTCGGCGCTCACCGCCATTACGAAGAACATGCGGCTCTTGGTCGCTGCCCGGCTCGAACAGTCGCTCAACGCGATGCTTGCAAAGGGCGGCGGAGCGGTTGCGCTCGTCATGGGCCTGATCATCACCATCGCTGTTCAGTCGTCGAGTATCACCACCTCGATCCTGATTCCACTGGCTGCCGCTGGCGTCCTGAGTCTCCGAAACATCTACCCGGTAACCCTCGGTGCAAACGTCGGAACCACCATTACCGCTCTCCTCGCGGCTCTCGCCGCATCGAAACCAGAAGCACTTACCGTTGCTCTGGCTCACACCACATTCAACCTCGCAGGCATCTTGTTGCTGTATGTCATTCCTCTCGCTCGAGATTGGCCGATCCTGGCTGCCGAGCGCATGGCCGACGTGGCGCTGAAGCGCCGGACGATGGCAATCGTTTACGTCGTTGTGTTGTTTGTGTGCTTGCCATTGCTCGGCGTAGTGCTTCTCCGCTGAAAGGTCCCTCATCATCGTGATGTCCTTCTTCCGACAGGGTCCGGCCGGGCTCGACCACGTCGAGACCCGTTCCATCGAAATGCTTGCCGATGCGCGGCACTCGTTTGATCTGGCGACCACGGCAATCCTCACTGGCACAACGCCCGCAAGTATCGCTGACGAGATTCGGTCCACCGACCATCGCATCAACCAGGCAGAGCAGGACCTTCGAGCCGAGCTCGTCATTCATGCCACGGTGCACGGCACGGGAAACATCGCGTCGGTCCTTGGGTTCATTCTGTTACTGAAGAAGATCGAGCGGATTGGCGACCAAGCCAAGAACATCCTCGACCTGGCCGAGGCCGGAGTCTGCCTTTCCGATGGGCGCGATGCCGATGCCCTGAACGCCGAACAAGCCGAGGTGTCGGCATTGTTTGAGGTTGCAGGCCGGCTGCTCTCGGACCCCACCGACGACGAGGCGCAAGCCTTTGTCACCAAGGTGTCCGAGCTGATCCTCGACTTCCAGGGCCGCATCGACTCCTACATCCACTCACCGCAGCCCGGCTACGAAGTGGTTCCTCTGGCCATCTACTACCGCTATCTCAAGCGGATTGTGGCCAACCTTCGCGGTGTCGTCGGGGTTGCGGTCGATCCTCTCCCCCATATCGACTATCTCGAACAGGGCACTGTCGACACCGACGACTAGGTAGCGTCGCAGCACAAGCTGTTTCCGGCCTCGAAACGAACCGGTTGGATCGCCCGCGGCGTGATGCGAGAGAGTC
>CALGZB010000242.1 GCA_937934655.1 uncultured Acidimicrobiales bacterium | reverse complement strand
ATGAGCTCGGAAACACCGTTGCCGATGTAGATGTCGTCGATCTCGACACCGGCGATACCCATGCGCTGGTTGTATTGCATCACCGCTTTCCGAGCGCTGTACAGACCCTGCGAGTCGCAGTAGCCCTGGGCAGTCGGGAGGTTGCGGACCATATCGACCAGCACTTCTTCGGGCGCCTCGAACCCAAACGGCGCCGGGTTACCAATGTTGAGCTTGAAGATCCGGTTGCCCTCATGCTCGAGACGATTCGCCTCGTCGAGAATCGGTCCCCGGATGTCGTAGAGCACGTTGTCGAGCTTGTTGGATTTGAGGATCTTCGATGGCATTACTTCACGATAGCCAACGACCCCCAGCAGCACTCAAGAGTTTCGCGTGAGGATATGCACAGGGATCGTCTCGAAGTCTCGAGCTGTGGTGATGGTGCCCACATATTCGGGGGTCACGTCGGTGTCGGGCGTCAGAGCGAGCAAGGCCGCAAAGGCGCTCGTGACGTATACCTCGCCTTCGGGGGTTCGAGGCTCGATACGAGCAGCGTGGGTCATAACCCTCCCCGCATAGTCGCCGAGGCCACTGACGGCGTCAATGATCGGCAAAAGCGGACCGACATGGCCGCTCAGCCGGAGCCCGAAGTCGGCCGGGAGCCCGACCGATTCGAGATCGACGTTGGCCAGCACCGATTGGATATCGAGCGTTACCGACGCTGCCACCGCAACATCGGCGAAGATGACCTTGAGTCCATCGCCCCACGTTTGAGCAACCAGCACGCCGTCGCCCGCTTGGCGAAGCACCTCGGCGAGCGGAGCCATGACGTTGGCTTGAAACGCCCGGATACTACGATCGCCCAACCGGCTGTAGCCCTTGAGGTCGCCGAACACGACCGCCCGGATTTCCCTGCTGAGCATCCCGGTACCCACAACGCCCTGCTGGGCGCCGGCGCTCCGAGAGTCGACAACGTGGGTCACTCCCCCGGTTGAACGCCACACATGAATGTCGTGCGAGGTCCCTGCTTCTGGCGGGGCCTCGATGCGGTCCCACACTGCGAGCTGTATCGAGTTCGCTGCGAGCAGGTTGGCCCGGTTGAGTGTCTCGCCCATGGCCAGCTTGGCCGCATGCCCGAACAGGACGTCATCGTCGAGATACTCGTCGTCGCATGCCACGATGACGCTCGTCGCCCCGTCGATGCATCGCCAGAATCGGTCGACCCAATCCGACCCCGAGTCGGCCACCGACACCTCGACGAATTCGTCGGCAGCGAACGGCAGTACAACGTGAAGGTCGATGCTTTGGTCGAGACAGGCCTCGGCAACGAGGATGTCGGCGCCAGATGCCAAGGACCCGTAGGCGGCCGAGAACGACCGTGCGTCGAGGAACTCGATGATCTCGGCTTGCACCTCTGGCACGGCTGCGCCTGGGAGTCGGCCGGTATCGGCTTCACCGGAAACTCGGTGGCCGCAATAGTGAAGAACCGGTGGGTTTCGCAGCGGTTCGAGTGCGTCGGGGTCGATGCCGAGCACCTCGAAGAGCACCGAAAGCTGACGCACAGTAGTGGATCGAACCGACCGGTTTTGGGGCAGAAGCGCTGCCGCATCAGCGATGGCAACGGCCATTGCGGGATAGTCGCCGAGCACGGCTAGCGCCTCGGCACGGGTGGCGGCTTGCCAGTAACGACCCACGTCGTTTGTGGACTCAGAGGTTTCTGCGCCCTCGAGCGCCATCGTGGCGAGTTCCTTTGAGCGGGCCATCGCATCTTCATCGGGACCGGCACCGATAGCCAGCATCGTCGCCGCATTAATGCATGCGTACGGCCGGCCGAGTTTGGTAAAGACCGCTTCGTAAAGCGTGGCGGCATGGCGGGCCGAAGCCTGCCGCTCGGCGCCTGATCGACGGAACGCGTCGTCCTTCGCAAGGCGGGCTTCGAGTGCGGCAAGGTCTTCTTCGAAGTCCGCGGGTAGCTGGGTTGGGGTGGCACGGCTCTGCAACTCGACGAGAGCCGACTTGGCGGCGGTTCCCGATCCGCCTCGGGCGAGCGCCAGACACCGGTAGTAGTCAACCCGGAGCGCATCGGCAGGTCCGAGCTCTTCACGCTGATCGGTCGTGAAGTTGTCACACAACTCGTATGCCAGGAGGTACTCGGCCCTCGCGATGGCTTGGGCGATGTCGTGCAGAGCCACAGAGATGGGATTCTCCTCGTCCGCCACGATTACTATTGGTGTTGGTTGTCGGCTGCCCTGGTCTGGGGTGACTCGCTCGATCGATGGGATCACAACGAAGGACCGAACTTGCCTTCGATGATCAGACGGTAGCCGTCGCAGCCGGGGACAAAGAAATACTCCCCGCCTCGGGTCTCGACGAATCGTGGAATCGCTGAACAGGTGATCGCGGGGTTTTGATTGTCGTAGTGCAACGCCATCCGCCCCTCCCCGTGGCCATGCGATCCGGTCAGCGGGTCGCAGTCGCTGCCTTGGTCGAAGTCGTTCCCAAAGTTCACCCACTCGCTCTGCACGAACTCGAATTGGCGCGCAATGTCGATGTTGAGGGCCAAAAAAAGCAAACCCCGGTCCGGGAAAGGGTCATCGTTGGACGGGTCTGCGTTGCCAACCTCGGCAGGCTCGCCGTAGGTGATTCCTCGACGGGCCATGCGATGCCGGTCGACTAACAAGCTTTGGAATCCAAGCGAGTCTCTCGGGTTCGTTCGCCGCACGTGAGAGCCCAGCGGACATTGGCGCCCGTGGGGGTCCTCGGCGAAATCGAAGTCGTTGAGGCCGTTGAAGGTTTCAACGAGCGGATCTCCGTTTTTGCGTCGGCCGACCATCTTCTCGGCGACCATCGCCGGGTCGAGACCCAACTGGGCGGCCACGTCGTCGAGGTAGCGCCGGAACAACTCGACATTCTGCGAGAGCTTTCGGTACACCAGAAAGGTGCCGTTCTGAGCAATCGATGCCGGTTGTGGTGATTCAGGCGACTCCCCTATTTCGTCGTTGTAGCCGAACAGGAACTCGCCGGCGGCAATCGGATGCCAGTCGCCCTTGGCATCGAGTCGCCCCGCTCCTCGGACCTTGGGCGAGGAGTCGTCGATCAATCCGCGGATTGGCGTGTTACTCACCCCGTCACGGAATCCGAAATGCTCGATAGGACGCTCATACCCATCTCGGATGGGTCCGTAGATGCGCTGCCCCTGATCCGAGCCTGCCTCGACGATAGGGTCCGGGACGTCGCCTCGTTCAGCTTCGAAGGCCCCCAAGAGCGTCCAAAGCCGTTCATGGGCTTCTGTAGCGAGTTCATTGGATCCGGCGATAATGCCGATGAGAACATCGACCCCGTCGCCCCAGAACGACTCCCACTCATTCGGAGCAGAACGCCCGGTATCGCAGTTGATTGCAGCCCGAGAGGCCATCCCGGCGGAGAAATCTTCGGGGAACGTAGTCAACGTCGTCGAGGGCACCCCGAGTTTTTCAAGTCCTTGATACGAAAACGCCGTCGTCACCGCAACTGGGGGCTGATTCCCGTTGAGCGTTTGCACCGAAGTAGGAACCTCAGCGATGCCGAGCGCACCGGGAAGGCGTTGCAGAAAGCCCTGATTCACTGTCGGCGAGTCGGAAAGGCGAATCATCACATATCGAGCCACTTTGTACTGATGGCCGAACCCCTGCAAGATCGCTTGGATGTCGGTGTGGTCGGTTGCGCTAGTACCCACGGGCACCTCCACCGGCGTACTGGTTGCACAGGCTGGCCTCGAAGTCGCTCCACGCATCACGACTCGGTGGCCCGCACCACTCCTCGACCTTGTTCATCAGGTCGTCCCGAAGCTCAAGCGCCGATGTGATGGTCGAAACCGAAACCTTCGGAAATGCGGCGAATGGCAGGTTGGGTTTGAAGCTGCAGCTCTCGATGTACCGGCGAAAGAAGACCGGACCCTTCCGGTCGGTTGGGAAACCAACACAGTCGCCCCAAACGGCATGCACGAAATCGGGGGCAACGTCGTACAACCTGTCGAGGAAGTCGTCGATGTTGCCGTCGAGTTCAACGATGAACAAGAGGTAGCGCGAGCTGAGACTCTCTGCCGTGCTGTTCCCTAGCGCTGGCCGAAGATCGTCGACAACCACCAATCGAGCCATGTGGACCATGGGGCAGTCGGCGAAGATATCCGGCTCCGAGGACCGCCCTTCGAGATATCGGCGAATCCTTCTGGTCACCGCGCCGCTTGCAGCGGGTTCGATGGGACACATCGCGGTCAGGAAACTCTGATCGTCGCTCCCCTCCGGCACTGCAGTGTTGGCCATCCCTTGCAGGAACGCCAGGTAGCGGTCAGCAAATTGTTGCTCGCTTGGGGCTGCGGCCGGCCGACTTTCGATGAATTGCCGCAAACCTTCGGCCACCGAAAGCGCTGCGGCGATATCGCGGACTGTGGCGTCCGGGTAGGCGTCGTAATAAAGCTGCTCATCGTAGGTGTGATAGTTGATGTAGCTCTTGAAGTTGCGGATCGGAACGGGGCCGGGGAATCGGTCGCTAAACCACCAGAGCCATTTGATTCCCTTTCGAATCTGGTCGACGCGAGAAAAGGTATCGATGTACTGGTTCCACGGGCCATTGAAATTGGTCGAGAACACGAACAGGTCATCGCCGTCTTCCTCCGCTGGCTGGTCCTTGAACGTCGGTAACGAACTGCGAGTGATCCGTTGCCATCGTGCGAAGTGGATGAACTTGAGGTCGCGAACCTCTTGAAGGATCGAGAACCGGCGCATATACGCCAAGAACAACCGTGCCGGAAACGACTTCGCTTTGGGGACCGGTGTGATGACGGTCAGCGGCGCCGAGCGCATTTTGCGAACTCCTCCAGAGCCGGTCATGTCAGGTTCCTTCATGCCAGATCCCTTGCGGCCGATCGCTGGTAATCGATCCACATGTTCCAGGGATACATGCCTACCCACCTGATATCGCGCAAAGACTCGTCTGGCGGTTGTCGTGCGTCGCATTTCAACACCACCCGAAAGAGCTCGGTCAGAATGGTGTCTGAGATCAACGACCCGACGCAGTAGTGAAAACGGTGGCCGTAGATCATCGAATCGCCAGAGGGCCGATTGGCATCGAAAGTTTTGGGATCGCTGACCCGTCGCCGGTCGAACATCGCTGCTTGCAACGAAATCGCAAGGATTCGATTGCCGCCGATCTCGTACTGGTTCCCGGGTAGCCGTCCTTCGCCCAATCGTTGGTTGCCAGCCGAGCGGCGCCACAGCAGCGGGATGATGTAGTTGAGCCGAAGGGCTTCGTGGATGCCCTGAAGCAGCGCATCGTCGTCACCGTCGCTTACCGCTCGCCTCAGGTACGACATCGCTTCCGAGTCAGTCAGAAGCGTTTGCATGATCCTTCCGGCGGCGTTGGTGTCGGTGGGGAGGTATCCGCCGATCATCGCCATCATCGACGAGCGCATCTCGGCTTCGGTGAAGTGTTCGGCAAGCGGCACCCTCGACTGCGGGCCATCGGGATCCGTCGGATCCGTCGGAACCTCGATCTCGGCCTGGTAGTAGCGATCGAGCACGGTGTCGCCCCTCGCTCCGGGTTCGGCAGCCGCGCCCGCATGACGGCCGCGAGCATCGTTCATCGCCGCATCGATTACGGGCCAAACGGCCGCGACTGCTGCCCTCGCAGCTTCGGCCTTCTTCTCCGAAATTTTGGGGCCACTAAATACAAAGCCGCTTCCGGCGAGGTTGCCGTCGAAGAACGGTTGACGCTTTTCAGCGGGTACCGGCACCCCGTAGTACTGCTCGACAATCGCCAACAGCACCGGCTTCACAAGTTCTTGGATGAGGTCGATCGTGCCGTTTTCGCCCGCAAGGATCTCGGTTGCGGTTTCCCGCGCGATATCGGCGATCTGTTGGACATCGTCGCTTTTCCACAACGCCATAATGTTGCGGTGCACGTGGTGGTACCTGTTGGTGTCCTGCATCGCCAGAACGAAGTTGTCCCACTCCAGCACCTCGACGTGTTCCTCGTAGGGAACCTCAAAGTCGAGCTGTCGGGAAAACACCTCTTGCACTTCGTCGAAGCCGGTGACCAACGTGATGTTCGTCCCGGGAACGTTCCAGACGGGAGCGACCTTCGTCAGGATGCCCAGCACCCGCGGCAGCACGTTGTTGAGCGCCAAAAACGTGAGGTTCTGTTTCATTCCAGCGGGGTTGAGGTCCGCTAAGGAATATTCCGCCATTGCTTGTGTCCCCGCCTATTTCTTTGTCCTGACCTGGCTGGCCAGCCCGCTACGACTGGCTACATCCTAGGCCGAACCCAACCTGCCAGCTCGAGAGACTCTGCCAGGTATTCAAATCGTTCTGGGTCTTGATAGTTGATATAGCGGATATGACGCATCGAAAGGTCGTCTCGGTGTTCGAGTAACTCTTCGAGCGCTACTGATGCGTCGGCGATGCGGCCGCCCCGGGCCATCGCTGCAATTCGGATTACTTGGGCGAGCCAGTACTTTTTCCGAATTCGCAAGGACTTGTTGGCCTCGGCAATCGCCTTGCCCCACTCGCCCATCAGGAAGTAGCAGTGAGCAAGTTCGCCCCGGGCATGAAAAGCAAAGAGGTCGACGGGGCTGAGCCGCAGAGCGCGCTCGATAGGTTCGATGCCGAGCTCGGGTTGGCCGGTGAGAATGTAGGTGGAGCCAAGGTTCGAGAGAGCGGAGGCGTTGCACGGATTCGATTGCACCGCCTGCGCAAAGATCGATCGGGCTTCAAACGGCGCTCCGCCGAGCATCGAAGCGATGCCAAGAAGCTCAAGCGCCCCGCTATCTTCGGGGTCGACGGAGAGTGCCCGTCTGGCGATCTTCGCCAATCCATCCCAATCGTCGCCAACTCCATGACGAGCGGAGACATCCCAGAATTCCTGCCAACCCATCACACAAAGCGCGTCGACCGAGTCAGGTTCGCTTGCGAGCGCCTTTTCGACCATCTCCCGCGCGATCGCAGCGTCCTCGAGGGTCAGCATGAATTGATGATGCTGCGCCCGACGCAGAAGCTGCCATGTCGACAGCGTGTCAGGGTGGCTCGGCAGAACCCTGAGCCGTTCGGCTCGGGTGATCTCGGGTTCGATCCGGCTCGCGAGCTCAACAGAGATCTGGTCTTCCAGGTCGAAGATGTCGACAACCTGTCGTTCGAAGTTCTCTGACCAGACGAGGTGCTGGTCGACGCCGTCGATGAGTTCGACGGCGACCCGAACGCGATCACCGGTGGTTCGAACGCTTCCCGAAACGATGTAGCCGACGCCAAGCTCCCGCGCGATTCGTTTGAGATCCGGACGGTCGCGGTCGAACGCGAAACTTGAGTGTCGGGCAATGACCGGCAGCGTCTTGAATGCTTGCAGGCTTCGGATGAGGTCTTCGGCGATGGACTCGCCGAGGTAGCTCGGCTCGGCCCCGACCGAACGTTCCTCAAACGGCAAGACCGCAATCGCGTGCTTCTCGTCGAACCCATCGACGGGCTGGCCGGCGGCATCGACGCTTGCTCGTCCGACGATGGACTCGATGTCGGCGATAACCCGTTGGAACGTCGGGTCGTCGATATCTCCAGCTGTCCAGTTTGTGAGGTCCGCGGTTTGCAACCGGTGAAAGGGCTGCGGCAGGTCGACTGGAGCGACAAAGACCGGCACGAGAGCGTCACGGGCCAACCCGAACTGGGCTTCCATCTTGACCCATTCGGAGGTGATGGCGTCCGGACTCCAGAGCACCAACACACACGCTGCATCGCTCAGAGCTTGGTCGAGAATGGCATCAAACTTTGATCCGGTGGGGATGTTATCGTCCCACCAAAGTGTGCATCCGCTTTCACGAAGCGCCTCGATAAGACGTTCCGCGCTCGCACGATCTTCCCGCGCATAGCTCACAAAAACGTCGTACTTAGACACTTCGCTCCTAAGCCGCCAGCTGGAGGTACCAGTCTAGCTCTAGAGCGGCTGCGGATCGAGTCTCAGAGTGTCTCAAGCCGACGCATGCTGAGCACCGAAGAGCTAGTTCCTGCCAGGCAATCGGTTGGCCCAGGCTTCGAGCACCGCTGCCGAATCAACCTCTGGTAGTGCGACGTATCCAGCCTCGCTCACTGCTGAAAGACCCTCAGGGCTGAGCATGTAGTCGACGAAGTCGGCGACCCCTGGTGTGTTCGCAGCAGCGTCGATGTTGACGTAGGTGTACAAGAACCGGGCAATGGGAAACTCGGCGGAAGCGATGGTCTCGGCGGTTGGCGATACACAATCGCCGCCATCTTGTTCCGCTACCTGCAGCATCTTGGCTTTGCCGGCTTCGGCGGCCTCTTGAGCAAACGCAAAGCCAACCCATCCGAGCGAGAACTGACTGCTGGCGATTCCTTCGATGATGACGTTGTCGTCAGGGCTTGAGGTGTAGTCGGGGCGAATGATCTCGGCGAAGTCTCGACTGTCGACATCGAGCCCGGTCTTCCCCTTCGCCACCGACTCGATGACGATCTCATTGAACGAGTCAAAGGTCCCCGATTCCTCACCCGGGCCGAAGATGTCGAGCGAAGCGTCGGGAAACTCCTGTCCGCCCCACGTATCGGTGAGCGAATTCGCATCGGCCCAGTTCGTGAAACCGATTGATTCGTCGCTCAGCAACGCATACAAGTCGTTGAATGACACGCATTCGATGGCGTCGTTGTTTGCCGAAGTGACGACGCTGATGCCGTCGATTCCTCGGTTGAGCTCGACAAACGTAATGCCGTTCGCTTCGCAAATTTCAACCTCTTCGTCTTTGAACTGACGTGAAGCATTGGCGATTGGAACGTCTCCGGCGCAGAACTTCTTGGCGCCGTCGCCCGAACCTGGGCCTTCAACCGCGATGGCGACCCCGGGAGCAATGTTCTCGTAGCGCTCGGCCTGAAGCTGCACGATTGGAAAGACCGTTGACGATCCGGAAATGAGAAACGCTCCCTCGCCCGATGAGTTCAGGGCGGCGGCATCCGTTGTCGTGTCGCCAACTCCGCTTCCGCACGCCGAGATGACGAGCGCCAGTGCGAGAAGGCAAGCAAGAAGTCTTCCAGCGGAGATGGATTGGGATTGTGTCTGGGTGAGCGTGGTTGGGTTCATGCGCACAAGGTAGGAACCTGAGGTTTCCAGAACGGAGAGTTGGCTTGAACATGAGCCAACGCTTCGGTGAACTTCAGACAAACACGCTGTTCAGCTACCGCGTGAACTTGTAGCCCAAGCCCCGAATCGTGACGATGAGCTCGGGATGGGCCGGATCGGCCTCGATCTTCGAGCGCAGCCGTTTGATGTGCACGTCGAGAGTTTTGGTATCGCCGTAGTAGTCGTAGCCCCACACCCGGTTGATGAGGTCCTGGCGGGTCATCACAAAACCGGCGTTCGCCATCAGGATCGAAAGAAGCTGGAACTCCTTGAGGGGCATCTCCAACGTCTGGCCTTCACGACGGACCTCATGACGGTCCGAGTCGAGTTCGATGCCGCCAACGGCCAACGTGGATACGGCCAGCGGATCGACATCGGTCATGGTTACGCCGCCGCCACGACGAAGCACAGTGCGAATACGAGCGATGAGTTCGCGAAGGCGGTACGGCTTGGTGATGTAATCGTCGGCCCCTACCTCGAGCGCAACCACCGCGTCGATCTCCTCGGAACGGGCCGACACCATAATGACGGGGGTCTCGCCGACTGAGCGGATATGGCGGCAGACATCGATCCCCGACATTCGAGGCAGCATCACGTCGAGTAACACGATCTCGGGATGGATCTTGTCGAACAGTTCAACAGCCTGCTCACCATCCTCAGCGAGGTGAACTTCAAAGCCTTCTTTACTCAGCGCTTGGCGGAGGCCCTCGCGAAAGGCCGGTTCGTCGTCGACGACCAGCACAACCGTGTCACTCACGGTTCTCTACTCACGGCGCTGTTCGCCAGACCAACGTCACGCCTGGTCAGCTCCAGAAGCGGCTGGAGTCGCGCTCTTTGGAAGCTGCAGGGTAAACGTCGACCCTTCACCGGGCTTTGAGTCGACAAAGACTCGGCCGCCGTGATTGTCGGCGACGTGGCGAACGATTGACAGGCCCAGCCCGGTGCCACCGGTTTCACGACTTCGGGCTCGGTCGACCCGGTAGAAACGCTCGAAGATTCGTTCGAGTTCTGGTCGAGCGATGCCGACGCCAGTGTCAGTCACCGAAATGTCGACCGTGTCGACCAACGGGTCGATGGTCACCGACACTTGGGTGCCAGGTTCGGAGTAGCGGGCAGCATTGTCGATGAGGTTCACGAGCGCCCGAACGATCTGGCGTTGTTCACCATCGACCGTCGTGTCACTGGGGAGCCCCACTACTGCGACCTGGATGTTGCGAGCATCGGCGAACCCGCTGGCGAGATCTACCGCCATCATGACGGTGTCGTCGATGCCTACTGGCTCGCTCGCCGCATCGAACTCTTCGAGGCGAGTGAGCTCGAGGAGATCATCGATGATGCTCTCCATTCGGGCTGCCTCTTGATTGAGGTGTTCGATAAGCCGGGACCGCTCTTCGTCGTTGGCATCAACCATCGTTTCGGCCAAGAGCACGACGGCGCCAACGGGTGTTTTCAGCTCGTGGCTCACGTTGGCCACAAAGTCGCGGCGGGTCGCGTCGATTCGACGTTCTTCGCTGATCGAATCGATCATGGCCAGACCGCGGCTGCGGATCTCTCCGTCTTCGGGCTGCTCGACCTCGGCGTTGGATGCTTTGGCCCGAGCCCGTTCGGCGCCTTCTCGTTCGGGGGTCCAGCCGTCAACGATGTAGCGAATTCGTTCGCCGAGGTTCTCGGCATGGTCACCAATGCGCTCGTAGAACCGTCCAATCAGGGCCAGCTGAAGCGACTGTTGGGGCACCATGTCGCCATGCTTTGCTTCTTTGATGACGAGCTGGATGTACTCGCGATGAAGATCGTCGAGCACATCGTCGAGTTCGTCGATTGATCGAGCGAGTTCGGCGTCGAGGCGACTGTATGCCTCGGCCGAACGCTCGAAAAGCAGCTTCGCTTGATGCGCCATCCGGACGATGAGGTCGCGGGTCTTATCGTCGATCTGGGTGCCTTGGAGACGGCCGACGGCCTTGGCGATGTTGGCGCAAAGGTCGCCACTGCGCTCGATGTCGGAGTTCATATGCATCGCCGCGACGATGGTTCGAAGGTCGCTGGCTACTGGCTGCTCACGGATCAGCGTCTCGATGCTTTGATCCTCGATCTGCTGCGCGATGAGGTCGAACTCGTCATCGAGGGAAATGATGCGGTCGGCGCCCGCCACATCGCGGCTGAGGAGAACCTCGGTAACTTCGTCCACTCGCTGCGCAACCAAGTTCATCGACTCGAGCAGTAGCTCCCGGATTGTTCCAAGTCGTTCGTTGAGTTCGGTACGTATCTCGTTCATATCAACCAAACCGGCCCGTGATATAGGCCTCGGTGCGTTCGTCGTTAGGGTTCGAGAAGATGAGGCCGGTGTCGTCGTATTCGACGAGCTTGCCCCGACGTTGGCCCGTTGCTTCGTCAGCCTCAGCGGTAAAGAACGCTGTACGGTCGCTTACTCGGGCCGCTTGCTGCATGTTATGGGTCACGATAACGATCGTGTACTGGCTTTTCATCTCTCGCATGAGTTCCTCGATAGTACCCGTAGCGATGGGGTCGAGGGCCGAGCACGGCTCATCCATGAGCAATACATCGGGTTGCACGGCGATTGCCCGGGCAATGCAGAGTCGCTGCTGCTGACCACCGGAGAGTCCCAAGGCTGATTTGTCGAGACGATCTTTCACTTCGTCCCACAGTCCGGCGCCTTTGAGCGACGTTTCGACGATCTCATCGAGATCGCCGCCCATACCAGCGATCTTTGGGCCGAACGCCACGTTGTCGAAGATCGACTTGGGAAACGGGTTGGGCTTATGGAACACCATGCCGATGCGACGACGCACCGCAACCGGGTCGACGTCGGGGTGGTAGAGATCGATGTCGTGAAAGAGCAGTTGGCCTTCGACCCGAGCGATGTCGATCAGATCATTCATCCGGTTAAAACAACGTAGGACGGTGGACTTTCCGCAGCCCGAGGGGCCAATGAATGCAGTGATCTCGCGTTCGTAGACTTCGAGCCCAACGTCGACGACGGCTCGAAAGTCGCCGTAGTAGACGTTGAGGTCACGAACCGTAAACACGGTCTCTGGCTTATCGCCGGCGGTTGGTGGGGTCTCGCTCACTGGGGAAGACGGTAGTTGGTCGGACATCGAAACCTTTGGATTGTTCACTTCCAGGCTGCTCATCGTCCAAGCTTCTTCGTAAGTCGAGCTCGGGCAATGATGGCAACCAGATTGATAGAAAAGACAAGAACCAGCACGACAACACTTGCGGCGGCAGCGTGTCCGGCCCACACATCGGCTGGGAGTTTGGCAAACGTCGCTACGTTCATCGGAAGTGCCGTGAACGCTCCCTGCATTTGATCGAGCTGGCCCTGGAAACCGGTGGAGTAGAAGGCTGCAGCCCCGATAACGAGCAGCGGGGCGGCTTCGCCCAACGCCCGAGCGATTGAGAGCACCGCTCCAGTGAGAATGCCAGGCATCGCTGCGGGAAGCACCTGGGTGCGGATTACTTCCCACTGCGTGGCTCCGAGCCCGTATGCACCTTCGCGAAGGCTGCTTGGGATTGCCCGGATCGATTCGCTGGCCGTAATGATGATGATCGGAAGCACCAGGATGGCCAGGGTAAGCCCGGCAGAAATAACCGAACTCCCTCCGGTTATGCCGCCGAGGCCCTGCACGAACACCGCAAGGCCAAGGAGGCCATAAACAATCGATGGCACACCGGCGAGGTTGCGGACGGTGACTTCGATAAGTCGGGTGAGCGGTGTATCAGCCGCGTATTCTTCGAGGTAGATCGCCGCACCAATACCCACGGGAAATGCCACGAGCGTCACGATGCCAGCGATGATCAGACTGCCCCGGATGCCCTGAGCCACACCGGCCTTCGCCGGATCGCTCGAGCTCTTATTGGTCAGGAAGTCCCAGAACTGCCCTCGCAGCACTTCGCTGCTGTCGATGAGCACGGTGATGAGCACCGTGGCGACCATCGCAAACGCAATCGCAACAGAGAACAGAAGAAGGCCCTGGAACACCTGGCCGAAACCATCTTTGGAACGTTGCCGCTTGAGGCTTTCGAGCGTCAGTGGGAGGCGGGTCTTGCCCGGGCGGTCTGGAGAGAGTGCGGTCATTAGTACACCTGCCGGAATCGGCGAACGATGGCGTCGGAGAAGACGTTGAGGATGAGCGTCATGATGAAGAGCAGCGCTCCCAGGAAGTAAAGGCTCTGAAAGGCGATACCCGAGCCGGCCACACTGTCGGTGCCGGCTCCAAGCGATGCCATCGCAGCGGTGATGGTTTGTCCGGGTTCGGACGGATTGGATTCGAAGATGGCTCCACCTGAGCCACCCGCGGCGATGAACACGACCATCGTCTCGCCAATCGCTCGGGAAATCGCGACGATGAGCGCCGCCGAGATGCCCGATAGCGCAGCGGGGAACACCACCCGAAGAGCCGTTGTGGCTTTCCGTGCTCCGAGCCCGTAGCTGGCCTCGCGAAGCTCACGGGGTACCGCCCGCATGGCGTCTTCGGCGATCGACGCCACAATCGGTACCGACAAGATGCCTACACCGATCCCGGCGCTGAGCAGACTAAAGATGCCGAAGTCGATCCCAAACAGCCCACCGAACCGCTTGAGAATGTCGGGACTAATGAAGGCGATAGCGAAGAAACCAAGAACAACCGACGGGATACTCGCGAGCGTCTCGATCATTGGTTTCACAATCGTGCGAACCTTCGGCCTTGCGTACTCCGAGAGGTAGATCGCCACGCCGAGACCGATGGGCCCGGCCACGAGGATGGCGATGCCCGTAATCCACAGGGTTCCGACAAACAGGGTCGCGAGGTCGAACTTGTTTCGCCGCGGGAACCAGCCGATGTCGGTAAGCAAGCTCCACTCGAACTCATCGGCGGCCACGAACTCCCACGCTTCGCTGAAGATGTTCCAGACGATGAGGACGCTGATGAACACCGACGAAAGGCCAGCGAGCAGCATGATGCGCCGAGCCCGGTTGTTCTCGGCAACCCGCTGCCGCCCGAGCCGGAAGTCGGCCGGTTTCGTGATTTCGGCCAGTGCAACGGATCGTTCGATGGCGAGCGACTCGGTGAGGTGTGTTCCTGCGAAGAGATCCCAGGGGGCCCGTCCATCAGGAGTGAAATGAATGATCAGCCCGGCGACGGCGAACAACACAAACATCATCACGATGTTTGTGGAGAACGCCAGAATCGGAAGGGCGTAGAGAAACCCAAACCGGGTGAGCTGGCGAGTAGCGATGCACCAGAAGCAGGCCGGGGCTCCGGCACTGTCGGCGAAGTAGTGATCGATATAGGACCCGATTGGCGTTTGTGCGCCCGCCCAATGCCAGCCCTGCCAGATCGCCATGATGACGAAACCAATCCACCAGTTGGACAGCCCAAAGTCGCCGATCGGCCCAGCCACGAAGTACTCGACGACCGCGACGGCCATGACAATGACGAGATAGAGGATGCCTTCAACCGCGGTTGCCAGTGCTCGCGATCTGAGAGCTGGAGTTGTTGGCGTCCAGGAACGCAGCTTCGCCGGAGGTTCGGGAGATGCGGCTTCGGGGGCTTGCGCCGTTGATGTGTCACTCACCGTATTGACGACCCGGTGTCCGGTTTGCCCACGTTGTAGCAGCCTTATCGAGCTCGTCGGCCGGCAGATCGATGTAGCCGACGGCGCTTACCGACTCAAGCCCGGTGTCGCTGAGCATGTAGTCGACAAAGTCGGCGACGCCGGCCTGGTTCGCCGCGTCATCGACGTTTATGTAGGTGTAGAGGAAACGGGCGATTGGGAACTCGGCAGCGGCGATGGTTTCGGCGGTTGGCTCGACGCAGGCACCACCGTCTTCAACAGAAACCGAAAGGAGCTTCGCTCGGCCCGCAGCTGCGGATTCCTGGGCGTAGGCAAAGCCGACCCAGCCGAGGGAGTACTGGCTGGCTTCGATGCCTTCCACCACCACGTTGTCATCAGGGCTCGAGGTGTAGTCGGGGCGCACCGTGTCGACGAACTCGCGGGCTTCGATGTCGAGTCCGGTCTTTCCCTTCGCCACGCCTTCGATCACGATCTCGGCGAACGAGTCGAAGGTTCCCGACTCTTCGCCCGGACCAAACACATCGAGCGCCACATCGGGGAACTGCGTGCCTCCCCATTGTTCGGTGAGGCTGTTGGCCTCGGCCCAGGACTCGAAGTTCAGCGACTCTTCACCCGTAAGTGCGTAGAGATCGTTGAACGAAAGGCAGTCGATCAGATCGTTCTCGACCGAGGTGATGACGCTGATGCCGTCGATGCCTCGTCGAAGTTCGATGAACTCGATCCCGTTTGCTTCGCAAATCTCGATCTCTTCGTCTTTGAACTCCCGAGAAGCGTTGGCGATGGGGACCTCGCCGGCGCAGAATTTCTTGGCGCCATCGCCGGAGCCCGGGCCTTCAACCGCGATTGCGACACCTGGCTCGATGTCTTTGTATTGCTCGGCTTGTCGTTGAACGATCGGGAAGACCGTCGATGACCCTGAAACCAGGAACTCGCCAATGACGTCGCCACTATCAGAGCCGTCGGTCGGGCCAGCGACCGAAGCGGTGTCATCGCCAATCAAATTGACCAACGTCCCGACGATTGCAAACACTGCGAGCAGGCCAAGGAGCTTCGCTACGCACTGGAGTCGCGTCGCTGTACTTGGCGGAAACTGAGGGGGATCATCATTCACGATCTCCATTTGAATGGAAGGGGGTGAACGAAGCGGGGATCCAAAGCGAACAGGAGGTGAACACGAGGTAAACAAATCCGAAGCGGAAACCTCACCAGAGGGTTGGGAGCCGCTGCGCCCCCGCTGCCAAGATGTCGAAATGACATCCAACGGTTCCCCATCGCTCGAAGAAGCACGCGAGCGCTATCGCGTCGAACGCGAGAAGCGCCTCCGCACCGACGGCGTCACGCAGTTCAGCCGACTCGAAGGCGACTTTGCCGACTTCGACACCGATCCGTACGTCGAACCGGGGTTCATGCGCGACCCAATCGTCGAAGAAGTCGATGCGGTGATCGTCGGGGCCGGTTTCGCCGGAATGCTCACCGCTATCAACCTCACCAAGCTTGGTGTTCGCAGCTTCCGCATCATCGAGAAGGGCGGCGACTTCGGCGGCACCTGGTACTGGAACCGCTACCCCGGCTGCATGTGCGACGTCGAGTCGTTTACGTATCTGCCGCTGCTCGAAGAGACCGGCTATATGCCGACCGAAAAGTACGCCAGCGCCCCCGAGATTTTCGCCTACTGCCAACTCCTCGGCCGCACGTTCGACCTGTACGACCACGCCCTTTTCCAGACCGAGATCGCCTCGGCTGAGTGGACCGATGCTGGAGAGACTGCCGTTGGAGAAAGCGCCGTTGGAGAAAGCGCCGTTGGAGAAGAAGGCGCTGCCGGGCGCTGGACGGTCAAGACCACCCGCGACGATGTGTTGTCGGCCAAGTTCTTCGTGACCGCAGGCGGCATCCTCCACAAAGCGAAACTCCCTGGCATCCCGGGGATCAACGAGTTCGAAGGCAAGTCGTTCCACACGAGCCGCTGGGACTTCAACTACACCGGCGGCAGCTCGCAAGAACCGATGGAGAACCTCCGCGACAAACGCGTGGGAATCATCGGAACCGGGGCCACGGCAATTCAGGCCGTACCCAAACTCTCTGATACCGCCGAGCAACTCTTCGTGTTTCAGCGCACACCGTCAGCGGTTGGCGAGCGCAACAACGGCCCCACCGACACCGACTGGTTCGAAGGACTTCAGCCGGGCTGGCATGAAGAACGCGTTACCAACTTCACCCATGCGGTCACCGGGGTGAAGCCCGACGTCAACCTGGTGCAGGATGGCTGGACCGAGGTGATGTGGGAGAACACGCAGAAACAAAGCGATGACCCGGAAGAAGCCGCCGCCCTTGAGCAGAGCGACTTCGAGACGATGCAGGGCATCCGCGACCGGGTCGACACCATTATCGAGGATCCCGAGACCGCCGAGAAGCTCAAGGCTTGGTACGGCAAACACTGCAAGCGGGTGACATTCCACGATGAGTATCTGCCGACGTTCAACAAGCCGAATGTGACCCTCGTCGATACCGACGGCAAGGGCGTCGAGCAGGTCACTGCCGCTGGCGTAGTGGTAGGCGGCGTCGAGTATCCACTCGACCTGCTGATCTTTGCTTCGGGCTTTGAGGTCACCACCGATCTCGATCAACGGCTTGGATTCGACCCTCGTGGCCGCAATGGCATTGCGCTCAGCGAACAGTGGCACGACGGCGCCCACACCCTTCACGGCGTGCTGGCCGCCGACTTCCCCAACATGATGATGATCAGCATCGTGCAGGCCGGGTTCGGCACCAACTTCGTGCACTTCCTTCAGAAGTCGGCCGAACACATCGCCTGGATCGTTCACGAATGCCTCGAACAA
>CALGZB010000241.1 GCA_937934655.1 uncultured Acidimicrobiales bacterium | reverse complement strand
TGCGTTGTCGACCGCCAAGGTCCTTGCTGCAGCCATTGGCCGCAACACGCCCGACCTGGTCATGGCCGCAACCGAATCGAGCGACGGCTACACCGGTACCGTCCCCGAGCAGATCGCTGCGCTCCTCGACCTTCCGTCAGTCACCTTCGCCAAGGAAATCACCCTTGCCGACGGCGCCATGACCGTGAAGCGTCAGACCGAAGCCGGCTACGACGTTGTCGAGTGTCCTCTTCCTGCAGTGGTTTCAGTAACCGCTGGTGTGGTCGAGCCTCGCTACCCATCGTTCAAGGGCATCATGGCCGCCAAGAACAAGCCGGTCGAAGAACTCGACTGCGCGGCACTCGGCATTGAACCAACCGCTGTTGGTTGGGCCGGCGGCGGCCAGGAAATCGTCGACATCATCGAGGCACCTGCCCGTGAAGCCGGCGAGAAGATCGAAGACGAGGGCGACGCCCACGAGCGAATCGTTGGATTCCTCGACGAACTCAAGGTCCTTTAGGAGAATCTGATGACACTTTCAAAGATCTGGGTATACGGCGAAGAAGCCAACGGCACTGCGTCGGCCAACACACTCGAACTCATCACCAAGGCCCGCGAGCTCGCTCCCGTGGTTGAGGTTGTTGTGGGCGGCGACGGCACGGCAATCGCCGCTGCTGCTGGCGAACACGGCGCAACCATGGTGCACGCCACTGGCGACCTCGCTGGCGGAATGCAGGGAGTTCACCTCGGAGCCGCTCTGGCTCAGGCGGTTGCTGCCGGAACCGGTCCCGACCTGTTCTTGCTGCCAACCACCTACGACGGCCGCGATGTTGCCGCTCGTTTGTCGGTAAAGCTTGACGCAACCGTCATCACCAACGTTGTTGACCTTATGGTCGACGGCGACCGTGTTGTCGGCGTCGAGCCCGTCTTTGGC
Source organism: uncultured Acidimicrobiales bacterium (assembly GCA_937934655.1). Lineage (GTDB taxonomy): Bacteria > Actinomycetota > Acidimicrobiia > Acidimicrobiales > SHLQ01 > CALLQB01. The sequence continues at coordinate 8,730 of CALGZB010000241.1, read as the reverse complement.
GGAACCCTCGATGTGAAGACCGCTGCAACTGGCGACAAGCCACCAATCGTCTTGGTGCGTCCAAAGTCCTTCGCTGCTGAACCAAACGGTGGAGCACCCGCCATGGTGATGCCGCTGGCAACCGCCGATGCAGGTGCCGCTGGTGCTGCAAAGACCATCGATCGCTTTGTCGAAGAGACCGAAGGTCCCAAGCTCGACGAAGCCGCAATCGTGGTTTCGGGCGGACGTGGCCTCGGCGACGCCGACAGCTATGCAATGGTCGAAAGCCTTGCCAAGCTGCTCAAGGGGGCGCCTGGCGCATCCCGAGCAATCGTCGACGCCGGTTGGGTCCCGTACTCCTACCAGGTTGGACAAACCGGCAAGGTTGTAAAGCCATCGGTATACATCGCCGTAGGCATCTCGGGCGCCACGCAGCACCTTGTAGGTATGAAGGGCTCGAACACCATTATTGCCATCAACAAGGACCCAGAGGCTCCAATCTTCGGGGTCTCGGATCTTGGCATTGTGGGCGACGCTCACAAGGTCGTTCCAAAGCTCATTGAGGCTTTGGAAGCACGAGGCTAGAAGCGGTACCTTCACCGTATGGCCGTATTGCTCAATGTCGTCGCGCTGGCGATCGTCCTAGCTATGTGCTGGGCGGTCGTCACCGTGACGTCACGCAAGTCTCGGTTGGTCATCACTGAGCAATTGCCCCCTCCTGTCACCGGCTACTTCGAAGAGCCCTGTGACGGTTGCGAAGGGGTAGGCGCAAGCCGAATCGGACGAGAAATCGTCCCCTGTCACGCCTGTGAAGGCACCGGCGTACAGGCAGCGCACATCGACGATTAGTAAGAGACGATTAGTAAGAGTGCACCTGGTGGCCGGCAGCGCCGCTTCCGGCGCAGCGTGGTCGCTGCCTGGCATGGTCGGTGCCTGGAACCGAACCCCCTGTTTTCCACCTGGCACCTAAAGGGGTGTTTGGTGCCAGGTGGACGCGTCGGGTGCTTCTAGAGCGCTCGCTTCTTGTTTGCTTTGGTTTGGCTCCGCTACGTTCGCTCTATGGATGCTTCCTTCGATATCGAGCAAGCCAAACGCGACCTTGACCAGCACGGGTTCTGTATCGTTCCGGGCGTTCTGGCGGGTGACGAACTCTCGGAGGCACGCGATCGCCTGGTGGCCCAAGCGGCGGCCGAAGAACGCGACAACCTGGACTTTCGCGACAGCGGTCCCGACCAGCCGCTGCTTGACGATTACGGGCTGTTCAAACCCGGCGCCTTTTCTGCAGCAAATGGGGGGATAAACCAGCGCCTATGGATGCTGGTCAACAAGGGGCAGTGTTTCCGCGACATGGTGGTGCATCCGCTCGTCGACGAGTTGATCGGACACATCTTGGGTCCGCGTTTCATCCTGTCGACGCACTCGGCCAACATCGCGAAACCCGGCGGAAAACGAATGGGCCTCCACACCGATCAGTGGTGGATGCCGCAGCCGGTTGCGCCGGGATCCGACTATGTGCGGCCCTCCGAGATCAGCCGAGTGCCGGCAAGTTCGGCGCTTGAGCCCGACATGAGTCTGGGCATTGCGCCGGCAGTGGTGGCAAACACGATGTGGATGTTGAGCGACTTCACCACAAACAATGGTGCAACCGAGTTTGTCTCGGGGACTCATTTATCCGGAGCACAACCGCATCCGACCGAGCAGGCCGACTATCCCATCGAACAGCTGGTTGGATCGGCAGGCTCGCTTGCCGTCTTCGATGGCCGGCTCTGGCACGGGACCGGTGCTCACACCGGGGGAGAGGATCGGCTCGGAGTGCTGGGAACGTTCTGTGCCCCGCAGTTCCGGGCTCAGGAGAACCAAGTGCTCGGCTTGGATCGCGACCTGTGGCCTCAGCTCTCCGACAAGATGAAAGAACGCCTTGGGTTCAAACCTTGGAACGCCTATGGCCGGATCGAAAGCCCTGCCGACCCGTGGATTGAACCCGAACCAAACCGAATCCGCGAACTCTCCTAGGTGCGCCTCTCCCCACGCGTTCCCCCGCCTTTTGAAGAATTCCGTGGCGTCTGTGCAAAGGTGCAGCAGCCGAAAACAGGGGGAGAAGTATATGGGGAAGTACAGCGACGAGGAAGTGGCGGAGGCGTTTGCGGAATATCGCAAGCGAGGTGTCGGTGAGCGCGACTGGGCGGCATGGGCCGACCTTTTTACCGATGATGCGCAGTACATCGAACACTTCCTCGGCCGGTTCAACGGGCGCGATGAGATCAAGACGTGGATCGTGTCGTGCATGCGCGACTACGCCAACCTCAGCTTGTGGATGGACTGGTGGGTCGTGTCCGACGACCGGGTTGCGCTCTACATCTGGAACAACCTGCCGGATCCCACCGGGACCGGGAAGTTCTACGGCTTCCCGAACACCACCGTGCTGCACTACGCCGGGAATGGAAAGTGGGACTTCGAAGAGGATTTCTACAACCCGGCTGATGCGACCAGGGTCTGGACCGAGTGGTTCGAAGACGGTGGTCGGCTCGACCTCCCAATCGATAACTCGCTCACCGCTCCAGCCGATTGGGCGCCACCAGTTCCAACGCCCCCACATTCGCGTGACGAGGTTGAAGCCGAATTCGCTGCCTACCGGAAGCGTGGCGAGATCGCCGTAGCTACTGGCGATTGGCATCAGTGGGCCGATCAGTTCACCGCCGACGCCCGCTACCGCGAACATCACTACGGAACCTTTGATGGCCAAGACCAAATTCGCGCATGGATAACCGAAACCATGGGTCCGTTCCCCCAGATGTTTTTCCCTACCGATCACTACATGATCGATGGCAACCGGGTCGTCGCGGTCATTCCGAACTGTTTACCCGACCCGACCGGTGGCGACACCGAGTACGTCTTCAATGTGCATGTGATTTTGCACTACGCGGGCAACGGCAAGTGGAGCTACGAGGAAGACGTCTACAACCCCAAAGATGCGCACCGCTGCATCGGCGACTGGATTGCGGCCGGTGGCGTGATGCCGGCCTAGGGGAGCCCAAACCGGGTCTCTAAAACCAGGTCTCTAAAACCGGGACCGAAAACGAAAGAATCGCACTAGCTGGAGCTAGTGCGACGACGTGATGAAGGAGAACATAGCACACCCAGTTGTTCCGCGCTGGGTCCTGCGTCGAATTTCTTCAAAATCCTTCCAAAATCGGCTGAAATCGACCCATTTCCCTCAATCTGTCAGAAATCTGAATCAAAAGTGGACGAGGGGGCAGCTGGTTTGCGGTAGATCGACACGTGCGACTCGCTGTCGGGGCCGAAATCGGCACCCTGCCAGTCGGCCGTGCGCGATTCGAGGACAAATCCAGCCGAAACAGCCATGTCGTCGAGTTCGGCAATCGATGCGAACCGCAGAAACCACGGCCGGAGCCGAACGCCATCGTCGGTGAACTCGAGGTGCTGACCACGAATGGTTTGGGTCTCGGCATCGGTCTCGGTGGCGGTAAGAACCACCCGGTCTGCGTCGACGGTATGGGTCGACAAACCCCGGCGGGGGAGATCGTTCGGATCCGGTGCCACGAAGGTCTCGACCACAAAACAGCCACCGGGAGCCAGAACATCGCTAGCTGCACCAAAACAAGCGGCCTGAGTCTCGGCCGAGGGCAGATTGAAGAAGGTGTTAAAAGCTACAAATACCAGAGATGCTTCGCCCGCCTTTCCAAGCGGCATGGTGCCCATGTCGCCCTGAAGGACCTCTATCTCATCGGCCCTGGGCTTCTTTGCCAGTTCGGCGATCATGGCCGGCGATGAGTCGACGCCGCGTACAGATCGACCCGCTGCGATAAGTGGCAGTGCCAGCCGGCCTGTGCCGATGCCAAGCTCGATAATCAACCCCGACCCAGCGAGCTCGAGGAGCTTGACGACGGTGCCTTCGGTGTCGGACACATCGGGGTACCAGCGGTCGTAGACGTCGGCGAAGGACTCGCCATAGGTGTCGGGAGAGAAGCCTTGCACTACCGGAGTTTCGCATAGCCGACTTCCCTGCGCTCTATTCCCCGGCGGGTGATACCCCTCCCAGGCGGGTGATACCCCACCGGGTGTCCTCCATCCACCAAACTGGACCTGTGGTGGATTCGAGCGAGAGGCCGTGGGCGACGCCGGAAGTGCCGATCTCGCGACCCTCACCAGATGCGTCTGCCGTCGGTGGCTCGAGCGGATTGGTTATCGATGAGCTCGACGAGCCAGTCGGGCCGCCACCCCGACCGTTTCGCATGCAACCGCTCACTATCCCCGAGATCCTCGATGGAGCGTTCGGAATCCTGAGGGCGAGCCCCTTGAAAGTCGTTTCGCTCGCTGCCACCTTCTCGGCGCCGATCGACCTCTTCCTGGCCTTCCTCAATAAGGATGCGTTGGCCAACGGCGGCATCCTGGAAGACTTCGGCGCCATCTTCGGTTCGGGAGCCGAAGAGAACGGCAGTATCTTCGGGGCCGATTTTGCTCTGGAGTTCGTGCTCCCGCAGTTCGCGCTGGTGTTTACGGCGGCGGCCATCGCAAAACTCGTACTCGAATGGTTTGAAGGTCGCGACCCCAGCTACGGCGACGTCATGTCGTTCGTCGGCCGGCGTTGGTGGAAGATATTGGCGGTCTGGGTGCTTGTGCATATCGCCGAGGCCATTGGTTTCGTGCTGCTGGTGCTTCCGGGCCTGTTTGCGATGGTCATCTTCATGATGAGCATCCCGGCGCTTATCACCGAAGACCTTGGGGTCATCGGCGCTATGAAGCGTTCGAGAACTCTTGCGAAAGGGATCACCGGTCGGGTATTTGGCGTTGCCTGCGCGAGCGCTTTCATCATGATCGGCATCGAGCTTGCGCTCGGGGTGCTTCCCCTGCTTCTGGGTAGCTGGATCGGCGAAACGTACGGCTGGCTGGTGGTGGCGCTCGGGTCGCTCTTCACCTCGATCCTGTCGCTTGTCGGGTCCGCCGGAATCACGCTCATTCTCTACTACGACACGCGAGTCCGTCGAGAGGGAATGGATCTAACTATTGAGGCCGAGCAGGCCTTCGGAACGCTCCCGGCGATGCAACTCGATCAGGGCGGGGCGTCGTGATGAAGGATCTCCCGATTCCCGAGGCCGATCCGGTCGACGTCGATCGCCAGATCAAAGACATCCTCGATGCTCCCGAGTACGACTACTCCGAACCGTGGTACCGGCCTATCACCGACTGGATTCTCGACATCATCAGCGATGTAGCGGGGTGGATCGGTCGGCGAATCAGTGATTTTTTCGGGCTCTTTGGCGGATTGGGCATTGGCGGTGTCGGTGGCGCTGGGCTCCTCGGGAAGATCATCGGGTTTACGATTATCGGGGCACTCATACTGTTGATCGCGAGGTTGATCTGGCGGGCGGTACAGAGTCGTCTTCCGAAGCCGGTGTCCTACGACCAAGAGCCTGTGGTCGAGATCGGGCGATGGTTCCGGCCCAAAGAGTTGTTGGCCGACGCCGAGCGGTTCGAGAAGGAAGAGCGCTGGGACGAAGCCCTTCGGGCCCGCTACCGGTACGTCATCGCCGAGCTGGTCGAGCGGAAGCTCATCGACAACCCGCCCGGTCGCACCACGGGTGAGTACAAGGGCGAGGTCGAGCATTGGCTTCCAGCGAGCGCTGCTGGGTTCTCGACGATCACCGGCACGTTTGAACATGTTTGGTACGGCGAGCAGCCCGCCAACCAGGCCATGGTCGACCAGCTTCGTCGCACCGGCGATGAGGTGCTCGAGGCTGCCAAGACGACATCCAAAAGGCGCGACGACCGAGAGCTGGTGGGCTGATGGCCGGCCGGTCCAATCGCAGCTTCGGAATCGTGTTTGTCCTCGTGGTCATCACCCTGGTGCTCTACGCCATCGGGCGAAGCAACGACGACGGCACTGCGTACGACCCAGAAAGCACGAAGTCACGAGGAACCAGTGCGATGGTTGAGCTCATCGAACGCAACGGCGTCGATGTCGACCTAATCCGAGGCGCTCCGGCCAGTACCGACGGCGTGGCGCTCGTGCTGGTCGATCGATTCCGCACACCAGCGGTCGATGCCGATCTCGAGTTTGAGGACGAGGTCGCCGCAATTCTTGAATGGGTCGAGTCGGGCGGGACGCTTGTAGTAGCCGATCCTTCGAGCTCGCTGCTGACCACCCCGGTTGCTGGTCCGTACCGCACCGGACTTGACTGCGAGATCGACGCGTTGGGTTCGGTTCGAGAGCTAGGCCTTGAAACCGACGACGATGACGGATTCGGCCAGATCGAGGCGGTGACCTTCTCGGCATCTGGCGGCAAGCCACGCTGTTTCTTCGACCAGCCAGGGCAGGCCGGAATCGTGGCCGACGACTTGGGCGATGGTGTGATCGTCGCATTCGGGTTTCGCGAACTTCTCACGAATGGCCGCATCGGTGACGCCGATCATGCACGGCTTGCGGTAAGCCTCTTGGCTCCCGAGGCCGGCCGGCCACTGGTAATCATCGACGGCCCATCGCTGTTGGCGAGCGGCGAAGAAACCCTTCGCGATCTCATACCCGAAGGTGTGAAGTGGGGACTTGGTCTCGCGGGCTTTGCCTTCTTCGTCTACGCCATTGGTCGTTCTCGCCGTCATGGGAACCCGGTGCTCGAGCCACTTGTCGTTGAGGTCTCCGGATCCGAGTTGGTTGAGGCAACCGGAGCAATGCTTGGCCGAGCACGACAAGCGACAGGGGCGGGCGAATCGCTGCGAGTAATAGCGCGCCAAGACCTCGCAATAGCGGTAGGTATGCCTCGCTCGACCGAAGGAACCGCCGTCGCCACAATTCTTGCCAACCGCTTTGACCGTATCGAACCCGTCGAGGCCCAGCGGATCCTGAACGGTCCGAGCATCGAAGACGACACGCAGCTTCTGGCCTTGGCCAATGACATCAACAGGTTGCGAAGCACGGTCTTTGGCCGGGCGCATACGCAGCATGAGGATGTCGAAATTTCGAGTCCCGCACCCGACGCCGACAACTTTTCCAAACCAACCGACCGAACGAGGGCAACCACGCCATGACCGACCCGTCACTTCCCCCGCCACCGCCGCACGAACCCGCGGGCGCCCCAACGCCTCCAGCGGCGGACCCGGCGTATGAGCCGCCGCCCTCGCTCGACGACGATGTTCGAGCACCCTTTGTTGCGCTACGCGACGAGGTCGGCAAAGTGGTGGTCGGCCAGGAGGGCGTGCTTTCCGGGCTCGTCGCGGCGCTGCTCGTGAAAGGGCACGTTCTTCTCGAAGGTGTTCCTGGCGTGGCAAAGACCCTCATCGCCAAAGCCCTGGCATCGTCGCTCTCGCTCGACTTCGCTCGGCTTCAGTTCACGCCCGACATGATGCCCTCCGACGTGATCGGCCAGATGATCTACGAGCAACAGACCAGCTCATTCCGGTTCCGTGAAGGGCCGGTCTTCACCAACCTGCTGCTCGCTGATGAGATCAACCGCACACCACCAAAGACCCAAGCGGCGATGCTCGAGGTCATGGAAGAGCGTCAGGTGTCGATCGGTGGCGAGACTCGACCGCTGCCCGATCCGTTCATCGTGGTCGCTACCCAGAACCCGGTGGAATACGACGGAACCTACCCACTGCCCGAGGCTCAACTCGATCGCTTCCTCTTCAAACTTCAGGTGGGATACCCGAGCGGCGAGCAGGAGCACGAGATCCTGCGTCGCCACAACGGTGGCCTCGACCCGCACAAGGTCGAGGCGTCTGGCGTGACGCAGGTTGCCAGCGCACTCGACCTCGACCGGGCTCGAGCCCAGGTCCGCAACATTCACGTCGACGACGCCGTGCTTGGCTACATGGTGGCGCTCACCCGGGCTACCCGCGAGTCGCCTTCGCTGTCGTTGGGTGTATCGCCCCGTGGCGCAACGGCGCTGCTGCACGCTTCGAAGGCCTGGGCCTGGTTGGCCGGCCGACAGTTTGTGACCCCGGATGAAGTGAAGGCGGTCGTAAAGCCGACCTTCCGGCACCGGGTACAGCTGCGCTCGGACTTGGAGTTCGAAGGCATCACCGCCGACTCGATTCTCGATGGCATTCTAGCAACGGTCCCAGCGCCGACCTGATGCTTCCTATCCCTACCGTTCGGCTGGCCTTCATCCTTGCGGTGGCAGCCGTCCTCACCGCGGTCTCGCCATTCGGTCAACCACTGAGCACGCTGGTTGTCGTTGGGATCATCGCGCTCTTGGCGCTCGTCGATTTGCTGCGAATGCCGGACCCCAGCGTCATCGAGGTTGAGCGAGACATCGGGGCATCGCTGCCCTTGGGATCAGAGACCACGGTGACCTGGAGGGTTCGAAACCCCACCGAGCAGCGACAGATCGTCGCGATTGCCGACGAGTTTGCCCCGTCGCTTGGAGCAGCGAATCGGCGAGCGCTGGCCACGATCCCTGGACGCGGTACCGCAACCATCACCACAACGCTCCAACCAAGCCGTCGCGGTCGCTTTCGTATCTCTGAGTTGGTCGTCCGGCTCCGGAGTCCGTGGGGGCTGGTCGAACGTCAGCGCACCCGTCAGATGCCTCAGATCCTGCGGGTACTTCCGCTCTTTCGATCACGGCAGGAAGCCGAACTACTCGTCACCAAGGCCAGGCAGCTCGATATGGGAATCCGGTCGGCTCGAGGCAAGGGCGGCGGGACCGAATTCGACCAGTTGCGCGAGTACACCCCCGACGACGAGTTTCGGCGTATCGATTGGGCGGCTACCGCCCGAACCGGCACCACGAT
>CALGZB010000240.1 GCA_937934655.1 uncultured Acidimicrobiales bacterium | reverse complement strand
CGCGAAGGACTACCCAGGTGCCCACAAGTGAGGTCGCAACAACGGCGATGAGGCTGCCGATGAGGGCGCGTTGCATGAACGCTGGCTCAAAGGCATCGAGAAATATATCCATACTTCCTTCGCCACCTTTCTCTCAGAGATACGTGTATTTGGGTGCGGCCGCTAGCCGGCTAGGGCTTCGGCGATGCGGGTCGCGTTACTGCGAACCATGGCGATATACGTCGCGCCGTCTGAATCGTCGGCGCCAAGCGACTCGGAGAATAGCTCGATAACGGCAACGTCCCCCACCTCGTCAGCCAGTGTTGCCGCGATGTCGCTCGACGATGAGGTGTCGGCAAAGATCGCCGGGACTCCAGCGGCTTCGATGGTCTCAGCCAACTCGGCCAGCGTTTGTGCGCTTGCAGCATCAACGGTGGTGCCGCTGGGAATCACGGTGCCGATGATGTCGAAGTCGTAGCGATCGGCGAAGTAGGCGAACACATCGTGGTTGGTGACGAGGACGCGCCGTTCGGTCGACAGGTCGGCGAGCTGGGCTTCGATTTCTTGATCGAGTGCTTCAAGCTCTGAGATATAGGACTCGGTGTTGGCTCGAAGAGCATCGACATCGATGCCTGCCACGTTGTCGGCGAGGAAGTCGGCGATGCTGGCCACGGCAACCGCCATGCGGGCAGGATCGGTAAAGAAGTGTGGGTCATCGCCATCGTGGCCGTGCTCATCTTCGTCGGCGTGGTCTTCGTCTTCGTCGGCGTGGTCTTCGTCTTCGTTGCCGTGGTCTTCGTCTTCGTCACCGTGGTCTTCGTCTTCGTCACCGTGCTCGTCATCGTGGTCGTCCTCCTCACCCTCGATGACCGCGACCGTTGAAATCGCTTCAAAAATTGGGACACCATCCTGTTCTGCCGATTCGAGGGCATCCAGGAGTCCTTCCTCGAACCCGGCGCCATTCGCTACGACCGCTCCGGCTTCGCCGATCTGTGCGACCTGTCTTGCCGATGCTTGAAACTCGTGCGGGTCGGTGCCCACTTCCATCATGACGACGACCTCCACGTCGTCGCCCACCAGGTTCTCGACAACGTCGCCAAGAATGTTGGTCGTTACCACCACGGTCGGTTGATCCTCACTTGCCGCAGCAGCGGTGGTGTCGCTTGTGCCGCAGCCTGCGAGGGCCAGCAGCGCAACGGCGAGGGGAGCAAGGATCCGCACTCGTGAAGCAGCCCGGAGGTTCGTAACAGTAGTGAGAATCAGTATCATTTACGAAACCCTAGAGGGGTTGCCGAAGGTCTCGCAAATCAGAATGGTTATCATTTTCATCTGGCCGGGGGTAGGCTGACCGAGTGAGTCCCGCCATTTCCGCCATCAACCTCGAGGTTCGCTACGGCGACAATGTGGCGATAACTACGGTCAACCTCGACATCCCCGATGGTTCCTCGCTTGCAGTCATTGGCCCGAACGGTTCCGGGAAGTCAACGTTGCTTGGGGTGCTCGCCGGCGTTATCGAGCCAACCTCAGGATCATTTACCGTTGCAGCGTCGCCGCCGGCTTTGGTTTTGCAATCAACCGAGGTCGATAAGAGCCTGCCGATAACGGTGCGCGATACCGTGGCGCTCGCCCGATATCCCAGTCTCGGCCTGTTTCGCCGCTTCACTGCGGCCGACCACAAGGCGGTCGACGATGCCATGGAGCGCATGGTCATCGAGGACCTCGCCGGGCGTCAGTTCCACGATCTTTCCGGCGGTCAACGGCAACGCGTTCTCGTTGCGCAGGGACTTGCCCAAGAGGCCGCCGTTCTTTTGCTCGACGAACCGGTGAACGGACTCGATGTGACCTCGCAGGCCGTGATACTTGGCATTGTCGACAAGGAAGTAGAGGCGGGTCGGACTCTGGTGTTAACGACGCATAGCCTCGACGATGCCCGTCGTTGCGATCGCGTGCTTCTTCTCAACACCAAGCCGATTGCCCTTGGCACGCCTGCCGAGGTCCTGACTGAAGAACACCTCCGTGAGGCGTTTGGCGGTCACTTTCTTCGGGTCGGCGACGAACTCATCGTCGACGACCATCACCACCATTAACCATATGAACAGCCGAACCACTGGCGATAAGGAAACAACCCTCCTATGAGCTTGAATGAACTTGACGACGAAGTAGCGGCCCTCTTGGGCGACGCCGACCAGCGCTACACCTCGAGCCGACGTCGCCTGATCTCGGCGTTACAGGCTGGCGGTGGGCCGCTTACCATCACCCAAATCGTGGCGACCGACAGTTCACTACCGCAGTCGACCGTCTATCGAAATCTCACGATTCTCGAAGAGGCCGGGGTAGTGACGCGCATTGTGACGAGCGACGACTTCGCCCGCTATGAGCTTGCCGAGAAGCTCACCGGGCACCACCACCACCTCATCTGTACCGCATGTGGCGATGTTCTTGACTTCTCACTCGACGTCGGAATTGAAGCGACCCTTGATTCGGCACTGGCGATAGCGGCCGCCGCCGCTGGGTTCACGGCCGATAGCCACCGACTCGACTTGCTTGGTACCTGTCGAAACTGTGTCGAGGCATGAGTGATCTTCAAACGAGTCGTGATCCGAAATCCAAACGGCACAACACAAAGAACACGGGTCAAACAGCCGACAAGAGAAGTAGAGGCAGGAGAAATATGGAACAGGTAGAAGTTCGAACAGGTAGTCCCTTTGGCGGGTCTCACAACAAATCTCAGGGCAACGAAGCGGTGCGATCGCCATTCCTTCGCCGTTTGGTTGTTCTTGTTGTCTTTGCCTTTGGTGTGTTGGGCTTGGTGAGCTGCGGTTCGGACGGCGAAGTGACCACCGAATCGGCTGCACCGACCGAGGACGACGAGAGCGCTACCGCGGCCGGTGAGGACGAGCCTGGCGACGACGATGAGCATGCTGATGAGGATGACCATGGCGATGAGGAAGACGAGCATGGCGACGAAGAGGAACACGGCGACGACGAAGACGAGCATGACGACGAAGAGGAACATGGTGACGACGAAGACGAGCATGGTGACGAAGACGATCATGGTGACGAAGATGATCATGGTGACGAAGATGATCACGATGACCGCGATGACGATGCGTCCGGTGGTCTCGACGCCCACGTTCACGGCACGGCCGAACTCTTCGTTGCCTCGAGCGATGGCGCCGTCGTGATCGATCTCACGAGTCCGACCATCAACATCTTTGGCTTCGAGTACGAACCCGAAACCGACGACGACAAGGCGCTTGCCGCCGAACGAACCGAAGCGCTCACCAAAGCCGACATCATGAGCTTGAACCCGGAAGCCGGGTGCGAGCTCACCACCGATGTCGAGCCGCAGGTCGAATACGAAGGCAGCCACGCCGAGCTCACCGCCGGTTGGCTCTTCGAGTGCACCAACCCCGAAGAGATCAGCAGTCTCGATCTTTCCGCTCTGTTCGCCGAGTTCCCCGGTATCGTCGACCTCGACGCCCAGTGGGCCTCTGATCAGACACAATCGGCGGCCGAGCTTTCGAGCTCATCAGCCGTCCTGCGGCTCGAGTAGATGCCCGGTAGCGGCCACCCGGTCGTCGAACTCGACCGGGTGACCTTTCGGTGGCCAGGCCAGTCGGTCGACACCGTTGCGATCGACGAGTTGCGGATTCACGCGGGCGAGCATCTCTTTGTTCGCGGCGCAAGCGGGAGCGGAAAGACCACCCTTCTCAACCTGTTGGCCGGCATTCATTTGCCAACAACCGGCGCCATCCGTCTTCTCGGCGAAGACCTCGCAGCGCTATCGGCGAGTCGTCGAGATCAGTTTCGGGCCGAACACATCGGCGTTATCTTCCAGCAGTTCAACCTCCTGCCTTACCTCACGATGTTGGAAAACGTGACGGTTTCAAGCGCGTTCTCACGGGGTCGCCGGCGCGACAAGGGCGCCGTGCAGGAAACTGCCCGCCGACTCCTGACGTCGCTGAATCTGCCTGATGATCTTCATGCTTCGCCGGTGGCTGAGTTGAGCGTGGGGCAGCAACAACGAGTTGCTGTTGCGAGAGCGCTTGTTGGCGGTCCAGAGATACTTATTGCCGACGAACCGACCTCAGCCCTAGACGCCGACAACCGCGATCGTTTTCTCGATCTGTTGTTTCGTGAAGCCGAGGCCCAGGGATGCACCCTGCTCTTTGTGAGTCACGACCCGGCGCTCGCTCGCCGGTTCGGTCGAGTTATCGAGCTTGGCGAATCCCGAGAGCTCGTATGAACCTGCTTCGGATCGCCCTCAAGAGTGCTCGCTTTCGGCGCACCAGTTTGATCCTAACGGTGCTATCGATCGCCATCAGCGTGACGCTGTTGCTCGGGGTCGACGTGGTCCGCAAGGAGGGGAAAAAGAGCTTTCTGAGCACGATTTCCCAAACCGACCTCATCGTCGGCGCGCGGAGCGGCCCAACCAACCTGTTGCTCTACAGCGTCTTCCATATCGGCAACGCGACGAACAACGTCACGTGGGACTCCTACCAAACGATCGCAGCACGCGACGATGTTGCCTGGACGGTGCCCCTTTCGTTGGGTGATTCGCATCGAGGTTTTCGAGTTGTTGGGACGACGCCGGACTATTTCGAGTTCTATGGCTACGGCAACGACAAACGGTTGGCCTTCGACCGTGGCGAGCCCTTCGACGAGGTATACGACACGGTGCTTGGGGCTGACGTGGCCCGAGAACTCGGGTACGAGGTTGGCGACGAGATCGTCATCTCCCATGGGCTCGTTTCGACCGAGTTTTCGGCGCACGACAACAAGCCCTTCACCGTCACCGGAATCCTCAACAAAACCTCGACCCCGGTCGACCGCTCCGTGCTGGTGAGTTTGGCCGGAATCGAGGCGGTGCACATTGATTGGCAGGGTGGGATCCGGGAGGGCTTAGATCTCGATGCTGATGAGGCGTTGCAGTTCGACCTCACCCCAACGTCAATTACCGCTTTTATGGTGGGTCTCGACAACAAGGCGCTCACGTTTCGGGCGCAACGCGACATCAACGAGTTCGAGAACGAACCGCTTTCAGCCATCTTGCCGGGTTCAACGCTCGCCGAGTTTTGGCGCACCATTTCGACGGTCGAGCAGTTGCTCTTTGTGCTGTCGGTTTTTGTTCTGATTGCTGGCTTGATCGGCATGTTGACCACCATTTTGTCGACGCTGAATGAGCGCCGCCGAGAGATAGCCGTGCTGCGGGCAATTGGTGCTCGGCCACAAAGCATCGTGATGCTTATCGTTTTGGAGACCCTCTTCGTGGTGGTGATGGGGTGTGTTGTTGGCGTCGCACTGCTGTACGGCCTCCTGGCTTTTGCCGGACCCTTTGCGGCGCGGCGTTTTGGCGTCGACATTGGCTTACCATGGCTTGACGCAACCCAAGGGCTCATCATGGTTTCGGTGATCGTCGGCGCTACCCTCATATCTTTGATTCCAGGTTTCGTCGCATACCGCCGATCACTACAAGACGGTCTCGCGATAAAGGTCTAAGCGCATGAAAACCCCCCAAAAGAACCGACAAAACACTATGCGAACATCGGCCTCCTTCTTGTCCCCGTGCGCTGTTTTGCTCTTTCTTGCGCTCGTGGCTGCAGCCTGTGGGTCGAACTCGGCCGAATTCCTTGCCGACGGCCCGCCACCCAGCCTTGAGGTGGAGTACGGCGCATCCATCGACGAGTGGGCTGCGGCGGCGGAAGAATCAGACTCGGCTGAGGGCACAGAAGACGCAGAGAATGAGTCGAACCGGCCATCCACCGACCCGGCCTATGCAGACATCGAGTGGGACGACCTTGTGCCCGAGGGGTTCTCGAGCGACGAGGTCTGGTCCAAGTACCTCGACGAGTTCGACGAGGTCGAGTTCGGTTCTCCAGAAGAACAAGCGATCTACGACAAGGTGCTCGCCGAGATCGATCCGGACGTCATCGACCCAGCGCTCGACGGACAGAAGATCCGGATGAACGGGTTCGTTGCGCCGCTCACCTACGACGAAGACATCGTTACCGAGTTTCTTCTCGTGCCGTACTTCGGCGCTTGTATCCACGTACCGGCCCCACCCTCGAACCAAACGGTGCTGGTGAAGGTCGACAAGGACAACGGCTTGACCACTGATGAAGCCTGGGGCGCCGTCTGGGTAGAAGGCACGCTTGCCGTCGAGTCGTCGAACAATGACATCGGTGCGGCCAGTTACGCCATCACCGGCGACAAGAGCGGCGTCTACGAAGACTTCTAGTCCCCAAAGCCCGGATCTGATCGCGCTTCACCACCTCTTCGGAGGTGAAGCGCGAAAAAATCCGGGGCCCGGCTCTGCTGGAGCTTCTATTTGGTGAGTGCGACCTCTAGTCCGAGTCCATCACCGATGGCGGTTCCGCCGGGGATGGCGATGACGAGCGTGTAGTCGTCTTCGAAGCGGAGTTCGGGCACGATTGCTTCCGACGTCTCAGCAGTCACCGTGAGGTGCGAGACCTTTTCGGAGAACGTGAAGTGATACTCATCGGCGATGGGAGCAGCGGCAGCCTCTTCTTTGGATAGTCCGCCAGCGGCGCCGACATGCGGTTCGTACAAATCGAAACTCGGGTCGGTGTTCCACGTCATCGCAATACGTCGTCCCGCCAGATCGATGTTGTAGATATAGCCCTCGTTAACCTCAGCGCCACGACGGACCGACCCTTCGATTGGGTCGAAGAATGGCGTCAGGTCGCCGGCAGCGTTGAAGTAGTTCTGGAGGCTGAAGCCGAGCTTGTTGATCTTGCGGACCGGCGGCCGAACCTTGATCTTGGTGTTGATGCCGTCGCCGATTTCGGTGCCACCGGGAATCGAGACCACGAGGGTGTTCGTGCCTTCGATCCGGAGGTTCGGTTGAAGCTTTGCATTGGGCTTCACCGAGAACCTGAGATCGCTGATATCTCGATCGAAAGTTATGTGGTACTCATCGGCGATGGGAGCAGCGGCGGCCTCTTCCTTCGAGAGCCCACCAGCGGCGCCGACGTATGGCTCGTAGATGTCGAACGCCTCATCTTTGTTCCAACGCATGACGATGTTCGTGTTGCGGAAGTCGATGTCGTAGATGTAATCCTCACCGATCTCGATGCCACTTTCGACGGTGCCATCGATCTGGTCGAAGAAGGGCGTGAGCTCTCCGCCAGCGTTGAAGTAGTTCTGCAGCGAGAAACCAGCGCCACCAAGGCGTCCGGTCTTCTCACCAGCGGCCCCTGCGGGGGAGGTTGTAAACGCTGCGGTGCTCGCCAAAACTAGCGACAACACCAGTAGTGCCTGGCTAAACTTTTTCATCATAGAACTCCTTGTGTGTGGCTATTTGCCGCACCGGAAACGCTAGATCTGCCGATGAGCGCGGAGAAGGTGTAGACCCGACAACGACTGGTAAGAAACGGACTTTGCGAGGGATTCGCCGCGTCGCCGCGGACTTCTCCTCGGGCTTTACAGAAGCTTGATGTTCGGCGGTGGGTCCCGTTGATGTGTGGCAAGTTTCATGAGGGTGCTGAGGGGCAAAGCTCGGCCTTCCAAGCATTAGCGTTTGGCGTGCTGGCCAACGGTCAGCCCTCCGTCGACGTTCTTCCAAAAACGAAAGGAGAATCACCATGGCCCACCGAATCTTGATAGCCGATGACGAACCCGAAATTCGCCGGTTGGTTTCGAGCTACCTGGTTGACGATGGCTTCGATGTCGAAGAGGTCGCCGACGGTACGAGTGTGCTCGATCGCTTGCAGCGACAACCTGCCGTTGATCTTGTTGTTCTCGACATCCGGATGCCGGGATCGCTCGATGGCATCGACACGTTGCGCGAACTGCGTCGATTCTCTGATGTGCACGTGATTCTGTTGACGGCAGCGGCCGAAGAGACCGACCGATTGATCGGGCTCTCGGTGGGTGCCGATGACTACATCACCAAACCTTTCTCGCCGCGAGAAGTCGTTGCTCGAGTTAAGGCGGTGCTTCGCCGAACGCGTATCGCCGCCTCGGAGCCTGTGGCCGAACCGCTCGTGTTTTCGGGCATCACCGTCGACGTCGAACGCCATGTCGTGACTGTCGACGATGAGGTCGTAGATCTGTCGGCTCTGCAATTTTCGTTGCTAAGGGCGTTGGCCGAGAGTCCCGAGCGAGTCTTTGCCCGCCACCAGCTCATCGATCGTGTCTGGGGCCGTGATTTCTACGGCGAAGAGCGAATTGTCGATGTACACATTGGCAACCTCCGAAAGGTGCTTGGTGATTCGGCTGCGTCACCGCGCTTCATCGAAACGGTTCGTGGCGTCGGCTACCGGTTTGTTGCATGAGTTCGAGTCAGGCGTCCAAAACACTCCAGCGTCGACTGTTCGGTTCGCATCTGCTCGTCATCCTGGTCGCTTTGGCTGTTCTCGCTGTCGGCGCGCTTTTGGTCGTCGGTCTGCTCGAGATCGTGGGTGGAGGCCGCACGTTCAACCGAGGTTCTCGTAACGGGAGTGGCCCGTTTGGGCTTCTGGTTGGCGGAGTCGCTGCGGTCATTGCTTCAGGGTTGGTGTCGTGGCGAGTATCTCGGCAGCTGGCTGCGCCGCTCGAAGCCATTAGCGACGCCACCCGAGAATTGGCCGTTGGGCGATATGACGTCCGGGTTCCTGGTGCCGATACCGCCGAACTCAATGCGGTAGCGGCAGACGTGAACGAATTGGCCGAAGAGCTACGTACCTCCGAGGAGCGACGATTGCGTTTGATCGGCGATGTTGCTCACGAGCTCAGAAACCCACTGAGCACCATCGAAGGAACTATGGAGGCCCTGGTCGATGGAGTTGTAGAACCAGATGACCAGACCTTCTTACGAATCGGACGCGAGGCTGCTCGCCTCCGCCGTCTTGCGGACGACCTTTCGTCGTTGTCCTCAGCCGGTGAGCTTGGGATTGCTGAGCGACGTGTCGTCGACATGGCTGAGGTCGCCAAAGGCGCAGTTGCTCAGTTGCAGCCTCAGGCTGAGGCAAAAGGGCTTTCGCTGGCTATCGATGCGGGCAAATCACACAACGTGTTGGGTGACGTCGATCGTCTTCTGCAAGTTCTGATCAACGTGATCGGGAATGCAATTCAATACACAGACGCTGGCGGTGTCTCGGTGATGCTCAGTGGCGCCGACCCGGTCGTGCTGGAAATCTCAGACACCGGGCGCGGGCTTTCTACGGCCGACCAAGCCCAGATCTTCGAGCGCTTCTACCGGGTGAACAACCAGGTTTCCGATGGAACCGGTGTTGGCCTGGCGATCTCAAAGCTTCTGGTCGAAGCGCACGGAGGTGCTGTGTCGGCAACGAGTCCTGGGCTTGAACGAGGAACGTCGATTCGTATCGAGTTGCCGGCTGCGGTCTCCTCGTAGGGTCCAGGAACGGTTGTCTGAGCCTCGTCGGTAAAGGAGAACTTCGCGTTCCTACCTTCATGTCGCCTTCTGCCGGCGTGCTTGTCAGCCGACCGGTCCATCGAGACGCCGCAGACGGTTGCGCCATGGGCCCCAGCGCCACACCATCTCGTCGCCATCGAGGTAGCGCGTGACGGCCACGACCCGCTTGTTACCTGGGTAGAGATTGTGGCGGCGGTTCTCGAACCGGGCAGCGACCGAGACTTGGGTGCCGGCCTCGCTGACGTCGTTCACGCCGCCTTCGAGGGTGCCATTCACGAACATGTCGTGGATCACTCCGCCGGCGGTAATCACCACGCGGTCGCCGGCCTGTTCCACCCGTTCGACGTGCCCCTTGAGGGGGCCGCTCTCCACTCGCCACACGCCCCGCAGATCAGGGGCCCCATCGACCAGCGGTTCGTCGCAGCCTGCGAGCACTGGCGCTGGCCAGTCGCTTCCACGCCAACCCTGTGCAGGTGTCTTGGTGACCGGGATGTCGGCTGCCTTGAGCGACGCTGTCTCGGGAGACGCGGCGAACGGTGTGGGCTCATAGTGTTCGCGGCCGACAGGTGGGGTGTCGGCCGGCGAGCGTCGGCGTCGGATCGGGGCCGTGAGCATAAAGCCGAGCGTCTTGACGACCGTGGCGATCACGGCGCGTGAACCACAGCGAGGAGTTGCATGAGTTCGCGGGCGACCATCGGCGCGGCGTTCTGGTTCTGGCCGGTGACGAGGTTGCCGTCGACGACCCAGTGATTGGCGAGCGGATCGCGGAACTTCGTCTGGCTCTCGAACAACGCACCCTTGGCACGCAGCTCGGTTTCGGGGTGATGTGGAGTGGCCGTGATGTCCAGCTCCTCGACCTGCTTGTCGGTCACGCCCGACACCTTGCGGCCCTTCACCAACGGCTCACCGTTGACGGCCGTGGCGTTGATCAATCCGAGCGGGCCGTGGCATACGCCGCCGATGAGCTTGCCTTCGGCATTGGCTTCGGTGATCTTGGCGCCGAGGTCCTCGGAGAAGCCGAAGTCGAACGCTGCGCCCCAACCGCCGGCGAGGAACACGATGTCGTAGCCGGACATGTCGAGATCGCCGATCGCGTGCGAGTCGGTGACCTTGGCCTTGAAGTCGTCGTCGGCCAGGAACCGATCGTCGTCCGCGGTGCGAACGACCGGTTTGATCGATTGCGGGTCCACGGGGATCACGCCGCCGGCCGGACTAGCGACGTCAACTTCCATCCCGGCGTCGAGGAACGCGTAGTAGGGCACGGTCATC
>CALGZB010000239.1 GCA_937934655.1 uncultured Acidimicrobiales bacterium | reverse complement strand
TGGAGAAGGATGTCGGGATGTATCGAACTTCCGACCCCACTTGATGAAGGGCTTCTCGATAAGACGGTGCAGCCACACCGAGATTGCGACCGAGAGCGCGTAGCCCACGACAAGGGTCAAGAGATCGTCGATCCGCCCACCATCGGAAGGAATAAGGCGTTCGGCAAAACCAAGAACTGCTGGGTGAATCAGGTACACGGCATAACTCAGCGTCCCCAACCACGCCAACGGACCAAACCCAAGAACACGACTAATCGCATGCCGCGGCTGAAGCACCATGGCTCCCACGAACAACGCAGTCGAGTACGCGATCAGCTCAAACGCCCAGCGCGCCTCGGTAACCCCAAGGACCACGCAGGAAACGCCGAGGAGCCAGTAGACGGTGGGGTTTTGCAGAAACCCAAGCCGCTCGTACCACTTCTTGTTATGCAGAGCGAAGGCCATCGCCGCTCCGATAAGGATGTGCCCATATGGCTCGAACAACGCCATCGGCTGCCCAAACTCCGGCCAGACGAGACCGCCAGCGAGAAGCACCGAGCCAAGGATGAACGCCATTGGCAAACGGAACCTGCTGCTCTTCATGAAACCGAAGGCCAGAAACGGCCAGACCACGTAGAACTTCTCTTCGATACCGAGCGACCACGAATGGTTAAACGGAGCCTCGACTTCGTTCAATAGCAGCGGAACTTCAGACAGATAGAGCAAGTAGTATGGCAACGATGCATTGAAGTCAGCTGCCTTGTCGCCATCGAAGAGGTACACCAGGACGGCGTAGGCGGCGAGCACCACGTAGTACAGCGGCAGGATGCGGAAGACGCGCCGAAGGAAGAAACCCTTGATCGACAAGGCACCCTTCGACTCTTCCTCGCGCAACGCGAGCATCGTGATGAGGTAGCCCGAGAGCACGAAGAACACCGTGACACCGCGTTCACCCTGAAGAAACTCAAGGGGCGAGTCGCGGGTATGCCAGGTCACAACAAGCGCAGCAGAAAGCGCCCGGAGCCCATCGAGTGGGTGAAAGTAGCGAGTCGCCTGGTAGTCGGCGAAGGAGGTTCTACTCACCGTGGGACCAGACGCCGGTTGGAGTTACCACGACTAGGACTTCCACCATTTGGAGGTCTTGGCCAGTGCCGTGATCTCGGTTACCAAGGTGTCGCGCTGAATTCCCCACGCTGTTCGGGTGCGGTGCGCCTCACCGGCCGCCTCGACGAGCGACGCACAACGGGCGGGGTCGTTTCGAAGATTCCGGATTGCCGCGGCAAGCGACTCGGCATTTCCAGCTTCGTAGAACTCGATCTCGTCGTCGCTAAAGGTCGTCGAGACCGACCGCAACTTGGTAGCGATAACCGGGCGGCCAAGCATCATGTATTCGAACATCTTGTTGGTGTTCACCAGGTGCGAGTACTCGGAAGCGAGTTGCGCAACGATGCCCGCATCGGCTCGACAAATGTGGTCGATGAGTTCGTCATGGCTGACGAAGCCGTTGAACGTCGCAATGCCATCGAGCCCCTTGGCGCTGATGGCATCCTTGATCTCACCCGAGTAGCTGCCTTCGCCGCACAGGGTGAGCCGAAGCTCGGGCATCTCGTCGCGAAGCAGCGCAATCGCCTCGACGATGGTGTCGTGGCCGTAACGGTGCTCGATGGTTCCGTGACAGATCACGGTGAACAGCTCGGGGTCCGGAGCCGGACGAGATTCGAGACCAGCGGTCCAGTGCTCCTCGCCACCACCATTCATGACCACATGGGTTCGGTCGGACTTTGCTCCGCGCTCGATCAGCGTTTCACGAAGCTCGTCGGTAACAGTGAGAACCATGTCGGCGAGACGGATTGCCATCTGCTCGAACGCTTTCAGCGGGATATCCCACTTGGTGTTGTTGTAGATCGTTCGCCCAAGCTCTGGGCTTGGTTCCTTGATAAAGGAAACGACCTTGGCGCCGCGTGCACGAACCGGCTGGGCCCCGAGCAGCAGGAAATCGGGAAGGGTCGACACCTGCACCACCTGGTAATGCCGGGTTGAGTGCATCTTGTTGAGCATTGCCCCCGACCGGACCATGAAGCCCAAGTAGTCGAGCAGGTACTGCACCGCTCCGCCCTTGGTTCGTGAGCCAGGGATGCGATGCAGCGTGACCCCTTCGACCGTTTCGGTGCGAGGCCCATCCGGATTATCTGGGTCGGCCAGCATGATGACGTCGACGGTGAAGCCGCTATCGCGATAGGCCTCAGCCTCACGCCGAGTGGCAATTTCGTAGCGGTGATGCTGGCGGACGATGCACAACGCACCCGGGCCAGCGACGCTCTGCGACGCGCGAGAAGACCGAGCTGAGCTCGAAGTGGTGGACGACGAACGGGAGGTCAGAGACGCGAAAAGGTTTCTGACACGGCGGGGGGAAAGACGTGACATGCAATCCACAGGGTAGATGCATGTGACACCTGAACTCAATAGTCGGCCTAGCGAAACATCATGAAATCTGCCACTCTTGGTATTTGTTTAGCTGGTACATCTGTAGCAGCAGTCCTTGCGACGAATCTTCCGTCGCTTCTCCTCCCCCCAAATTTGAGTTCCTCATGCGAATCATCTTTCTTGCCGTCGACGACGAGTTCGCTGGCGAGATGCAGCGCCAGGTCTACGCCCAACATCCTGAGTGGATCGTCGGCTCAGTTCTGGCCACCCAGCCGATCTACAAGCACACCCCTCCGCAAGCCATCGCCATGGTTTTGAAGAAGTCGGGTCCCCGCTACCTCGTCGAGATGGCGAAGATGAAGATCCTTCGTCGCCTTATGGGCGACAGCACTCGCGACGGCGCTGAGCCAGTAAGCCCAAGCGAACTTGCCGAACAACATGGCATCCCCACCCATCACAGCGGTGACATCAACGCCGACGAGTCGCTGAAGTGGCTGCGCGACCTCGAACCTGATCTGGTCATCTCCACCAACTTCAGCCACTACGTCAGCAAACCCGCACGAGAAGTCGCCACCGTCGGGTCGTGGAACCTTCACAAGTCCTACCTGCCTCACAACCGCGGGATGGCGCCAAGTTTCTTTGCACTTCTTAATGACGACCCGCATGCAGGCGTTACCCTTCATGTGTTGGAGAAAGGCTTCGATACTGGAGCGATTGTCGACCAGCGCAAGGTACCGATGAACCAAGGCGACACGGTGTACGACCTCAACCTCGCCAGCTCGACGGCTGGCGGCGAGATGCTGGCCGAGGTCCTTGCCTCTGCCCCGCTGTCGGAAATCATCCCGACCGAACAGCCCGAGGGCGACTGGCCAGAACACACGTATCCGAGTCCGGCCGAGATCAAACGATTCGCACAACAAGGTCACCGCTTCGACAAGTGGACGGCGAGCGATCTCAAAGGCATTAAGGGACTCGACGGCATCAAAGGCTTCTTTCGTTGAGCACCACTGACACCGCGCCGAACGAGGCCGCAAGACGATCGGCACGGGTCCTCCGCGAGCGTTTCCGGATTCCGGAACGGTGGGCTGGCCTGCCGGCCACCGAGGACTCACCATCGGGCCGCCCAGGCTTCTTCGCCATCGGCGACAATCACATTGGCTTTGGGCATCTTCGCTCCGGGTCGACCTCGGCCGAAGCTGCCGACGCCCCACGGGTCCCGACCACTTCGGCAGGCGATCCGCTCCCCTATGACCCGGACGAAGTCGTCGACCTTCTTCGAACCGAGGCCTATATCGAGAACGCCCTCCCCGATCTCAACGGCACCGATGCGAAGGCGCTTGTTCGTCGGGCCTACTACTTCGTTCGCCCGTTGCTTTCCACCAACGTTCGCAAAATCGCTCAGCGCCGCGCCCTCGCCGGCTGGGATTCGATTCCCCAACCGCAGTGGCCGGTCGATACAACCGTCGAGGAAATTCATCGCCAAGCCCTTGCATCGGCGATGGTTGCCAACGGCGTTACCCGAGTGCCCGTGATTTGGTATTGGCCAGAGGGATACAACGGCGCGGTCATCATGACCCACGATGTCGAGGAAGCCGCAGGTCTTGCATTCTCCCCCGAGATGGCCCGACTCGACCAGAGTTTCGGGTTCCCGAGTTCGTTCCAGATCGTGCCCGAAGTCCGTTACGACATCGATGGCCTTGTTCTTGACAAGATCCGTGACCTCGACTGCGAGATAGGCCTCCATGGGCTGAATCACGACGGCCGTTTGTTCTCCAGCTACGACGTGTTCAGCAAACGTCAGCCGAAAATCGCCGACTACGCCCGACGCTTCGATGCGGTTGGTTTCCGGTCGCCGGTGATGTACCGGAACCCCGAGTGGATCAGCGAGCTCGACATCTCCTACGACATGTCATTTCCCAACGTCGGGCATCTCGATCCGCAACTGGGCGGATGCTGCACCGTGTTCCCGTACTTCCTTGGCGATGTTGTCGAGCTTCCGACCACATGCACGCAGGACTACTCGTTGTTCAACATCTTGAACCGGTTCGATCTCGACCTCTGGATTACCCAGCTCGAGATCATCGAAGCCGAACATGGCCTCGCCAACTTCATCGTGCACCCCGACTACGTGACCGACGGCAAAGGTTTGGAAGCCTACAAAGCCCTTCTCGCCGAGCTCGATCGCCGCTGCACAGAAAAGAACCTCTGGAAGGCCGCACCCGCTGATCTCGCCGATTGGTGGCGGAAACGCAACAACCTCGAACTCGAAGAGATCGATGGCGAGTGGCGTATTACCGGCGACGGCGCCGAACGCGCACAGATCGCCTGGGCAACCCTCGAGCACGACGGCACCCAGGTCACCATCAGCCTCTAATTCGCCCGACAGGCTAATTCAGACTTCTACAGCTTCTTCCAAGACGATCGCTCGACGACCGCCAGCACTGCCAGAAGCACGCCGGCGCCCACGGTGACCCACGATCCGAGACCGATGCTGAAATCGACATCGAAGGTCGAGGTGTCGAGCTCGTTTCCTTCGCTCAGCACGGCAAAGCCATCGACGATGGCAATCAGTGCGAGAGCGATTCCCGATCCGACCAGAAGTACCTTGGCGATAGCGGACTTCCACCCGGCAAACAGCACGCCCGCCAGACCAGCGAGCACGATGGCAATCGCGACAGTTGCTTTTCCATCGTTGCGTTGCCACCCCGTGAGGCTTCCCTCGATCGTCTCCCCGGAGACAGAAACCCATGGGAGAAATGCTCCGGTAATTGCAACCGCTGCGAGAGCAAACAGGCCGATGGCCACAACCCGGTTCCGATCGAACGGTTCCTCGATCGCTACCGAGTGACCCGCCGGCCAGTTGGCTGGAGGGGTCGGCGTTGCCGCAATCGGCGGAGTGCGAGCACCGAGGTCGGCCGTGGGTGCCGGAAGCGAAGACGGCGACACCGGTGTGCCCATGGATGGCGGCGCTGATGGGTAGAGATCGGCAACCGACGACGACGCTGTTGGCGTAGCCGGTAATGAGTCGGCAGACGGCGAGGTTGGTGAAGCGGACGTCGATGTCGACGCAGTCACCCAACTCTCTCGATACGTCTGGTCCGTATGAAGCTCGGGTGGGTAGTAGCGGCCATCGGAGGCGAGCCACCAACCGGGATGCGGAGCGTTATCGGTCACCGGCTCAATCTATCCGCAGCCAAAAGAAGAAAAGCCCCCCGAACCGAAGTTCGGAGGGCTTTGGAGCGCCGGGCGGGATTTGAACCCGCGACTGTAGGGATTTGCAGTCCCTTCCCTTGGGCCGCTCGGGCACCGACGCAGAACGTGAACGGGTAACCATAGCGGGTGATCTACAACGCTACTCCGAGAAACATTGCGACAAGAGCCGCAAGAAAGCCAATACCGCCGGTTGCGCCCTTCAGACCGGGGTTGGCGGTGCGCTGATGAACAAAGGCTGCGGCACCCGAAACGAGCACAGCGAGCATCTTGATACCGAGGACAGCGGCGTAATTTCCCTCACCGTCGACGATCATCATGTTCCAGATTCCGGTGATGACGGCGAGACCAAAGAACGGCCAGGAGACCATGGCGAATCGAGCCGCCACCTGCTTCGGTGCGTCGCCGCCAATGCTGCGAAGGGCGGGCAGGATTCCAAGCATGACGATTTGGCCGCCGAGCCAGACGGTGGCTCCAAGCAGATGAAGAAACAGCCTGACCTGATCGACACCAAAATTAGCTTCCATGGCCCCGGAACCTACCGCAGCAAGCGGTCGGCATCGCAAGCGAGCCGAACGAGTCTCAAGACTTCCGCTCATTTGCCGACTAGCAGATGAGACATCGGTTTCGCACGGATACGCTCTTTAGCCTGCGTCCGCGTCGCCGCTGTCGTAAGTGCCCAGCAATTCCCGACTATCCAGCCCCCCAGATCAAATTCTCAGAAATCGCACGAGCAGGAGCCCGCTGCCCCATGAACCAGAACCTACGTCCCGAAATCGAACAGAAACTGTTCGACCTCGCACGAAACCATCGCTGGACCTGGCATCAGCCCACCGCGCAAATTCTCGAAGCGGTTCCGGGCGCGAGCGCGTACCGTCACCCGGTCGACAACATCACCCGCCTTACCGCAAGCCAGTGGAAGACGCTGCTGAGCAACGACAAGACCGTCGCTGCGATCATTGCGGAACACGAAGGCCTGATGGAGGTCGTAAACGGCGCACCGAAGAAGACGACCACTGCGTACATTTCTGCCGAATTCGGCATCAGCGAACTCGTCCCTCAGTACTCAGGTGGCCTCGGCATCCTCGCCGGCGATCACCTCAAGTCAGCTAGCGACCTCAACCTTCCGCTTGTCGGACTTGGACTCTTCTACCAAGAGGGATTCTTTCGCCAAGAGCTCAAAGCCAACAAGCAGGCTGAGCGCTACGACTACTGCGACCCAGCGCTCACCGGCCACGTCGACACAGGCGTCACCGTTTCGGTCGATGTTGGCAACGAGGCCGTTTCGGCTCGCGTCTGGAAGCTCGCCGTCGGCAGTATCAGTCTCTTTGTGCTCGACACCAATGTGTCGGGCAACTCCCCCGCGGCCCGGATGATCACCGATCGTCTCTACAGCGGCGACAACGAACATCGCGTTCGTCAAGAACTCATCCTCGGCATCGGTGGCCTTCGCGCACTGAGCGCCCTTGGTCTCTGCCCTGACATCTTCCACCTGAACGAAGGTCATGCCGGGTTCATGCTCCTCGAGCTTCTCGAGGGCGAACTCGAGCGCGGCGCCACGTTCGCCGAAGCCGTCAAGATCACCAAGGCTCGCACCGTCTTCACGACCCATACGCCGGTTCCCGCTGGCATCGACCGGTTCGACCGGGCACTTGTGAAGACCTACATCGGCGCATGGTCGAAGGCCAACAACGTGCCGATGAGCACCCTCTACAAAATGGCCAGCAGCCCCGACGACGACGGCAACCCAAAGCCATTCAACATGGCCGCCTTCTGCCTGTCGCTGAGCGGTGCTGCCAACGGCGTCTCCAAGCTCCACGGCAAGGTAAGCCGCGAGTTGTTCGCCAATGTTCCGGGCGGAAAGAAGATCGGATCGATCACCAACGGCGTGCACGCCCGCACCTGGGTCGACCCCAACCTTGCCGAGGTCTTCGACGACAAGCTCGGCAAAGACTGGGAGATGGGTTCACCTGTCGCCTGGGCCGACGTCGACAGCATCGACTACGCCACGATGCGCAAGGTCAAGAAGGCCGGACGCGCTCGACTGATCGACATGATCGACAGCCGAGGCCTCAACGCAAAGAACCTTGACCCCAAGGCTCTGACCGTCGGGTTCGCTCGCCGTTTCGCCACCTACAAACGAGCCGACCTGATGCTCTTGCAGATGGAACGTGTCGTCGAGATGCTCGCCGACGATGAGCGTCCAATCCAGTTTGTGTTTGCCGGCAAGGCTCACCCCGCCGACAAGCCCGGCAAGGCGCTTCTCAACAAGATCGCCACGTTCGGAAACTCAAAGGCCGCCAACGGTCGATTCATCTTCGTTCCGGACTACGAGATGGCCATCGCCCGCGACATGTACGCCGGTTGCGATGTTTGGCTCAATAACCCAATCCGTCCTCATGAAGCCTCGGGAACCAGTGGCGAGAAGGCAGCCCTCAATGGCGGCCTTCAGTGCTCGATCCTCGACGGCTGGTGGGACGAAATGTACGACGGCGAAAACGGCTGGGCCCCGGCTACGTCAGAATCCGAAGTAGCCAAGACCCGTGACAAGTTCGAATCGAACTCGATCAACGACATCATTCAGAACGAGATCATTCCGTTGTTCTATGCCGGCAGCGGCAGCCCGTCGACCGAATGGCTCGACAAGGTTCGTCACAACTGGGCAACGCTCGGACCGAAGGTTCCAGCGGCACGCATGGTCGCCGACTACCGCGACCAGGTGTACAAGCCAGCCGTCAAGCGTTCACGCTCGGCGGTAAGCAAGTAACACCTGAACTCCTGAAGAGTTATCTCTAGCTACACGGGAACGAGGGGCGCCGGATTGCGCTGCCGAGTCGGCAGCATCCGGCCCCCTTATTCTCACAACCCTTAGGCTCCTTTCCGATGACAATCACCATTTGGCCTGGCGAACCGGAACCTTTGGGTGCAACCTTCGACGGGTCTGGCACCAACTTTTCGGTCTTCTCAGAAATCGCCGATCACATCGAGCTTTGTTTCTTTGATGACGACGGCAACGAAACCCGAGTCACGCTTCCCGAGGTAACCGCCTTTGCGCACCACGGCTATGTGCCCGGAGTGAAACCGGGACAGCGCTACGGCTACCGGGTCCACGGACCATGGGATACCTCCGAAGGGCACCGTTGCAACCCGCACAAGTTGCTTCTTGATCCCTACGGGAAGGCCGTCGAGGGCCAAATCGAGTGGGACTCGGTCCTGTACGCCCACGATCAGTCGAAACCCGATGCCATCGACACACGCGATAGCGCTCCAAATCAGGCACGCTCCGTTGTCGTGAACCCGTTCTTCGAGTGGGCAAATGATCGCCCACCGAAGGTTCCGCTCGGAGAATCAATCATTTACGAAGCGCACGTGAAGGGTCTCACCATGACCCATCCGGGCGTTCCCGAGGAGCTTCGCGGAACCTACGCCGGGCTCGCACACCCCGCCATCATCGACTACCTCGTGGAGCTGGGCGTTACCGCAATCGAGCTCCTACCAATCCATCAGTTCGTACCGGAGCATTTCACCGTCGAGAAGGGTCTCACCAACTACTGGGGATACAGCTCGATTGGTTTCCTCGCTCCGCACAACGCGTACTCGCACGCTGGCGATCGAGGCGAGCAGGTCAACGAATTCAAATCCATGGTCCGAGCCCTGCACGACGCAGGCCTCGAGGTCATCCTCGACGTGGTCTACAACCACACCGCCGAGGGCAATCATCTCGGCGCGAGTTTGTCGATGAAAGGTTTCGACAACCCGGCCTACTACCGCCTTTCAAAAGAAGATAAGCGCTTCTACGTCGACTACACCGGCACCGGCAACACCATGAACATGCAGCACCCCAACGTGCTCAAACTCATCATGGACAGCCTCCGCTACTGGGTGACCGAGATGCATGTCGACGGGTTTCGCTTCGACTTGGCCTCGACGCTTGCCCGCGAGGACCACGCCGTCGACCGCCTGTCAGCATTCTTCGACCTGATCCACCAAGACCCCATCATCAACCGGGTGAAGCTCATTGCCGAACCCTGGGACATCGGCGACGGCGGCTACCAGGTCGGCAACTTCCCGGCGCTTTGGTCAGAATGGAACGGCCAATACCGCGACACGGTGCGCGACTACTGGTCTGGGGCGCCCGGCAGCCTGGCCGATTTCGCGTCACGCTTTACCGGCAGCTCCGATCTTTACGAATGGTCGGGTCGTCGACCCAGCGCCAGTATCAACTTCATCACCGCCCACGACGGCTTTACCACCGCCGACCTCGTGTCGTACGACAACAAACACAACGACGCCAACGGTGAACAGAACCGCGATGGCGACTCGCACAACCGGTCGTGGAACTCGGGCACCGAAGGCCCCACTGACGACCCCGCCATTATCGCGACCCGTAAGGTTCGCCAGCGCTCGCTTCTCACCACGCTGTTTCTCAGCCAGGGCGTTCCAATGCTCCTAGGTGGCGACGAATTCGGTCGTTCACAGGGCGGCAACAACAACGCCTACTGCCAAGACAATGCGATCTCGTGGTTCGACTGGGAAACCGTCGACGAAGAGCTCCTGGCCTTCACGAAACGGCTTATCCGTTTCCGCAAGGACCGGCCGATGTTCCGTCGCCATCACTGGCTTCAGGGCGAGGCGACCCACGGCTCCGAACTCAATGATGTGGGCTGGTTCAACCCGGCCGGCGAAGCGATGACCACCCAAGACTGGAACTCGGGCTTCGCCCGCTCGATGTCGGTGTTCCTCAACGGCGAAGGACTCGTGGCTACGGGACCTCGGGGCGAACGCATCGTCGACGACAGCTTTCTCGTGCTCTTCAACGCCCACTGGGACGCCGTAGACTTCACCGTGCCAGAAGGGCTCGGAGGTTCGATGTGGCAGGTCCAGATCGACACCTCCACCACCAAGACCCGCGACCTCCTTGTCGCCGAGAACGACGTGTGGGAGGTCGACGGCTGGACCGTGACCGTCCTGCAACGACTCGACAACGACAAGGTCATCAATCCCCCCGGACATAACCAGTGAAAATCCTCTTCGCCGCCGCCGAGATAGCTCCGATTGCGCGAGTCGGAGGGATGGCCGAGGCATCAGCCGGACTGGTCAAACAACTTCGGGCCAATGGCCACGACGTCACCGTTGTGCTTCCCGACTACCAAGGTCTCGAGTTAGCTGACGAAACCACCACCAAGCTCCTGCTTCCCGAATGGGCCCGCCCCGGCACCGCTCGAACCGGCACCGTCGATGGCCTTGGCGAGATCACGCTCGTCGATGTTCCCTGGATCGAGAAACCCCACCCGTACACCGACGAAGATGGCGAGGCGTTCCCCGACAACGACGTCCGGTTCTTTGGTTTCTCCGCAGCGATTGCGGCGTTGGTAAATCGAGAAGTTCCAGACGTCGTGCACCTGAACGACTGGCACACCGCAGCTGCGCTCGGCTTTCTCGTCGAAGCGCCCCCAAGCCTGCTCACTATTCATACGCTCGGCTATCAAGGAATCACCAACCCCGGCTGGATGGACGAGCTCCCAACTCGGCCGCACTATTTCGCCTGGTACGGGGGCACCAATCCACTGCTTGGCGGCATAAGGCTCGCAGACCGTGTGGTCACAGTAAGCCCCAACTACGCCAGCGAGATCGTTACCGAATCTGAAGGCATGGGACTCCATGATCACCTTGCGAACCTCGGCGACCGGCTCGTGGGCGTCGTGAACGGGATCGATACCGGCGAATGGAATCCGTCAACTGACGAATTTCTCACGACCCATTTTTCACTCGGTGACCTCAGCGGCAAATCCGTCAACCGCTCCGAACTGCTCGCCGACTTCGGCCTTCGTTCAACCTCAGACGCCGAACCAGTTATCGGCATGGTCACTCGACTCGTCGATCAGAAAGGCGTCGACCTGGCCGTCGACGCCGCCCGCTTCCTGCAGAACATCCCGGCCAAGCTGGTCATACTCGGATCCGGCGACGCAACTCTTGCCAACCTCCTAGACGACCTCGCAACCGAGTATCCCGACCGGATCGCGTTCCAGAACGGCTACGACATCACGCTCGCCCACAAGATCTTCGCCGGCTCGGACCTGTTGTTGATGCCAAGCCGTTTCGAACCGTGCGGACTCGCTCAGATGCAAGCGATGGCATACGGCAGTATTCCCGTGGTCACCGACGTCGGTGGACTCCACGACACCGTGATCGACGACGACTCCTTCCCCGGCGAAGGCACCGGATTCGTATCGGCTTCGGTCGACACCGCCGGCATCGTCGACGTGCTCTACCGAGCAGCACGAGCATGGCAGGACCCAGTGCGCCGCTCCGGCATCATCGCCAGGGGCATGGGTATTGACTGGAGTTGGGCCGAACCAGCAAAGGCCTATGAGAAGCTCTACGAGGAACTCGTAGAGCCTGCACCAACCACAGGAAACCCAAGTTAGATAATTGAGCCCTTGGCAACCGCGACAACGCCGTTGTTGCTCACGGTGAAGCTCTTCGCATCGGCATCGATATCTTCGCCAATGTGAACGCCCGCAGGCACTCGAACGTTCTTGTCGATGATCGACTTGCGGACGACCGCGCCGGCACCGATGTGAACATCGTCGAGCAGGATCGAGTCTTCGACAATGGCGCCGGTTTCAATGCGGACTCCCGGCGAGATCACCGAGTTATGGACGGTTCCTCCCGACACGATGACGCCCCGAGAAACCAACGCGTTGGCCACGTTGCAGTCGGCGTTGCCATCGCGCACAAATTTGGCCGGAGGCAAATGGCGGCCAAGGGTATGAATTGGCCAGCGGTCGTTGTAGAGGTTGAACATCGGCTGCGGAGCAACGAGATCCATGTGGGCGTCGTAGTAGCTATCGAGTGTTCCTACGTCGCGCCAGTAGTGAACGCCTGATCCATCGTCACCGGGAATTTGATTGCTCGTGTAGTCATACACGTGGGCTTCGCCCGCCGACACCAGAGCGGGAATGAGGTTGCCGCCGATGTCATGTTTGGAGTCTTCATCACCAGCGTCACTTCGCAGAATGTCGATGAGTGCGTCACGGCTAAAGATGTAGTTACCCATCGAGGCCAGAACCTTGGTGGGGTCCTCGGGCAGGCCAGCGATGTCGGTCGGTTTCTCAAGGAACCGGGCGATCTTGGTGCTATTGGGATCCTTGTCGATCACACCAAACTGATTTGCCTCTTCGATCGGAAC
>CALGZB010000238.1 GCA_937934655.1 uncultured Acidimicrobiales bacterium | reverse complement strand
GTGGCCGCCGAAGACCTCGAACGTTTTGGTGACGTGCGCATCCGGATCTTCGACCAGACACCCACCGGTTCGCTCGATGAAGCGCTCTCGGACAGAGCCAACGCATGTGACTGGTTGGACCCCGAAGGAAACTATCGGGCCGACTTCTTTCTTTTCGGCGTTTCGGTTGAAGACCGCGCAACCCGGGTGCTCTACGGAGCGGACTGGGCTCCGGCTCTCGATGATTCGGCGTCGGTCATCATCGACCGGATCATCAATGCACAGTTCGCTGAGGGCAATTACACCGGTGGCGTTCTTGGCGGTATCGAACAGTTCGCTTCGCTTCGGGCCGAGGCAGACGGCGTCAGCCTCGACGAAGAAGATGTAGAGGTCAAAGAGGGCACAGAGGGAGCAGAGGGAGCAGATGGCATAGCTCCCGACACAACAAACCTGTCGACCGGAGAGTCGGGAAGCGAGGAGCCATCAGATGCTCCGGACGAGTCGATTCCGCTTACGGTCGAGACCTTCCCCGAGGTCCCTGAGGACTCGTCAGAGCCAGCCGACCAAGCTGGCGAAGCGGCCCCCGAGGTCACGGTCGAGAGTCAGGATTCCAATACCGGCTTCTACGCGCTTGTCGCCGGGGTCTTGGTTGCCGTCACCGTGCTGCCTGCGCTTGTGCTGCGCCGCTCGCGTGATTCCGATGTGGGCGACTCGGCTAGCTAGAACGACCGCAGACTGAACCGAAGCGACTAGTAGTCGGTCCGGCGGCGGCGCCGACCGTGGCGTTCGACCGCCAGCTCGACAAGGCGATCGATAAGCGCCGAGTAGTCAAGACCAGACGCTTCCCAAAGTTTTGGGTACATCGAAATCGGTGTGAATCCCGGAATCGTATTGAGCTCGTTGAGGAGCCAGCCGCGTCCGCCCGTCGCTGGGTCTTCGTAGAAGAAATCGGCCCGGGCCATCCCTTCGCACCGAAGCGCCCGAAAGGACTTCTTGGCAAGCTCTTGAACCTCGGCCGCCGCATCAGCGGGAAGTTCGGCCGGAATCGACAGCCCAGCGGTTCCGTCGTGGTACTTGTCGGCGTAGCTGTAGAAATCGTCGGTGGGGAGAATCTCGCCGGGAACCGAAACCTCGAGGGTGAGGTTGCCAAGCACCGCCAGCTCGATTTCGCGGCCGTTGATGCCTTCCTCGACGACGATCCACTCGTCGTAGGTTCCGGCGAGCGTAAGCGCTTCGGCGAGTTCGTCGGCCGTGGTCGTCTTCGAGACACCAATCGACGAACCCATATTGGCGGGTTTCACAAACAGGGTTTCGCCGAGCTGAGCAATGAGTTCGTGTGGGGTCTGGTCGGTGACTTCGGTGATGTGAAGGCCGCGCCATTCAGCTTGAGCGATGCCGTGGTAGGCCGCAGTCTCCTTGGCCTTGATCTTGTCCATCGTGAGGGCGCTGCCCAGCACGCCGCAGCCCACGTAGGGGACGTCGGCGAGTTCGAGCAGGCCTTGCATCGTGCCGTCCTCGCCGAGGGGTCCATGAAGGAGCGGGAGCACGACGACGGGTTCGTTTCCAACGATGGATTGGCGAACAGCTGGAAGGAGCTCGAAGTCAGAGCCGACCGTTGCCAGAGCATCGGGGAGCGCGCTTGCGCCAGACTCGAGCTGGGCGATCGCGTCGTCGGCCCGGACCCAGGCGCCCTCGCGGGTGATGCCAACGGGCTCGACGTTGTATCGGTTGCTGTCGGCGGCGGCCAGTACGTGGCGGGCGGTGACACAGGAGACGTCGTGTTCGGCGGAACGTCCGCCAAAGATGACGATTAGGCGGGTTTTGGCGGCGCTCATCCCGCTGACCTTACATTCCTGTAAGACTTCGTGACATGCATATCTCTCTGACCGACATCGCTGCTGCGGTGGGCGGAACGATCGTCGGCGAAACCGTCGACGGAAACGGGGCGCCGATCGAGATCGATGGCGCCACGCAGGACTC
Source organism: uncultured Acidimicrobiales bacterium (assembly GCA_937934655.1). Lineage (GTDB taxonomy): Bacteria > Actinomycetota > Acidimicrobiia > Acidimicrobiales > SHLQ01 > CALLQB01. The sequence goes on along the minus strand of CALGZB010000238.1, from coordinate 1,005 downwards.
TCGGGCTATCGAACCCGGACAACTTTTCGTGCCGGTTCTCGCCGAGCGCGATGGCCACGATTTCATCGCCGGAGCTCTTGATGCCGGTGCCGCCGCTTACCTCTTCTCTCGGTCCAACTCCGGGTCGCTCGAATCCCTCCAGGCCGGTCCTACGGCCACTCCGGCCGTGATGGTCGACGACACGGTGGCGGCGCTGCAACAGCTCGGTCGCTTAGTTCGCGCACGGATCGGTGGCGGCGTGGTGGGCATCACTGGTTCGGCGGGGAAGACCTCGACCAAAGATCTCGTGGCGGCAGCTATCTCCGGTGAGCGCACAACGCATGCCAGCGAGAAGTCGTTCAACAACGAGCTTGGGGTTCCGCTGACCCTGGTGAATGCGCCAGACGACACCGATGTTGCGGTTGTCGAGATGGGTGCCCGGGGCCCCGGACACATTGCGTTGCTCTGCGATATCGCTGGGCCCACGATCGGCGTTGTCACCACGGTCGGCCTTGCCCATACCTCGGAGTTCGGTTCGTTTGCTGCAGTGGTCGAGGGCAAGGGCGAGCTGGTCGAGGCGCTGCCCTCGTCGGGAACCGCAGTGCTCAACGCCATGGTCCCCGAGGTCGCACAGATGGCATCTCGAACTCGGGCCGATGTGTTGACGTTTGGTGTCGAGGCGGGCGATGTCCGAGTCGTGAATCTTCGGATGCACGATGATCTCACGTCGACGTTTCGTATCGAGAGCGACCTTGGTTCATTCGATGTTGCCCTCGGGGCTCGGGGCGAGCACAACGTTGCCAACGCTGCGGCTGCAGCGGCGGTGGCGCTCACGCTTGGGGTGTCGACCGACGCAATCGCTGCGGGTTTCGCAAACCCGCAATGGTCGCCGTGGCGAATGGAAATGAACGCAGCCGCGTCGGGGCTGATCGTTGTGAACGACGCGTACAACGCCAATCCGCTGTCGGTGGCGGCTGCGCTGGTTTCGCTGGCGACCGTGCCGGCCGCTCGCCGGATTGCGGTGCT
>CALGZB010000237.1 GCA_937934655.1 uncultured Acidimicrobiales bacterium | reverse complement strand
CTCCATCGTGGCCGACCCCGTCGAACACACGGAGCACGAATCCGAACCCGTTGAAGAAACGGAGCCCGAGCCCGAGGTCGCGCAGGGCGATTCGCTGGACGACGTGGACACTGATTCCGAAGACACTGATTCCGAAGACACTGATTCCGAAGAGACCGATCAAGATGATGACGTCATCGCTGACGGCGAGCCCGACGATGACGTCGACGCGCTCTTCGATCGCCTTCGCGCCGATCGCGAACAACGGGTGGCCCACGCCTCGGCGGTCCTCGCAGCGGCTGAGGACCCAGTGGCGGGAATCGAGCCCGAAGAACCCGAAGAGCCAGCGGCTGTCGATGAGCCTGAATCGACGCCGGCCCTCGAAGCTGTCCCGGAACTCGCAGCCGAGGAAGAACAGTCCGACGAAGAACCGGCCGAAGACGAACGGTCCGAACAAGAACCAGCCGAAGAACAGCCAGTCGAGGAAGAGCCGCTCACATCCGAGCGGTTCCAGAATCTCGAGCAAGCCCTCGCCGAGCGTCGTGCAAGCCTTGCCGAGCTCGAAAAGTCCTGCGGTCGCAAACTCAAACGGACCCTGGCCGAAGAACAAAACGAACTCCTCGACCTGGTGCGCCGCGGCGAAGCCACCGCTGCCACATCGATCGAGACGCTTGTCGGCGATATCGCCACGCACAGTTCCCGGTATGTCGATGCGGTCGTCTCACAGCTGCAGATAGCGGCTGCTGCTGGAGCCGCGTCGGTCGGCGGGCAAGCCCCACCAATCGATGTTGAGGCTGCGCGGTCGGTGGTTTCTGACGAGTGGCTTTCGAGCATGCGACACCTCGTCGAACGGGTTTTCGCCGACGGCGATGATCCCGACGACATCATCGAGCACCTTCGGTCGCTGTACCGCGAGGTCAAGGGCCAGAGAATGAGTTTGGTGGCATCATCGCTTGTGGTTTCGGCGTACAACGTTGGCGTCAACGAAGGTCTCGCAGCCGAACGAACCGTGCGCTGGGAACTCGCCCCCGACAGCGATTGCGGCCAAGATTGCACCGCGAATCTGGTGGCCGGCGCCATCACTGCAGGCACATTATTTCCGAGCGGACATCTCCATCCGCCCGCTGCGGCGGGTTGCCGTTGCCTCCTGGTGGCAGAAGACGACGTTCGTTCGAAGAAGATCTCCTAGCGACCTGATGTCGCTCGCCTCAGACCGGACGGTATTGTTGGCGTAATGCGCCCAGCCTCTGCAATGCCCCCTCGACGTGCTGGGCGATCAGCAAGCCGTGGACGGTTCCTTCTGTTCACCCTTGCAGCGATCGTCCTTATCGTGGCGCTGTCGCTACGCGGAACGTCGAACTTCTATACCAACTTCCTTTGGTTCGAGTCGCTCGACCAGCGAGCCGTCTGGTGGGGAGTGCTGCGAGCCGAGCTTGGGCTCTTCTTTGCTTTCACCGGGTTCTTCTTCCTGCTGCTTCTCCTGAACCTGACCATTGCCGACCGGCTCGCACCGGTCCGACGGCCAGCCGGACCCGAAGAAGAGCTGCTCGAACGATTCCACGAGTTTGTGTCTGGTCGTGAACGCCTTGTCCGTGTGGCGCTTGCTGGGCTGTTCTCCCTCATCGCTGGTTCGGGAGTCTCGGACCAGTGGAACGAATGGGTGCTGTTCTCGAACCGCGTCGATTTCGGCACGGTCGATCCGCTGTTCAACCTCGACATCGGCTTCTACGTCTTCCAGCTGCCATTTCTGACCTTTGTCGTGAACTGGCTCTTCGCCGCCTTTGTCTTTGTGCTGTTTCTCACGATCATGGCGCACTACATCAACGGCGGACTCCGGCTCCAAACCCCTGGCTCGCGAGCCACGCCGCAGGTCACCGCTCACCTGTCAGTGATCCTGGCGATCCTGGCGGCTATCAAAGCCGCCGACTACTACCTGCAGCGCTACGAACTCACCGTGTCCACGCGGGGCGTCGTCGATGGCGCTACCTACACCGACATCAACGCTCAGCTGCCTGCCATCAAGCTTTTGATGCTCATCTCGCTGTTTGCCGTCGTGTTGCTCCTCGCCAACATCTGGTGGCGGGGCTGGACCTTGCCAGCTTTAGCGGTAGGCCTGTGGGCATTTGTTGCAATTGTCATGGGCGGTATCAACCCAGCGGTTGTACAGCGCTTCCAGGTAGACCCCAACCAGTCCACACGTGAAGCCGAGTACACCACGCTCAATATTGAAGCCACGCGTGACGCTCTTGGGCTCGATGTCGACCGGCGAGGTTTCCAATACGACGAAGACTTCGAGCTCACCGACGATATTTTGCGCGACAACGCCGACATCCTCGATGACATTCGGCTTATCGATCCGCTCATTGTTGGCCCCGCTTTCCAGAGCTTCGAGGGCGACCGCGGGTTCTACAAGTTCCCGAACGTGCTCGACACCGACCGCTACGAAATCGACGGCGAGCTCACACCGGTTGTTATCGGTGCGCGCGAACTCGACCTCACCGCGCAGAACCAATGGGAAAACGAACACGTTCGTTTCACCCATGGCTTTGGTTTGGGTATCGCCCAAGGTGACACCGTCGAGGATTCGGGCCGCCCGGATTTCCTTCGTGTCAACGATTCCTCCCGTCCAGACCCACGGCTCGATTTGGGGCTCGATCAACCGCAGCTCTACTACTCCGAAAACCTCGATGGGTATTCGGTTGTCGGCACGACCCGAGCCGAAATCGATTTCTCCGAGACGTCTGAAGAAGAAGTCACGACCCGCTACGAAGGCACGGGCGGTGTTCCCATCGATTCGTTCTTCCGCAAGCTCGCGTTCTCGATCCGATTCGGACAGATCGATCCGTTGATCTCTGAGTTCATCACCGACGAGTCCAAGGTTCTGTTCAACCGTGACATCGTCGACCGGGCCAAGAAGCTCGCACCGTTCCTCCAGTTCGACTCCGATCCCTACCCGGTCGTTCTCGAAGGCCGTGTCCACTACGTCATCGATGCGTACACAACCTCAGATCGGTACCCCTACGCGCAGCGCGCCGACACCGACCGGGTCTCTGCACGAAGCGGGCTCCGCGGACGTAACAACTACATCCGCGGTTCGGTGAAGGCTGTCGTCGATACCTACAACGGCACCGTCGACTACTACCGCACGCCCAACGTCGAGGATCCAATCATCGAGGCGTACTCGGCGGCATTTCCCGATCTGATTCAACCGTTCGAGAGCATGCCGGCCGACATGGTCAACCACCTTCGTTACCCGCAGGACCTGTTTACGATTCAGAGCAACATGTGGGGTCGCTACCAGCTGAGTAGTGAACAACCTGATGCATTCCTTTCCGAATCGGCTGGCTGGATTGTTGCGGCTGACCCTGGCCGGTCGCCAACCGTCGACAGTACCGAGATCACTTCGACGCTGGCTGGCGACGTCACCTCAGTACGTCGGGTATCGCCCTACTACGCCGTCATGACGCTCCCCGGCGAGGATGAAGAGATCTTCGGAATCGTTCGAACCTTCGTGCCGAAACCGCAGCCCAACTCGGGACGTCCTCAGCAGTCCGAGCTCACGGCCATGCTGGTTGCCGACTCGAATCCCGAGTCATACGGACGCCTCATCGAGTACCGCATGAGCAACCTCAATGTGCCCGGTCCGACCAACGTTGCCATCGATATTTCCAGTGACTCGCAGATCTCCGAGATCAATACCCTGCTCAACGCCAACGGTTCAAACGTTGAGTACGGCGACTTCCAACTTGTCTTGTTGGGCGAGTCGATTCTGTACGTGCGGCCCCTCTACGTGAAGGCCGAAGGCGAGAATGCTGTACCCGAACTTCGAAACGTGGTCGTGTCGATGGGCGGTGAGGTGGCAATTGCCCCAACGCTGGGCGAGGCAATCGACAACCTCTTTGGAACAACAGTCGGTGGGGCGGTTGTCGAACGACAGCCCGGTACACCGGCCGCCGATATTGGGGAGCCCGACGACTCGTTCGCTCAGCCCGATCCCGATCGTGACGAACTCCTGGCGCTTCTGGAAGAACTGTTCGCCGAGGAAACTCAGCGAGCCGAGTCGGCGCTTGAACGTAGTGAGCGTATTGCCGAGCAGATCGTCGAGCGTTCTGAAGAACTGGGTGTCGAACCGCCGGACGAGTACTTGCCGTCGACGACGACCACCACGGCGCCTCCAGCCGATACCGAGGAGTCTCCGCCGACCACCGAACCAGAACCGGCGTAACGCCGGGCTACTCGCCTTCTGACGAGTTGTCTTTGGCTTCCGCCGCGGCGACGTATTCGTCTATGTCCGTCTGTACCTGCGCCCAGGCTGAGGCGATCCCGACTCGACGGCTTGCCTGCAAGCTGTTGTACGCGTGAAGCTGGTCGGTCAATAGTCGGTTGATACCTCGGTCCTGGGGAGCACGGCTCTTCACTGGTGCTCCGATCACGCTCTCTACGAACATTGGTCCGACGACTTGATTGTCGAAGAATGGATCGGCGAGACCACTGATCTCGGGACGGTCGTATGCGGCTGGCGTTGAAGGGAAATTGCCTGACTGCCGAAAGATCTCGAACTGTGCAGGTTCGCTAGTTAGGAATTTTACGAGCTTCCAAGCGGCCTCGGGGTTTTCGGCATCTTTGGGCACGGTGAGAGCAGAACCGCCCCAATTTCCGTGCAC
>CALGZB010000236.1 GCA_937934655.1 uncultured Acidimicrobiales bacterium | reverse complement strand
CGGCGCCAAGGGTGACCCCCTTTGGCCCGAACTCAAGCAAGATCGATCGGGCGGCAGCGACAATCTCCGCATCGCGTAGCTGACGGTGCTCGGCCACCGTTTCGGCTTGGATTCGTGGCATCGATCTTCTTTCGCAACATCCTGTCACCATGATAGTAACATCATGTCACTATCATTCATAGAATTCGAAGGCAAAGCACCCGTGTGAATTGATAGCGCCCAGAGAACAAACGGTGCGTGGGGGTAGTCCCCGGTGTCTTTGATGTAGCGCCCGGGCGGCTTGCTCATTCGCCGCCATCCGGTAACAGCAAGTGGTGCCGACGTGCCGATCTTTCTCGGGTCTTTGGGGGTTGCCGGCCGCGCTTTATGTCGCGACTTTGGTCCAAGCCCGGAGCGCCATCAGGCGAGGTCGATGTCAATGCTGATCAAGACGATTGACCCGTCAGCCATGAGTTGACCGATGACGAGTGCCGCTTTGACGAGCTTGCCCGTGACTACGAGGTAGCGGTAGTCATCCCGGTCTGGATACACGGCAGGGAATTCATCGAAGTGTTCGGCGAAGGCATAGGAAATCGTTGGCAGGTCGATCAACAAGAAGTCGCTTGCTGATGGCTCACCATTTGGTCCGAGTGACTCTGGGAGCTGGTTGTCGAGTTCAGCGAAGAAGTGCGGGTCGACCCTGGTGTTGCGGCGGGTCACCGTGAAGGCTTGCTGCCCTCGGTAGCTGCGATGCGCGCATCAGTTTTGCGGCGTGCCCGATCGAGTAGCTCGCTGGGGACTTCGTTCGGGTCGGTCACGAAGCCTGAGCGGATCACCGCGTCGCGTTCGTTGGGTGAAAGAGCTTCGAGCTCCGCCGCCGTCCAGATCCGATCAACATCCATATGTCAACCATAGTCGCAGCCTCTGACAACGGTCCTTGGGCGTGATGATGTAGTCGCCCATATTGTTCATCGCGAACGGTCTTTGCCCGCGAAATAACCGGCATTATTTCGCTCCCTAACCCGGGATATGCCGGTAATAGTTTCAAAGGGTTTTCGGATCCGTCCGCGGACGGATCTTGAGCACTGAGCGTGCTGGTCGCAGAGTTTCGGCGACCCAGCGTAACGAAATCCGTCGGCGGGCGGATGTGGTTCAAATGAGTAAGTGACCTTTACGGCTCACTACGGAAGTGTCCCTAGTTTTGTCCCTAGTAATTGGCGCAACTCGCTTGCACGCCCCAGCACGCTACGGAAGAGAATCGTTGCTGCATAGGGGATCGCGCTACTCGGCGATACTGGCCGGACCGGTCGGAAGGACTCACGACATCTTCGAAGGCACCGAGCAGATCCAGCAGTTGGTCATCAGCCGTGCGATTTCAGGACTGCGCATCGAGTAGCAGTTTCGGTTGCAACTGCAACGATCTTGAATGATGAGACTCAAGCCGTCGTCCTACCGGGGCGGCGGCTTTCTCTTTGGTTTTGGGCGGAATGGCCTCAACCTGCAACCGATTGAGCCATGCTGGTGTTCTCTTGACTGTGAACCCGCCGACAAGCGAACAACTCGCCGCCAACCTCGATCAATCGTTCCCACACTTCGTTGACGAGCATGCGCCGATGGTGCTCACGCTTGCCGCCCGGTTGACCGATATCCACACCGGGCAAGACATCACCCAGGAAGTGTTCCTTCGGGCGTATCAGGCCATGAGCGGCTACGGACGAACCAGGGTGTTGCAGCTCAGCGCCAGGCCATGGTTGGCAACGATCACCCGCAACCTGGTGCGCAACGAGTACCGGCGACGGGACCGGCGGGCCACCGTGCCTCTCGGTGCCGATGAACACACATCGAACGACGAAGTCGATCTCGAAGTTATCGACGGCAATGATCTTCTCAATCAGATGTTGGTAAGTCTGAGCGATGCTCAACGCGAGGCCGTGGTGCTCCGTCATGTTGTCGGGCTTTCGATCCGCGATGTGGCACTTACGATGGCGGTACCCGAGGGCACCGCAAAGTCGCATGTATCGCGCGGGCTCGAACGCCTTCGTACCCAACTCAGCCAGTCCCAACTCAGCCAGTCCGAACTTAGCCAAGCAACGCCAAACAAAGGAGAGCAGTCGTGACGGACCTAGACCCGCTACTCAACGATTCGGGCATCGAACCCTCATCAGCGTTGCGCGACCGCATTCTTGATGCCGTTGCCGACCAGACCGAACCCTCGTCTGGCTACCATCTTGCGCAGATGAACACCGCCCGGTTCCGTCAACCGATGGAACACCCGGACATGGTTGGATTCGTCGAGATGCTCGATCCGATGAACCACCAGGCCGACTCCGCGTCGGGGTTCGTCTGGCGGTTGACCGACGAGGATTCTAACGACGCAACCTCGATCACCTTTTATGACGACCCGTTGTTGCTGGTGAACGTGTCGGTGTGGGCCGATATCGATTCGTTACGGAACTACGTCTACCGCACCGGCCATGTCGAGATGGTCAAGCGCCGTCATGAGTGGGCCGAGGCGATGGAAGAGGTCTACATCGTCTTGTGGTGGGTGCCCGAGGGGCATGCTCCCGACGTCGCCGAAGCCGATGCCCGACTTCGGCACCTCCGTGAGCACGGGCCAACACCCGAAGCCTTCACCTTCGCAAACTCGTTCCCACCCCCACCGGCGACCGAATAATCACGAACTGGTCGAAAAGATGGTCGCTGCGGCGACCACTCTTTCGACCAGAACGGGCACTACCTCGAACTGGTCGCGATTTTGGTTGCTGCAGCGACCATTCCTTCGACCAGAACGGATCTTGAGCGGTGTCGATGTGTCTCGCTATGCAGCGATGACGCACTCAGCGTCGCTGCAATCGATGTCCTTGGTCGCCGCGCGAAGGTGGCGGAAGCCGACCACGAGCAAAGCAATGTAGATAGCTCCAAAGGTAAGGCCAACGCCAATGGTGTTTCGGCCTACCAGCGCTCCGAAGGCGCTCCCGCCAAACAGCACTCCGAGCACCGCCATAATGAGCGGCAGGTGACATGGGCAGAAGATGAACGACACCAACAGCCACTTCCGGCCGAGTTTCTCGCGATCAGACGTTGCGATAGCGGGCTTGGGCGCCGACGCCTGATTCTCGAGAGTCTCCATAGAAATCCATCGTCGCTGTACCCGAAAACCTTGAGCGCCCAAAACCTCGAACTGGTCGAAAAACTGGTCGCCCCAGCGACCACTCCTTCGACCAGAACGGGCACTGCCTCGAACTGGTCGCGATTTTGGTTGCTGCAGCGACCAGTTTTTCGACCAGAATGGTTTTCTTGGGCCGGCGGTGGTTGGCGAGATTGCGGTTAGCTGTCTTGGAGGCGGGTTGCGAAGGCTGCGCCTATGAATGCGACGGTTGCTGAAAGGATGAACACCCAGGTGAAGGATCCGAGTTGATCGGCGAGGAGTCCGCCGATCTGGGGCGAGATCATCTGGGCGAGCCCGAAGGAAAGCGTGGCGGCGCTGAATGCCGGGCCGTAGGTCTCCGGCGTCGTGTGATCGACGATGTGAGCGATGATCAGCGCTGGCATTCCCGAGAACATCAGCCCAGCACCAATTGCAGCGATGGCGACCCATGGCTGGCTGCCGGTGAGCGCAAGGAGTCCACAAAGGCCGAAGATCACGAAGCTCGCAATGAGGGTGACCCGGCGACCGATCTTGTCCGAAAGCGGGCCGAGTGAGATGCCCCCAAAGATGGTGGCGGCTCCGAGCAGGGAGAACATGGTTGCCGCCTGATCTGACGTGAAGCCCGAATCGTCCTCGAGGCGAGCCACAAGAAACCCAATGACCAAGATGTACGAGAACCCAAAGGCAGCGTACGAAACCGTGGCTGGGATCCAGCCCGGAACGGTTCGCAGCGCTGCAACCCCTCCGAAACCTCCAGCCGCCGATGGGCGATCGCCTTGGCTGCGGAGAAACGCAAAGATCCCGATGGTGACGACCACGGCGATCCCAAACTCGATTTGGTAGAGCGTCTGCCAGAACTCGCCGCCGTCGCTTCGCCGGTCGAGGTAGCGGGCCATCTGGCCGGCAAAGAGCACGCCGATGCCGATGCCGGAACCGATGAGTCCGACGGCCATCCCGGCCCGTTCGGGCGGCAGCGTTCGGGCGGCAATGGCTGGCGACGGAATCCAGATCATGGCTCCACCGAAGCCCATCGCGGTGAGGGCCACAGCCAGCGTTGGCCCGTTCGGAGCGATCGCTGCAAGTCCAAGAGCGGAAGTAGAGGTCAGAAGTCCGATTCGAAGAAGCCCGACGAGCGTCACCCGAGACGCCATCCACGAAACGGCGAGGGTCCCGAGAAGGTAGGCGGCCACGTTGAGCGTGCCGAAGAAACCGGCCAGTGTGTTCGACCCGTTGAGCAGATCGTCGCGAGCGCCTGGTAGTACGACGCCCCAGGTGAACCGTCCGAACGATTGGGCGACACAGGCCGTCGCCATCACGAGCCCAATAACCAACCAGGCCTGTTCGGCGATCGGAGCTTTGCGAGGAGTCTCGCCTTGCTCGTCGCTACTAGGCCGATTCGTCACGGGCGAACCCTAGGACGATGCGGATCACGATAAGAAATGTGGAAATTGGTGAACTGGTCGAAATAGTGGTTGCTCCAGCAACCACTATTTCGACCAGAACGGGTTGGGGCTAGGGTTCGGGCACCTCGGGGAAATACCCGAATCCATGTGGGGGGAGTTCGTTATGCAACCAGGAAGCCCGGCACCGGGTAGTCCGGAGTGGTTTGCTCAGGTTGATGAAGAAGTTATGGATCCCGGCCGTGAGATCGTCGACCCGCATCATCACCTGTGGCCCGAGGGCGGTGCGCTGCCCTATGGCATCGCCGACCTCTCAGCCGACACGCTTGTTGGTCATCGCGTCGTGCAGACCGTGTTCATCGAGTGTCATGCCAGCTACGAGACCGACGGGCCAAGACACTTGCGTCCGGTTGGCGAGACCCGATTCGTCGCGTCATCCGATGATGAGATGCGCACGGCTCACCCCGACGCTCCGCCAATCGCCGGCATCGTGGCCAGCGCCGACCTCACGCTTGAGACCTCGCAACTCGACGAAGTGCTCGACGCGCATGTCGAAGCTGCCGGCGGCCGGTTTGTGGGTATCCGTGATGCGCTCGCTCGAGCCTTGGAGCCCGAGGTGATGGCCATTGCAGGAACCGCCCCTGAAGGGAAGTCGGCCGACCCGGCGTTTCAGGCGGGGGTTCGCCATCTTGGCGAGCGCGGTCTCACCTACGACAGCTGGCACTACCACTATCAGCTCACCGAACTCGCCGAGGTTGCCGATGCGGCGCCCGACACCACAATCGTGCACGACCACTTCGGCACGCCGCTTGCCGTCGGCCAGTTCGAGGGCAAGACCGAGGAGATCTTCGCGCAATGGCAGATCGACACAGCGGCCCTCGCCGAACGCCCCAACGTTGTGGCAAAGCTCGGAGGCATGGCCATGCCCGACAACGGGTTCGGATGGCATGCCGCTGCCCGTCCGCCAACCTCCGATGAATTCGTCGAAGCACAAGCGCGCTGGTACCACCACACCATCGAGTGCTTCGGCGCCGAGCGCTGCATGTTCGAAAGCAACTTCCCGGTTGACCGGCTCTCACTGTCGTACTCGGTCCTGTGGAACGCGCTGAAGAAGATCGCGTCGGAGTACTCCGAGGACGAGCAGGCGGCGATGTTCGCGGGAACCGCCCGTCGGACCTACAGGATCTAGCGGATCACTCGATGATCAAAGCTGTTCTCTTTGACGCCGCGGGCGTCCTCACTTCGCCGTTCTCTTTCGAGCTGGTCGAGGACGCTCTTGCCGCTGGCGCCGATGCTGATGTTCTGTTTGAAGTCTTGCTTCCGATCTTTTCGAGTAGCGATGTCGAGAGCGCCGGCAGCCAGGTTGGGAATCGGCTGGAACGAGGCGAAGTTTCGCTCACCGATTTCCTCGACTCTCTGGGCGACGCTCGTTCGGATATCGAACTTGTCATCGACCCGTCCACGAGCACGTTCTTTGGTCATCGATGGACCGGCAATGAAGTGATGCAAGCCTTCGTTCACGAGGTCCACGAGGCTGGCTTCGCCACGGCTCTGGTGTCGAACAACGTGAGGGAATGGCAAGCTACCTGGGAGCGAGTGGTTCCAAATTCGCTTCCCTTCGATGCCCGGGTTTACTCCTGGCAGATCGGGGCGCGGAAGCCAGAACCAGCGATGTACCAACACGCACTCGACGCGCTTGGGGTTCAAGCAGCCGAGGCCCTGTTTATCGACGACTTCCCGGCGATGGCCGAAGGCGCACGGACGCTCGGAATGTCAGCGATCGACTTTGTCGACGCTGCCTCCGCAACCGAAGAAGCCCGGCAACATCTGGGTTTGCCGACAGGCTGAGGTGGCCGGCAAGCGAACTTCGGCTAGCTAGCCTGCTTGAGCTGTTGCCAGTGCGCCGGAACGGCGGTTGAAGAATTCCCGCCCTGATCGGTGAGCATGGCGAGGATGTCCCTGAGCGACTTGGCCGGAGAGTAGAACCAGCCCTGGATCACGTTGAAGCCCATCTGCCGGGCGATGTCGAGTTGCGCTTGTGTCTCTACACCTTCAGCGACAACCGTGAGGTCGAGGTCCGCGGCGAGCGCAACGATGGCTTTGGAGATGGCGTGCTCGGCTGATCCTGGTTCGAGCCGGCCAACGAAGCTCCGGTCGACTTTGACGACCGAAAGTGGAAGGTCCCGAATGTGGGAAAGGGAAGAGTAGCCGGTGCCGAAGTCGTCCAGTGCAAGCTTCATCCCACGTTCGTGGAGAGCACGAAGGGCATCGAGTGCCGCCGGTCCGGCTTCGAATGCCGCGCTCTCGGTGATCTCGATGCACATCGAGGCTGGATCGATGTTGTAGCGGGACAGCGTCTCTTCGACCGTGCTCACAAAATCGGGCTGCACGATGCTGAGTCCAGAGAAGTTGCAGGCAACGCCCAGGCCACCTTCGACGAGGGCGATTGCTGCAGCTGCTTTGCAACTCAGATCAAACGCTTTGCTGTCGAGTTCCCAAATGAGGCCGGAACCCGATGCAGCATCGACGAAACCACCTGGGGAGATCAAACTTCCGTTGCGACTGCGACAGCGGGCAAGCGATTCGAACCCAAGAAGACGGTTGGTGGTCGAGTCGACCAAAGGCTGGAAGTACATCTCGAGGGCGTTCTCATCGAGCGCTCGGCGCAACGTCTCGCGCTGACTGTCGGCGACCTTGGCGGCGTTGGCGAGCTTTGAGGTGAAGAGCTCGGCCCGGTTCCGACCTTGTGCTTTGGCCGAGTACAGAGCTAGATCGGCATGACGCAGTAGGTCGCCGCTTGCAATGTTGCTGGCTCGAACCTGAGCCACTCCGACCGATGCGGTTAGGGGGAAGGTCATGCCTTCAATGGTTACGGGGTGCCGAAGTTCCACCATGATGTTGTTGGCGGTCGCTATGGCTTCTTCTGCGGTCTTCGAGTCGAAAAGCACAACAAACTCATCGCCGCCGAGACGAACGACAAGATCGGTAATTTCCCGACCGGACTGGACCTTCTTGGTGGCCGCCCGAAGGACCTCGTCGCCGACGCGGTGCCCGTGGGTGTCGTTGATCAGCTTGAAGTTGTCGAGGTCGATGAGGCACGCGGTGACCAAGAGGTCAGGATCGCGGTTCAGATACGTCGCTAGCTGTTCTTCCATCTTGCGTCGGTTTGGAAGGCCAGTGAGCTGGTCGTGAAGGGAACGTAGCCGGAACTCCCGCTCGGTCCGGCGGGCATCGGTGACATCGTGGAGCCCAATGACGGTGCCGATGGTCTCGCCGTCGCTACCGAGGACTGGGCGACCGGCTACGACGAGGTTGCGATATACAGAGTCCGAGATCGTCGCCATCTCGGTGCCATCGAACTGGCGGCCAGAAAGAACCTGACGAATCGGGTGTAGCGGTCCCTGGGCGAGGTGGCCCAACGTATCGAGGAACTTCATCTCATCGAGCTTGAAAGTGGCCGCCGGGACGTTCGCGTCAAGGCCAAGAATGCGGCGTGCCGAGTCGTTTACCACGAGCAGCGAACCGAGGGCATCGGTTGCGATAATGCCGTCGTGAAGCTGTTCGACGATTGCTTTCGAGAGCCGTTCGTTGCGGTTGAGCGTGTCGGTGACTTCTCGGTCGTAGTTGCCATCTCGCAGCGACAAGATGATGCCGCCCACCCGCGGGTCCGCAGTCATGTCGCGCCCGGTGATATCGGTGCTGTTGTAGTCGCCGTTGCTGTGCTTTGCCCGAAGGACCAGACGGTACACCTCGTCGCCCCCCGAGAGTTTTGCAAGCGAGGTCAGTGCCGAATCGACGTCCTCCGGGTGTACGAGCTCCACGGCGTTGCGGCCGACGAGTTCGGCTGGGTTGTAGCCAAGCTGGCTCGAGATGGCCCGGTTGGCGAAGAGAATTTGGAAGTCCTTGTCGAGAACCAGCACAGCATCGCGGAGTGAATGGAGAACGGTGTGCGAAAAATCCTCGTCCTTTGCGCTCGACATCGCTTGCGTTGCGCTTGCGCCGCAGAGTCGAGCGAGGCCGTGCATGACGTCAGGGTCAACGGACTCGCCGATTTCGGCGACGGTAAGCGCACCAATGGCGCGGCCTTCGAGACCTGGTCTGCTGCAGAGAATTGGAAAGCTGGTGAACCGGTCATCGATCTGATGTCCAGTATCGCCATCGGCGATTGCCTGTTCTGTGGGTCGTAGGGGGCGAGGCTGAAGGACCGAACTCCCAAGAGCAGCCACGACAACTGCTCGATGGTCATCAAAAAGCACAACTTGTGCGTCGGATTTGGTAAGGCGGCTTGCGATACGAACGACGTCGATGAGAGACGGGTCGCCAGATAGCTGCGCTACCGCAAACCGAACGTCCTCAACTTGTTGCACACACTTTCATCGACTCGGAATGAAGGCGGCTTTACCACGGCCTCGTTATGTCAAAAACTCGGCGGTGGTGCCGCCGAGCTCGATCGGGTTCATTCCAAGCTTCGTATGGTCCCATGAGCGGACCCGGTCGACGTCGAGGCGCACGGCGACTCGTTTGTGCAGCATCGTCTCGACAAAGGGTGCCACAGCCTCTGTATACGGGCCGTTGTACCGCTCCCAAATGCTGACACCGACGTCCCAAAGTGCATCGCTATCGTCGATGATTTCGCCCCGCCCCTCGAGCGAAACGCCCCGCAGACTGTCGTAGGTATGGCCGTCTTCGATCAATACCGATAGTGCGTTCGACCTACGAAGATTCACTACTTTTTGCGCCTTCGTTTTGGTTTCGAACCAAATATGGCCATCGATAACCGCAAACCACATCGCAACAAGGTGTGGCGTGCCGGACGGGCCGACGGTAGCCATTGTGGCCGACCTCGATTGTTCGATGAACGCCGTGACTTCGTCGTCGGTCATCGTGATGCGGGCCCGTTCGTTCGTTCCCACTAGGCGACCGCTTCCTCGATGCGAGCCATGGTGGCGTCGTCGAGGCGTTCGACAACTTCGAGCGCCGCCATGTTCTCGGTGACCTGCGATGGGCGGCTTGCGCCGGTGATGACCGTGGACACGTTCGGGTTCTTCAGACACCACGCAATGGCGAGCTGCGCCATCGAGCAGCCAAGATCGTCGGCGATAGGGACCAGGTTGCGGACCTTCGCCATGTTCTCCTCGATCTGAAGCGCTTCGCTCAGCCAGTCGTACTCGGCCAAGGCAAGGCGGCTGTCGTCGGGTACCCCATCGAGGTATTTCCCGGTAAGGAGGCCGGAGGCCAGCGGGCTCCAGATGGTGTTGCCAAGACCGATCTCTTCATAGAGCGGTGCGTACTCTTCTTCGACCATGGTGCGGCGAAGAAGGCTGTACTCGGATTGCTCGGTGATGGGTTTGCGGAGTCCGAGACGGTCGGCCACGGCATGGGCCTCTCGAAGCTCGGAGGCCATCCACATCGACGTTCCCCAATAGGTGGCTTGCCCGCGCTCGACCATGTCGTGCATCGCCCAAACGATCTCTTCCATGGGTGTGTCGGGGTCGCAACGATGGCAGTAGGCGATGTCGACGAAATCGAGGCCGAGTCGCCCGAGGGATCCCTCGATGGCTTGCCCCAGATACTTTCGGTTGAGCGTCATCTTGGTATTGGGACCGTCGTCGATACCGAAGAAGAACTTGGTGGACACGACGTATTGGTTGCGCGGCCAGTCGACCTGCGCAAACACCTCGCCCATAATCGTCTCGGACTTGCCGGCGTCGTACGCCTCGGCGTTGTCGAAGAAGTTTACGCCTGCGTCCCAGGCTGCTTCCATGCAGTTTCCGGCCAGGTCGGTGTCGAGTTGCGTATTGAACGTCACCCACGAGCCGAAGGAAAGTTCGCTTACTTTGAGGCCGCTTGATCCGAGTCGTCTGTAGTCCATCGCCAGACCATAGGGCGAGAACCCGGGGCAGGCCATGCGAGGTTCGTGACGTCAGCGGGCAAAGCTAAGGTGAGGGGCTATGACTGCATTTCACGAAACATCCATGACCTCTATTACTGGTGAGGAGGTGGCATTCAGCCAGTTCGCAAACCAAGCAGTTCTGGTGGTGAATGTCGCTAGCGCTTGAGGCCTTACCCCTCAGTACGCAGGTCTGCGTGCGCTTCACAACGACGTTGATGGTCTCGCTGTTGCCGGTTTTCCGTGCAACCAGTTTGGCGGCCAAGAACCCGGTAGCGATGCCGAGATCGCCGAGTTCGCCTCGTCGACGTACGACGTCAACTTCCCAATGTTTTCCAAGATTGATGTAAACGGCGATGCCGAGGCGCCGCTCTACACGATGCTGAAGGCGGCACAGCCTGGCGACGGCGAAACCCCCGACATCACCTGGAACTTCGAGAAGTTCCTTGTCGGTGCCGATGGCGAAGTCAAAGCACGCTTTGCGCCAATGGTGACCCCAGAAGAAATCGGCGAGCAGCTGGCCGGTCTCCTCGAGGGCTAGGCAGACTCTTCGACCTTTGGTCGCACCTGAGCCAGCGCGGCAAGCCGCGCCGGCTCAGGGAGCCGACCTAGTCGAGGAAGCGATGCAGGCAGCCAGCCGAGGTCGTGGGCGACATCTTCAAAGGTGTCCCACATCGGACCCCGTGATGGCTGCGCCCACGCAAGGCGATGCACCACCAACGGGTTGGGTGTCGCTTGGGGGCGAAGACGGAGAAGTTCGTCGATGGCGGCCGACTCGCCGTAGGCCATGGCGAGCAGTGCGTAGGCGAGCGCTGGCGATTGCGCGATGCCATCGTGACAATGGACGATGACCCGTTGCGGATCATGGCTGCGAAGGATCGATTTCGCAAACGTCGTGAACTGGCCGACATGTCTGATGCTGAACGATGACGGATCGTTGAAGTCGACGGTGTTGCGGAAGAACAGCAGGAGCCGCTCATGAGGCACATCACATTCGGGGATGTGTGAGGTCGGGGCGTTGACCGCCGAGATGATGGCCGTTGGCCAGTCTCGAAGTTGGTTCTCGACGTCCTTGGTCCCGCCGATGAGTAGGTGCATGAATCCAGTGTGAACCAAACATCGCATATGCGCTCGTGAATAAAAGTGGGCGATACTGCTGACATGAGCACCGAACCACTCGCAACCGATCCGATTCATCTGTGCATGGAGCGCTGGCATCAGCATCTCCGTGGCGAACTCGAGGGCGGGCTCGATGCCGTGCTTCACCCTGACGTCACCTTTCTTTCACCCGTCGTCTTTACACCGCAGGAGGGCATCGAGATCACGAAGATGTATCTCGCTGCTGCTGGCGGGACCATCGGAGGCGGTAACAAGAGCAAAGAAGAACGCGACGCCGAAGATGCGGCAGGCACCTCCTTTCGGTACTCCAAAGAGGTTGTTCAAGGTCACCATGCGGTGCTCGAGTTCGAAACCACGATGGGTGGCAAGTACGTCAATGGCGTCGACATTTTCACGTGCGATGACGACGGTATGGTCACCGAAATGAAGGTCATGATTCGACCATTGCAGGCGATGAATATGGTGCATGCGCAGATGCAGGAAATGCTCGCTTCTCTCAACCCCGACGCTTAGGAGCAACGATGTCCGATCTGGTACCCGTTATCGATATTTCCGATCCGAGCGCGACCGAGACGGCGGCTCTCGATGCGGCGTGCCGCGACCATGGGTTCTTTCTGCTCTCAGGCCACGGCCTCGATGATCTCATCGCTCGTACCTTTTCGGAAGGCCAGCAGTTCTTCGACGCCGACCGGTCGGTCAAGGAATCGGTTCGCCGTACCCAAGAGCGAGCGCTCGGCTACTTCGATCGAGAGCTCACGAAACGACGTCGCGACCATAAAGAGGTGTTCGACTTCATCGACCCTGAGCGTGGCGGTGAAAACAGCCCGAACCAATGGCCAACGGTTGACACAGCATTCCGGCAGACAGCATTCCGGCAAACAGCATTCCGGCAAACAATGACCGAGTTCTTCGACGCCTTCGCCGAGCTTGCGGTGCAAACCACCGCGCTGGTGCTCAACACGCTGGGTCTCGACGACGAACCCATCGAGGGTCACCGAGGTTCGCGCCTGTCATCGGCGGTTCGTTTGAACCACTACAACATCGGTGACCCCGTTCCCGAAGATGAACGTGATGGTCTTGCAGAATTGGGCGAGACCGCGCTCGGCTACCACACCGACCCTGGCGTTCTCACACTCCTTCTTCAGGATGGCGTCGGCGGGCTGCAGGCTGAGTCGACCGAACACGGCTGGATCGACGTGGCTCCCAGGCCTGGAACCATCGTGGTCAACCTGGCCGATTCACTGCAGGTCTGGAGCAACGATCAATACCGTGCTGCCGTGCACCGGGTTCAGCCGATGACCACCGAAACCCGTATGAGTATTCCGTTCTTCTACAACCCGCCATCCGACGCGGTCATCGAGCCGATCACTGCGTTGGTCAACGACCAGCAGCGATACCGATCGTTCACGTGGCGCGAGTTCATGAGCGCACGCAACGCTGACAACTTCGAGGATCTAGGCGAGGCCGACACGCAGATCTCCAACTACGCACTCCGGTAGTTCGCCGGCCGACTGCCCGGCGCAGAACCCTCGGTGAAGAGGCCCGACTGCCACGATGCCGATTCGCTCCCACCGCACATCGAAGTTGAAGTCGCCGTCTTCGGCGGTGTGTCCGTCGAGATAGCGGATCGTGATGCCATCGAAGACCACGTTGAATACGTGGGTGCTCATGGCCGACCATGCAGCCAGCACGACGCCGTGCGTGTTTGGAGGCCAGCCGGCCACCTCGTCATCGGCCTCTTGGCGATCCGTCACGAACCGCGGAGAGTTTCTGACCCCGAGCATCGATAGGTACTCGGGGATCGTGGGGCGGAGAGGAGCGGTGCGATAGATCGGCAGGCTCGTTGAAGGTGCTCCGGTTGCGAGGTAGTTGGCAATAGCGGCCGCCGTGTTCCAGCAGTTGGTCTTCCGCGAGCCGTCACCGGCGCCACGGTTCGCGTCGATCCAGCACAAGCGCCGGCTCGGCGATTCTGCAACAGCGACATCGGCGTGGTTCTGGTTGCCAAGAGAATTGGGCGAACCGTTGTTGACCGGCGGGTGGTAGTTGGCAGGGGAGATCCCCACCCGGTTCAGTGCCTGTGGACCGATCCAGATCTCGATCGTGCCGGTGGCGAGACCATCGATCGCCCCCGAGCGCACCACCAGAGAGTCGCGTCGGCTGGTGTCGCTGTCGAAACACCCGAGGTGCCTGCGTACCATTTCGCTGTCGGTGACGGTTAGCTCGATCGTCGCCCCGCTCATCGATGCCGATGCTGCGCGAGCCAACGCAACGAGTGCCCCATCGAGACGGGTAAGTGCAGTGAGCTCATCGGGGTTTCGACAGAGGGTCGCGAGATCGCCCGGGTCGAAGGTGCAGGCTCCCCGGTCGATCTGGTTCAGGAGCCAGTGCGCGTAGTCGTGGTCACCGAAGAACCAGAGCCGTCGGAACGCATGAGTTCGAGCACTGGTTGGCATTTCGGGGGGAAGTTGCAGCTCGATCTGGTCGCGGGCATCTTGGGCAGAGCCTTGAAAGAGCCCGGGTGAAAGCTGGTTGTGGTCGGGAAGCCGCGACGTTTGCCAAAGTCGGATGCTGGCGAAACCGCTTTGTGTATCGATCGAACCAAGATGGCGGAGGGCGGTTTCTTCGGGCGACGCAGCCACGGTGCACCGTCCGCTCCATGACACAACCATTGCCCGGCTGTAATCGAAGAACCTGACATCGTCGGCCGCATCGGTAGGCGCCAACACGGTAAAGACTCGATGCGTTGGGTGGCCTGGGTCTCGAACCGAAATGATGCCCTTCGAGCCCGCTCCCCAGGACGCCACGATCTGCCTCGCCTGTGTCTCGTCGATGGCGATTGTGGGTGCGCTGGCGCTGCTGACCGCCGACTCCACCGCAACTTCGACGACCGGATCACTGTCGTATGGCCACGGCAGAGCGGTTGCCGGAGCGCCGTCGAGGTAGGAGTCGATAGCTATTGCCACGTGGAGCGAATTCTTGTGTCGGGCACCGAGTCCGACGTTTGCGAACCGTTTGTCTGGTCTGAGCTGATCGAATGGTTTGGTGAGCCGTCGGCTACGGGCCGAGCGAAACCTGCGGACCTGTGCCGAGTCGGGAAGCTGATCGAAGCGGCGGTACCACCGAGAAACATCGGTCGGGAGGTCCTCGGAGTTCCACCGAAGATCAAAAGCCTGCCCGATGCCGAACCCCGACCAGAGAAGCGGGCGTGCGGCCGCGAGCGGCCAGCGGTCGAGCACCTGGAGCCGAAGCGCAGTGACTGGGGCGAGCACGAGGCCGGCGAGGCGAGATAGGACAAACTCCAAGGTCAGGAGCCTAGTTCGGCGTGACTTCTGCTAGACCACCGCAATGGCTGCCATCACCGACTTATCGACGCCACCGCGAGGATTTCCCGTCGCGGAGTTCGAAACCCGCACCGCAAACGCCCAGCGCGCAATGGCGGAGCGATCCATCGACGTCATGTTGCTCACGACCGAACCCGAGGTGCGGTACTTCACCGGATTCAAGACGCTGTTCTGGTTAAGCCCAACTCGTCCGTGGTTCGTCGTCGTCCCGGCTGCAGGGAAGCCGGTTGCCATTATCCCCAGCATCGGCGACTCGTTGATGAGTAGTACATGGATCGATGATGTGCGGGTGTGGTCGTCGCCCAACCCCGACGACGACGGTGTGAGCCTGTTGGTGGAAGCGCTGCGAGAACTGGGCGGAGCGAACGCCACGATCGGCACACCGATGGGCCCCGAAACCCATATCCGTATGCCGGCCGCCGACTTCGAAAACGTCCGCAGCCAACTCGGCGATGCCAACTGGGTCGATACAACCGACATCGTGTCGGGTCTCCGAATGGTGAAGTCCGAGAACGAAATCGCCAAGGTGGCCCACGTCTGCCGCATTGTTTCCGATGCCTTCGACGGACTTCCGAACCTCATCTCGATTGGCGATACCGAACAACAAGCGTTCGCCAAGTTTCGTATCGATATCCTCCAGCGAGGCGCCGACGACGTCCCGTATCTCGTCGGCAGTACCGGACCCGGGGGCTTCGATGACATCATCAAGTCGCCAACCGACCGAGTCATCGGCGACGGGGACCTGCTGTTGTTCGACACGGGGTCGGTGTACGACGGCTATTTCTCCGATTTCGATCGGAACTTTGCGTTCGGTTCGGCAGACGATGCAGCGAAACGGGCGTACGAGGTGGTGTGGCGGTCGACCGAGGCCGGACTCGCTGCGGTAAAGCCCGGGGCGACCACCAGCGATCTCTGGCGCGCGATGATGCGGGTGATCGACGAAGAAGGATCTCCGAGTGGCAAGGCCTCGGAGGCCGCTACGCCGAAAAACAGCGTTGGGCGGATGGGCCACGGGCTCGGTATGCAAGTCACCGAATGGCCGTCTCATACCGCGTCCGACGACACGGTGCTTCAAGAAGGCATGGTGCTCACGCTCGAACCGGGGTACTCGTGGGCACCCGGCAAGATGATGGTCCACGAAGAGAACCTGGTTGTCCGGGCCGACGGTGCCGAGCTGCTGTCACGTCGTGCAGCGCCCGAACTTCCGGTATTGGCCTGACTTCACATACTGGCTGAACCGCGGGTACTTACCCGGCGTCGACCGCATCTAACTCGGCGAGCCACGTGGCCTTCTCGTCGTCGCTCGCGAAACTCGCTTCGAGACTGTTGCGGGCGAGCTGAACGAGGTCGTCACGCGAAAGATCGAGAGCGTCGGCGGTGCGCTCATAGTTCTCTCCGACGTAGCCACCGAAATAGGCGGGATCATCGGAGTTGATGGTGACCGTAAGGCCAAGGTCAAGGAGCCGACCGATGTTGTGATCAGCCAGATCGTCCACCACACACAGCTCAAGGTTCGAGAGCGGACACATGGTGAGTGGCACCTTGTCGACGACGAGCCGGGCGACTAGCTCGGGGTCTTCTTCGGCGCGAACCCCATGGTCGATTCGTTGCACATCGAGCACGTCGAGCGCTCCCCAGATGTACTCGGGCGGGCCTTCTTCTCCCGCGTGGGCCACCCGGTAGAGCCCGGCCTCGGCGGCTCGATCGAACACCTCGGCGAATGGCTCGGGTGGGTTTCCGACCTCGGCACTATCGAGACCGACGCCGATGATCCGCTCGAGGTATCCACCGGCTTCGGCCTCGTCGAAGGTGGCCATCGCTGCCTCGGGGGAGAGGTGCCGAAGGAAACAAAGAATGAGACCGGCAGAGATCCCGGTGCGCTCGGTTGCGTCATCCATGGCCTGAAGGAAACCGGGCATGAACACGTCGAAGCCGATGCCGCGGTCGGTATGGGTTTGTGGATCGAAGAACATTTCGACGCGGCGTACCCCGTCGGCGTGCGCCCGGTCGAGATACGCCGTCATGAGATCGGCGAAGTCGGCTTCGGTGCGGAGCACGTCGGCGCCCTGGTAGTAGAGATCGAGAAACGATTGGAGATCGGCGAACTCGTAGGCCGAGCGCAGCGCTTCAACATCGTCGTAGGGGAGGGCGATGCCGTTGCGTTCGGCCAGCGCAAACAAGAGCTCGGGTTCAAGCGAACCCTCGATATGCATGTGCAGCTCGGCCTTCGGGAGGCTCCGTATAAATGCGGCATCGTCGGTGCTTGCAGTGCTCATACGGGAATCCTACGAGATGGGACCAGGTGTGCGACCTCTGTTCGCGATACCAAACAATCGCGACCGTTGGTCTTGAAGTCGAACACCGTTTGACGATTGTTGTTTTGTGGCAATGAGCAGACTCGGGACTCGATTTTTACCAATAGTGGTGCTGGCGCTTGTCGTGGTGGCGGTCACGTCGATCTTTGCGGTCTCCTCGATCCAGTCGTTACTCGAGTCGGCTGCGTCCAACAATCGAGCGCTTCTCCAAGCCGCCGAAGCCCGGGCAGACCTCAACCGAATCCAGCTCTTTGACCTGGAAAATCGAACCCGCTCAAACCTCGACCGAGAGGCGATCGACGAAACGCTCGTCGGTCTTGGCAGCCGCCTCGAGATCGCTCTCGAAGTTCTTCCGGTCGAAGAGCGCGAACGCACGATGCGAATCTATGAGTTGTACAGCGATGTCGCTTTGCCCGAGGTCGCTCTCGCTCCCAGCACGATCCAGGCCGCAAACGCGCAATCGCTCTATGCCACGCTTCTGCAGAAGATTGCCGATGCCGAAACGGTGGCCGCCGCCGAGGCTGAATCTGCGACGTCGAAGGCAAGCACCGGTACAACGTTCGCAGCCCTCAGCTCGCTTGTGGGCGTCTCGTTGTTGATGATCTACATCTTTTGGATGACCAACCGCCGCGCCGAGAGTGCCATAGGCGCACGGTATGACGAGCGGTTTGAGGCGATTGCTGACGGTTCGTCGGACTACCTGTTTGTGATCGAGGAGGACGGAGCACTGTCGTACTTGTCGCCGGCCGTGCTGCGGCTCTTCGAATCCGACGAACTTGTCACGAATGTGTCTGACATCCTTGAACTTATGGAGCCCGCAGACGCGAAGCTCGTCAAGCTTGGACTTGCGAACCCAGAGCTGGCTGTTGCGCCGCAGATCTTCCCGGTTCTGATGCCAACCGGTGAACGGCGCCGTATTGAGATGAAGATGGCCGACCAGCGCGACAACCCAGCGGTTGGGGCGCTCGTGGTGTCTGGTCGCGATGTCACCGAGCAGATGACGTTGCAAGATCAGTTAGCCGAGCAGGCCTTCTGCGACGTACTTACCGAACTTCCGAACCGGCGAGCACTCAACGAGGCGCTTGCCCGCACCGTTGCCCGCTCGAAACGGAACGGCGGCAATCCGGGATTTCTCCTTCTCGACCTCGACGGTTTTAAGGGCGTCAACGACACGCTTGGGCATCCGGTGGGCGACGCTCTCCTCATCGAGGTTGCTCGACGACTATCCGAGGGAACTCGAAGTGGCGAGATGGTCGGTCGACTCGGTGGCGATGAGTTCGCAGTGATCCTTGAAGACGTGCCGAATCGGGACGCAGCCGAAGCCGCAGCTGAACGACTTTCCTCGGTTCTCAAAGTTCCCTTTGATGTCGACGGTCAGCTTCTTGCCCTGGGTTGCAGCGGTGGTTTGGTGACGGTCGATTCGGCCGACGACCCCGATGAGTTGTTTCGCCGAGCCGACATTGCGCTCTACGAAGCGAAGAACCGAGGTCGCGGCAGAGTCGAGGTCTTCACCTCGGAGATGGAAGAGCTTCTCGTTGGCCAGGTGCGCCTCCAACGCGAGGTCGAGGCGGGGTATCGCAATGACGAGTTCTCGCTGGTGTATCAGCCGCTGCTTACCGTCGATGGAAACGACCCGGTTGGTTTCGAGGCGCTCATGCGATGGAACAGTCCGGTACTTGGTGTCGTGACCCCACTCACCTTCATTCCGGTCTGTGAGCGCTCGGGGCTCATCATCCGACTCGGCCGCTGGGCGCTCGAAGAGGCCTGCACCCAACTGGCTGAATGGCAACGGGAGACCGGAAACCACTCGCTAACAATGTCGGTGAACGTGTCGGTCGTACAGCTCGAAGACAAAGATTTCGTTGCCGAACTCATCGCGGTTCTCGCCAAGTGCGGGATCACACCCGAATCGCTCCAGCTCGAAGTGACCGAGAGCGTGTTGGCATCACAGGTTGGCGAACTTATCGGTCGACTCCAAGAGATTCGGACGCTTGGCGTCCGGGTTGCGCTCGACGACTTTGGTACCGGTTACTCGTCGATGGGTCAGCTCCAAGCCCTGCCGGTCGACTGCATCAAGATCGACCGGTCATTTATCGAAGCGCTGAATAACGAAGGCGACCAGGCCGGCCTCGTCGTAAACGCACTCGTGGAGCTCGGACGAGCGTTGGGGCTGCAGGTAATCGCCGAGGGGGTTGAAGAGCTCGAGCAATTGTCGGCGCTCGTCGGACCGCAGTGCGACCTTGCCCAAGGGTTTCTTCTCGCCCGTCCAATGAACGCGGTGGATATCCCGGCGTACATGGCCGAGTTCAGCCAGCCAGGGGCACTGACGAAGAAGATCAACTCGGACCGCGCTGTCAGCTAGTCAGGATCACCGCCGGTGGCGTACAGCCAGTTTCCGTCGACCCGCTCGAACGTGCTGAGTTCGTGGAGTTCGAAGTAGTCGCCGTCATGGCGGAACCGGGCGATGAACTCGACGCTTCCTTCGCTGTCGAGCGGACCGCCCCGCTCTGTGGCAAGAATCTCAAGTCCGAGCCACTCTTGTTGGGGACTGAATGTCACTGTTCCGGGACGGGTATCGGGATGCCAGGACGACAAGATGAACGGCCGGTCTTCCATGACGTAGGCGCTGTATCGGGCTCTCATGAGCGACTCCGCGGTGGTGCCGAATCCGGCGCCCGAGCGATGGATTAGACCACAGCAGTCGGCATAGGAGTTTTTGGAGCCGCAGGGGCAGAGATTGGTCACTCCGTGAGGTTACTCGGGTGGGATTTCCGGATCAGGTGGGAGTGGTGCATACGATGCCCTGCATGGAATCCACGATCGACCTTCACATCAACCACTCGGGCGCTGGGCCGGCCGTGGTCTATACCCATGGCTGGATCGATACCTCCACCGCTTGGGATGGCGTGGTCGCGGCCATGGATGACTCGGCGACCAACACCATTTGGGACTTGCGTGGTCACGGCGATTCCGAAATCGTTCCCGCCGGCCAGTACACCCGAGATCACGCGTTGGCCGACCTCGCCCGAGTCGTCGACGAGGCCGGTGCGCCCGTGGTGCTGGCCGGACATTCGCTTGGCGGCTATTTGTCGCTCGCCTATGCGCTGTTGCACCCCGAGAACGTTCGCGGGCTGGTTTTGGTTGCGGCCGGGCCTGGTTTCCGCAAAGACGAAGCACGCGAACAATGGAACGACTCGGTCGATATTTCGGCCGAGAAGTTTGCCGTGCCCGAGGGCAGCGAAGTGATCTCGAAGCACACGGACTCCTGGGTCATCGACCACCTCGAAGATATCAAGGCGCCCACCCTGGTAATCGTTGGCGAACACGACAAACGATTCGCCGCGTCAGCGGCAGTGTTTGAGAAATACCTCGACGTGAAAGCGTCGGTTGTCATCCCCGACGCCGGCCACGGTGTCCACAAAAAGCATGGAACTCCCGTGGCCGCAGCAATCAAAGACTTTCTCGCAGGCCTCGGCGCCTAAATCGGCAGGTTGCCGGTGGCCCGTTTGGTGGTGCCTTCGTCGGTGTAGGCCGCAATGGTTCGCTGCGCGATGCGCATCTGGTGGACTTCGTCGGCGCCGTCGGCGAATCGGGCCCAGCGAGCATGTTGGTACATGTGCGCGAGGGGAGTGTCGGTCGAGTAGCCGAGCGCACCGTGAACTTGGATCGACCGGTCGATGATGCGACCGAGAGAGTTGGCGACAAAGTGTTTCGCCATCGAAACCTCGGCCTTAAAGTCCTCACCAGCGTCGATTTTCGATGCAGCGTGCAGCACCATCAGCTTGCCCTGGTAGAGCTCCATCGCCGAGTCAGCAATCATCCACTGGATGCCCTGTTTTTCGGCGAGCAGTGAGCCATGGGAGAACCGGTTGAGCGAGCGGTCGACCATCATGTCGAGCGCAGTTTCGGCTTGGGAGATCCAGCGCATGCAGTGAGCAAGCCGGGCCGGTCCGAGACGGTACTGGCCGAGCAGGTGGCCTTGGCCTCGGCCGCCGAGCATCCGGTCTTTGTGGACTCGGAGGTCCTCGATGAGAATTTCGCTATGGCCGGTGCTGCCGTGCATGGTTTCGATCTGGCGAACTTCGGTCCAGCCTTCGCTGGGAAGGTCGACGATAAAAGCGCTGTTCGCGGCCTGGGGAATATCGGGGTTGTCTTCGGTGCGGGCAACCAAAATGGCGAAGTTTGCGCGGTGAGCGTTGGAGATGAACCACTTGTGGCCGTTGATGACCCATTCGTCGCCGTCTTCGTAGGCGCTGGTCTGGATAAGCGTCGGGTCGGATCCGGCTACTTCTGGTTCGGTCATCGCGAAGCACGACCACGCCTTGCCTTCGAGCAGCGGCGCAAGGTACTTCTCCTTCTGCTCGTCGGTGGCCCAGTGATGCAGCGTATGCATGTTGCCCTCGTCAGGAGCCTGGGCGTTGAGTACCCAAGGGCCGTAACGCGACTTTGCTGCCTCGGCCTGCACCATGGCCATCGCCACGTGGCCGAGGCCCATGCCGCCAACGTCTTCAGGCATATGTGGGAGCCAGAGTCCAGCCTTGTATGCCTGCTTGCGCATATCGAGGAGCACCGCAAGGCGCTCTTTCCCCTCGAGCGCTTCGGCTCCGTCTGTCCCGTCGATCTTTGCCTCGCCGGGTTTGACCACCTCGTTGATAAAGGAACGGATCCGATCGCGGATCGCTTCGTGTTCAGCTGAGAGAGTGAAATCGATTGCCATGGCGTTGAACCTACGCCGCCGGTCGTGCCGAACGAAATTTTCGGGAGGTACGGTTTCGGCTATGGCATCTGGAGATGAACGAGCAACTACTCCCGACGGACTCGGCGGCGCCGATCTGCGAATCGGAATCGTACGGGCCCGCTGGAACGTCGAGATCGTCGATCGCTTGCTTGCCGGGACCCTGCGTGGACTTGAGGCACTTGGTGTCGAGCACGTTCTCGACGAGACGGTTCCGGGATCTTTCGAGGTGCCCATGGGGGCCCGGATTCTTGCGAACTCGAAGCAGGTCGACGCAATCGTTTGCCTTGGCGTCGTGATACGCGGCGAGACCACCCACTACGAGATCGTCTCGGAAGAAGCCGCTCGAGGTATTCAGCAAATTCAGCTCGACACCGGCGTGCCCATTGCCTTCGGACTGCTCACCGTCGAGAACGAGGCGCAAGCGCTCGCCCGTAGCGAAGGCCCCGGCGGCCACAACGTGGGCGAAGAAGCCGCATTGGTGGCCGTTGAGATGGCCCAGATGGAGAAGCGCTACCGCTAGTCGGAGGCCACGGCACTATCCAACAGCCTTATCCAACAGCACTATCCAACAGTGACTTCTACCACCACCGCCTCGGTGCGGTTGTCGTGAAAGTCGACGCCCTGTATCGAGTAAACATTCACGCCGGGTTCGGGGCGAGTGTCGACGAAACTCGACTGGGACGGGTCGGCACCTCCGCCGAGATAGCGAAGCTCACCGTCGACGACCAGCGACACGGAGTATGAGGCAAACTCGACGTTGTCGGTCGACGGATCCCATCGCAGGATGACCTCTCCATCGATAACTTCGCTCGTCAGATTGGTGATCGGTGTTGGAGGTTCAACATCGGTTACCGCGAGCGCGTTGGCCCACCGTCGAGACAACGTCTGACCATCGACATCGACGGCGAGCAGGTAGGAGTAGAAGGTTCCGGTCGTGACGGATCCATCCACAAACGATGTCGTACCGGCCGGACCCTCATAGACCAAGAGATTGTCGTCGAGCACGATTGTCTCGCGATTGAGGTCGGCGGTGATCTCGGTCCGGTACACCCGGTAGTTGACGTCGGCACCCTCAACCTCGGACCACACAACCTCGACCGACGTGTCGGTCATGGTGTTGCGCCCAATCCAGTGGTTTCTTTCGTCGATGCCGGTGTTCTCTTCGGGTCGAAGTACCAGTTCATCGTCGGCGTCCACGTCGAGCTGACTCGTGGGAACAACGGCATCGGTGCGGGGTGGCGCGTCGGCCGCTGGCATGGTCGTTGTGGTTTCGATTGGCGTTGTGGCCTCGGTGGTCGTGGCCGGCGCAAGCGTTGCCGCGTTGGTATCGGTCGCCGCTGGTTCAGCTGAAGATCGAGGGTCATCGGAAGACGAGCACGCCGTGAGTACCAGGGCGACAGCAAGGCAACCGAGACCACGAACGAGGTGGGACGTGGTTCGAGCTAAGAGAGATCTAGCGAAGAGAGATCTAGCGAAGAGAGACCTAGCAAAGAGAGAGGAGATCACGTCATCTAGTGTGACAGCTGTTGCCAAGAACCCTTCCAACGCGACGATTCGGACGACGGTCGACATAGCTACACTGAGCTTATGAGCGGCCACCAAGTGGGCAGTGAGAGCAGAGCGGACATGGTGCGTCAACCACGACGCCCCGTTGATGCCGCTGTCCTTGTTGCCTTGGCCTCGCTTGCATCCTTAGTCGTTCACCAGTTCGCCTACCTGTTTGCGTACCCCACGGTTGCGCTCCGCACGGCAGCCTTGGGCGATCACGGACACCTTTCGGCCCAATGGGCCATCGTGACACCGCTGGCGGTTACCGCGGCCGTGGCGATCATCCTTCGTCAGGTGAGAAACCTTGGCGTGTCGTCGCCATTTCGGGCCCGCTGGTTGGCCCTTCTGGCTGGCTCGGCTTTCCTCGGCCAGGAAACCATCGAAGGCATCGGGGCCGGACTCACCTTCGCCGAAATCGTCACCCAGCCTGCGATATGGCTCGGTGTTGCACTTGCGCCGATGGTTTCGATGGTAATCCTCCGGCTGCTTCGCCGGGTCGGCGACTTCGTCGCCGAAAAAGCTCGGGCCCGGGTGAATTCTCCGTGCGATATCGATGCCGCAATCGTTTCGCCTCAGCGCGTTCGGGTGTCGTCGGCGGTTTTTGAGAGTGTTGCTGCGCCGCGTGGTCCGCCGGCGTCTTCGGTTCGTTTCTAACTCCCGAATTTCTTCAGCAATTTTCCCTTTCACTCTCTTTTCTCGCTCTCTTTTCGCTGCACTTCAGTTGTACTCCAGCTGTTCTTCAGCGTTTCGTAAGGACCCCTAATGACTACTTTTAACCCTTGGCGTCTTGCCGCGATTGCGGCGCTCAGCCTCTCTACGCTGGTCGCGGCCTCGTGCGGCAGCACGTCCACCAGTACTTCCACCGGTGCTTCCACCGATTCGGCAGCCGCAGAATCAGAGGTGTCGGAATCAGAGTCACCCGATGGAGAAATGGACGACTCGGAAATGTCTGACATGTCCGACATGGCTGACGAGGAGCATGGCGCTTCCCACGAACATGGTGACGAGATGCTCGAGGTCGACGCGGCTTCGGCGCCATCGGTGGCTATCGAGGTCATCGCCGACCCGAAGTCGGGGCACAACGTCAAGGTCACCACG
>CALGZB010000235.1 GCA_937934655.1 uncultured Acidimicrobiales bacterium | reverse complement strand
CGGAAATACCGAAGCGTCGATGACTATGGGCTTGCCAGTGGTGGCCAAGGCCTCGACAGGTCGTTGAGCGACCTCGGCGACGACGGTCGTGTCCGGCGTCCGGTAAAGCCCGGCGGCCAGCGCAACGGCAAGCAAGCTGACCCCGACAAGCGGCCCCAGAACGCGAGGAATCGACGATACGGAACGTGCCCGGATCGGCGCCTCGAGCAACGTGTGCATCGCTGCGGCGAGCACGTAGCTGCTTGGCGCAACGATGCCAAGCATCGCCCACGTCGACAGCTCGTACTGGCTTCGCAACATGACGATGAGCGGATAGTGAATGAGGTAGACGCCGTAGGAGAGGTCGCCCAAGTATTGCGCTTGCGGCGTGGCGAACCGCTTCACGATCGAACCCTCAAGCGACGTTGCTTCAAGACCAGCGAGGAGGAGAACCGATGCGAGTGCGGCGAGGACGCCGGTGAGTTGGACCGAACTGCTGCCGGTAACGCTGACGGCGCAAAGCCCCACCAGCGCAGGAGCTACGAAGAACCGGGCGCCGGCGGGGATCCGGCCACGGTTTCGCAGAGCGGCTGCAAGGCAAACGCCAGCCGTGAGTTGAAAGCTTCGGGTATCGGTGCCGTAGTAGTAGCGGCCAGCCGTCATATCGGTATCGATGATGTTGCGGGCGGCCACACCAATAGTGAAGAGCCCGGCACCCATGCTCAGCAGCTTTGACGCCGAAACGCGTCGCCTGCGAGCCAACCCGGCGATGGCGATGACGAACACAGGGAAGACGAAGTAGAACTGCTCCTCGACAGCAAGGCTCCAGTAGTGGAGGAGCGGGTTCAGCTCGAGGTTGGTGTCGAAGTAGTCGCCGTCTTCTCGGATGAAGAACCAGTTCGTGAGAAAGACGGTGGCAGCCACGACCGTGCCGAAGAGGTTCTCTCTGCCGATCTCGGGGAGGAGGAAGTGGCCGACCACGAGGGTAACGAGCAGGACCAGAAGGGCGGCCGGAGCAAGCCGCTTGACCCGCCGAATGTAGAACCGTTTCAGAACCTGGCTGCCCGGCCGGTCACCGCCGATCTGTTCCAGCAGCACATTGGTGATGAGGAATCCGGAGAGGACGAAGAAGAAGTCGACCCCCACGTACCCATGGTCGATGATGCCCACATGGAAGAGAATCACTAATGCCACGGCAAGAATGCGTGCTGTGGTCAGGAGTGGTCGGTGTCCCCATGCCCAGGTGTTCGTGGAACTCGACGTCATACCAAGCGCCACAGTAGCGAGCAGACCGGTCGGAGCCCGGCTCTTCGGTAGGCCCAGGCGAATTCGGACGTGTTGAGCGGTTACCCGGCGCCGGCCATCGCTAGGCCGAGATCCTTCTTGGTGGCGTTTTCGCGATCGACAATCTTCACGATGCGACCTTCGAACATCACCGCAATGCGGTCGGCGAGTCCGAGGACTTCGTCAAGATCTTCAGAGATCATGACGATTGCCACGCCGTTGGATCGCTGCACGACCAGCTGCGAGTGGATGTACTCGGCAGCACCGATATCGACACCGCGGGTTGGTTGGGCGGCGACAAGCACCGCCGGCGAACTCTCGAGCTCGCGGGCCATGATGACCTTTTGGATGTTGCCACCCGATAACGAACTTGTGGGTGTGGTGAGCGACGGGGTCTTCACTGCGAAGTCGTCGACCATCTTCTGGCAGTGCGTTCTGATGGCGTCGAAGTTGAACAGACCTCGACGCAGGAATCGTTTGTCGCCATGGTTGATAAGCAGCAAGTTTTCGCTGACATCGAACTCGCCGACGGCGCCGTCTTTCATGCGTTCTTCGGGGACGTAACTGAGCCCGGCGGCTCGGCTCTGCTTTGGGTTCGCTTTGCTGAGGTCGGTGCTGTCGAGCTGTACCGAACCGCCCTCGGCGGGGCGGAGTCCGGCGATGGTCTCGGCAAGTTCGCGTTGGCCGTTGCCCGACACGCCAGCGATACCGAGGATTTCGCCAGCATGCACGTCGAGGTCGACGTTGTCGACGGCAATGGTGCCGCGGTCGCCCTTGACGGTGACCCCTCGAAGTTTGAGGCGCACCAATCCAAGGTCTTGAACGGGCTTATCGGGAGCGAGCTTTACCTCGCGGCCGACCATCATGTCGGCGAGCTGTTGGCGGCTGGTTTCGGCCGGCGTGGTGTCGCCGGTAACTCGGCCATTGCGAAGCACGGTGATGCGATCGCTGAGCTCCATCACTTCATGGAGCTTGTGCGAGATAAAGATAATGCCGGTGTTGTTGGCGGTCATCTGTCGAAGGATGACAAACAGGTCGTCGACTTCTTGGGGGGTAAGAACTGCGGTTGGTTCGTCGAGCACGAGGAGCTCGGCGTCGCGGTACAGGGCCTTAATGATCTCGACACGCTGACGCTCGCCAACCGACAGTTTCCAGATTTCGACGTCCGGGTCGACCTGCAGGCCGTACTGTTCGGAGATTGACAGGATCCGCTTCGAAACCGCGTCGAGGTCGGTGCGAAGCCCCCGGTCCGACGGAAGCCCAAGGGCGACGTTTTCGGCCACGGTCAGGGTGGGCACCAGCATGAAGTGCTGATGCACCATGCCGACCCGCTTCTCGATTGCGTCGGTCGGCGAGGTGATGTCGGCGGTTTCCCCGCGCAACAGGATCTGGCCAGAGTCTTGCTGATAGAGACCGAAGAGGATCTTCATGAGGGTGCTCTTGCCCGCACCGTTCTCGCCCAACAACGTGTGGACCTCCCCGGCGTGCACATCGAACGACACATCGTCGTTCGCGAGCACACCGGGAAAGGTTTTCGTGATGTTGCGCATTTGGAGCACGGGAGCGCTCATGAAGATCCTCTAACGGGTCTGTTGCTTAGGTCCTGGAGGGGTATTACTTGGTGGTGATGTCGCCAGCGATGATGTCGGCGATGATGCTTTCTGCGCCGTCACGGATGTCGGAGTCGAGGTCATAGCAACCGTTGAACTCCATCACAAGGCCACCGTTTTCGAGGGTGAGGCTCATCGCTTCGCCGCCGAGGGTTCCGCCTTCGATCTGCTCAATCATGTCGCTAAGCACGATGTCCCAGTGGTACACCTGCGAGGCAACGGTGAGGTCTGATGACCAGGCTTCGGTGTTGGACTGGGTGCCGAACCATGGCAGGTCGTTTGCGGTTGCCACGGTTACTGCGCCGACGGCCGATTGCGAGGTGCCGGTAAGGGCGCCAACGCCGTTGTCGGCGTGAGCCTGTGCGGTGGTGGTTGCGAGTGCGACATCGCTGAACGAGCCGGTGTACACAATCGATGGAGCCGAGGCGCCGTTGGCCTGTGCGCCCATGGCGAAGCCTTCGATGTAAGCAACAGCGTCGCCTGCTTCAACTGGACCAACGATGCCGATGTCGCCAGCGAGTGCCGCAGCGATGTAGCCGTTGACGTAGCCGCCCTGGTCGGCTTCTGGGTAGTAGGCGAACACGTTGGCGAGGCCCTGCGTGTCGGTAGCGGTGCCCCAGATAAAGGAGGTCTCGGGGAAGTCAGGAGCAATCTCGGCGAGCGAGCCTCCGTACTGGGTTCCGTGAGCGATAACGATGTTGACGCCGTCTTCGGCGTATCCACGGATAGCTGCAGCGGCTTCTTCAACAACGAAGGTTCCGTCGGTGATCTGTGGGTCGATGCCGAGACGCTTGAGCGAGTCGACCATCGATTGGGTGAAGGCCACGTCGTCTTTCGCGCTTGGTGCGACGAGGGCTACGGAAAGGTCGGTAACCGAGTCACCCATTGCGACGCCGAGGTCAGAACCACATTCACTTGTGGTGACCGATCCAGCGTCGTCGTCGCCGCCGCATGCTGCGGCGACGAGGGCGATGGCAAAGATCATCGAGAAAAGTTTGAGTAATTTTGTAAGTCGCATTTGGGTTCCCTCCAAGGGATTTGGGTGTATTGCTTTGAGGCTTGTGGAGCGGGCTTACCGCCGGGTTGCCGTGGTGTTTCTATTCGGTTAATGGCGGGTAAAGGGCTTGGTGAGAGCAGCTGGGCCGCGGGCTCGGCGGGCGAGAAGCACGAGGGCCAAGATGGTGATGATGGCGGGGGTCATTGCTGCGATATCGCTGGCACCCTGGGGAATGATGTCGAGCGACTGCCAGCGAAGTCGGGTGGCGGTAACAAGACCGTAGAGCAGGGCCCCAGCCATCACCCAACGTGGTTGCCACGCACCGAAGTACACCAGCGCCACGGCAATGAAACCAATGCCGTTGGTGAGGTTGTGCTGGAAGACCGCCAGCTGCAGCGCCAGCGTGGCGCCGGCGAGTCCGGCGAGGACACAGCCGAACATGATGGCGATGAACCGGGTGCGGGCCACCGAGACGCCGAGGCTGTCGGCGGCTTGGGGGTTTTCGCCCACCGCTCGCACGTTCATGCCAAACGTGGTCTTGTTGAGCAGCCAAGTGACGGCTGGGACCAAGAGGAACGCCGTGTAGGTCATGAGGTTGTGGTCGAACAGCAACGGTCCGAGGTACTCGATCTCGATCAAGGGTTCGAAGATGCCGCCGACGCCGGGGAGCTTGTCGAGGGTGGGGAGCGGTTTGACGGGTTTGGTTGTGCCGACCAGTTCTTGGAAGAGCAAGTCGCTGAAGCCCAGGCCAAAGAGGAAGATACCGATTCCGCTAATGCCCTGTTGCGCGTGCAGAAATACGGTGACGACGGCGTAGAGCACGCCCATGATGAGTCCGATGGCGATGCCGACGATGAGGCCAAGGAGGTGGCTATCGGTTTCGAGGACGGTGTAGTACGCCCCGAATGCGCCGAGCAGCATGATGCCGTCGACGCCCAAGTTGAGAACGCCGCTGCGTTGGCCAATCGTTTCGCCGAGCGCAGCTAGGAGGTAGGGCACGGCAAATTTGATTGCCGTTGCGAGTGTTGCGATGAGAACCGAGAGCGTAAAGAACTGACTCATGCGACAGACTCCGGGGTGGCCTCGGGTGTCGAATCGGGGGCAGGTGGTTCGTCGACTTTTTGACCGGTGGAAGAGTCGAGACGGCGAGCCAACCAGTCGCGCACCTTGTCGCTACTGACAACAAACAGCACGATGAGACCGTTGAGCGCGATGGCGAGTGCGTTGGGGATTTGGAGTTCGCGTTGGAGTTCGGTGGCGCCGGTAAGAAGCGACCCGAACAAGAACGACGAGGGAATGGTCCAGAGCGGGTGGAGAGCGCCGAACAGGGCGGCGACGATGCCGTTGAAGCCAGCGGAACCCGTAAACCCGGCCGAGCCGCCGTCGGTAACCATGCGCAGGCTTTCGGATCCGAAAACCAATGTGACACCAGCAAGTCCCGAAAGCGCTCCACTCATGGCCATTGCTTTGACGATGTTGCGCTCGACGGAAATGCCAGCCGCTCGAGCCGCATCGGGGTTATGTCCGACGGCGCGGAGCTTAAACCCGAGGGGGGTCCGCCACAAGATGACGTAGACGATGATTGCCGCAACGATGGCGATAGGAACACCGAGGTGAAGCCGGGTGCCTTCGATGAGCGTGGGGAGCGCGGCATTGTCGGTAAGGCGTTCGGTTTGGGGGATGCGGCTGCCGTCAACCTCGATGGGGTCGATCATCGGGCCGCGCAGCAGATAGTTCATCAGCTGAATCGCAACGATGTTCAACATGATCGTGCTCAGGATCTCGTTGACCGAGGCGTATGCCTTGAGTGCGCCCGGGATGGCACCCCAAATGGCGCCACCGATGAGACCGCCGAGAATAACGAGTGGGATGAGCAGGACTTTGGGGGTGTCGGGGATTACGAGAGCAACCACGGTGGAGAGAAGTGCGCCGGCGATGATTTGGCCTTCGCCACCGATGTTGATGACGTTGGCCCGGAAGGCAATGGTGATGCCGGCGCCGACAAGAAGAAGAGGCACGGCCCGAACCGCGGTTGCGGCAAGGCGGTCGCCGGTTCCGAAGGCGCCATCGATGATGGCTGCGAGGCCCGAGAGTGGGTTTTCGCCCAGCGCCAGAATCATGACTGCGCCGAACAAGAAGGCGACCAGAGCGGCGAGTAACGGAACAGAGGCGCCAACGAGTCGCTTCATTCTTGTTGCCCCCTTCGTTTTGCGCGTCGTGGCGGACGTCACGCTGCGGTGGAACTTAACAAAGTGTTCAGAAAGCGAGAAGTCGGGCGCGTTACGGCACCGTGAATTAGGTCGGGCTAGCCCGCTCTGCCTCTGGTCGGGCTAGCCCTCAATTGCATTGAGATAGTTGTAGATCGTGATCCGGCTGACGCCCATAATCTCGGCGATGTCATCGACCGACCCTCTGAGTAGAAAAGCGCCCCGTTCGTGCAGGGTTCTCACCACCGCCTGTTTCTGCGCCCGATCCCAATCGCCCGCCGATGTGCCCGTGTCGCGCTCAGCGGCTCGGACCATGTCGACGAGCGCGTTCTGCAGTGAGCCGATTCCGTCGAGGTCCGACGGCGCGGCCCCGACCTGGATGCGAATCGATGTCGCTCCAGTTGCCATCGACGAGCGAATCATCGCGGCAACCGCATCGGCGACGTCGTCGACTGGACCCGATGCCGAGGTCGAGAAGGGGCCCATGTCGACCTCGATCGATGCGTCAGCGAATGCCTCGATGGCTGCGTTGACGTGCGGCCCTGGAGATCCTTCGGTGAAGGGTTCGACGAGAAATTCGATTGCCAGGGTGTTGTCATCCGAGTTGCTCATTGGTCTCACCGTACTCAAGTGTTCATGGAGGGAACAGGTCTTAATACGCTGTTAACAGCAGGGTGTTTAACAAATTGTAAAAGTCGGCTACGGTCAAGATCGTGACGTCCCTTTCTGCTCCGCCCGGGTTTGCCGACCTCCGAATCGATATCGATCGGCTCCTGCAGCGCTTGGCCGACCTGGCCGCCATCGGCGCCATCGAAGGTACCGAGGGTTGCGCCCGCTTGGCGTTAACCGACGAGGACAAGGCAGGCCGCGATTTGGTCGTCGCTGCGATGGAAGAACTTGGACTCACCATCACCACCGATGGCATCGGCAACGTTGTCGGCGTCATGGCCGGAGAAACCGACGGACCTCCCGTGATGTGCGGATCACACATCGACACTGTTCGCACCGGAGGCCGTTACGACGGCAACCTCGGTGTATTGGCCGGACTCGAAGTCATCGAGGTCGTGAAGGCTGCGGGTCTTACGCCCCACCGTCCACTTGCCGTTGCATTCTTTACCGATGAAGAGGGCGCCCGTTTCTCGCCCGACATGCTCGGAAGTCTCGTCTACGTGGGCGGCATGGCGTTGGAGGAAGCGCTCGGAATCGAAGGAATCGATGGCACCTTCGTCGGTGCCGAACTCGAGCGCATCGGCTACGACGGCTCCTCACCGCTTCCCGCAGCGGCACCACACTCCTTCGTCGAACTGCATGTCGAGCAGGGCCCGGTGCTCGAGGCCGAAGGCATCACCATCGGTGCGGTCGACGGCGTGCAGGGCATCAGCTGGCAAGAAGTCACCGTCACCGGCCAAAGCAATCACGCCGGCACCACCCCGATGAATCTCCGCAAGGACCCCGGGTTTGTTGCGGCAGCGTGCTCGAACTTCATCCGCGAGATGGCACTCGACTTCGGGGCGCCTCAGGTAGGAACCGTTGGCCGGCTCGAACTTCACCCCAATCTGGTCAACGTCGTCCCCGCTTCGGCCACGTTCACGGTCGATATTCGCAATACCGACGAAGCGATTCTCCAGCAGGCCGAGAAACGTTTTGCCGACTTCCTTGCAGCTACCGCCGAAGCCGAGGGCTGCACGGTCGAAACCAAAGAACTCGCTCGGTTCGAGCCGGTGATCTTCGATGATGAAGTGATCGAGATGGTTCGTTCCACCGCAGAAGAACTCGGACACTCGGTAAAACAGATGCCCTCGGGCGCTGGCCACGATGCCCAGATGCTGGCGCGGGTATGTCCCACAGCCATGGTCTTTACCCCCAGCCGCGACGGCATCAGCCACAACCCCGCCGAATACACCGCCCCTGCCGACCTCGAAGCCGGAGCCAACGTGATGTTGCAAGTAATGATGAA
>CALGZB010000234.1 GCA_937934655.1 uncultured Acidimicrobiales bacterium | reverse complement strand
TCCGACATGGCTGACGAGGAGCATGGCGCTTCCCACGAACATGGTGACGAGATGCTCGAGGTCGACGCGGCTTCGGCGCCATCGGTGGCTATCGAGGTCATCGCCGACCCGAAGTCGGGGCACAACGTCAAGGTCACCACGGCCAATTTCACCGTGGCACCGGAGAACGCCAGCACCGAACACGTCGAAGGTGAGGGTCATATGCACCTCATCATCGACGGCGAAAAGCAGCTTCGATTCTACAACGATTGGATCCATGTTGATGGGCTCGACGAAGGCGAACACACCATCGAGGTCGAACTCAACGCCAACACGCACGCCGCCTATGCAGTCGAGGGCGAAAGAGTCGCCGCCTCGCAGGTGATTACCGTCGAAGAGCCGGGCGAACATGGCCATGGCGAGCAAGGGCAAGTACAGCTCGACGCTGAGCGCGGAGTACTTGGGGTTTCGTTTCTGGACGATCCAAAGGGTGGCTGGAATTTCCAGGTCGACACGGCTGCAGGTTTCACCTTTGCGCCAGAGAACGCCAGCACCGAACACGTCGACGGTGAGGGCCATCTGCACTGGTACATCGATGGTGTTCGTCAGGGTCGCCTGTACGGTCCGTGGTTCTACGTCGCCGACCAGGGCGAAGGTGAGCACACCATTACGGTTGGCATGAGCACCAACGATCATCGCGACTACGCCGTCGGCGACATGGTGGCCGAGCTCGACACGCTCGTCGGGGTTGCCAATGAAGGGTCCACCGAGAGCGACGCTGACGATGAAGTATCTGCCGACACGTTGATGGTGATGGTCGACTACGCCGACGGTAACGTCGCGCTCGATGCCAACGGATCGAGCAGTGACCGCGTCGACGCTCCCCTCGGGTCGACGGTGCGACTGATGATCACCACCGATGTCGCCGAGCACGTCCACGTGCATGGTTATGACCTCTTTGTCGATCTCGTGCCCGGCGATACAGCCATCCTCGAGTTTGTGGCCGAAATCCCAGGACTTGTCGAAGTCGAGCTTGAAGACAGCGGCACGTTTTTGTTCGAGCTGAGCACGAAGTAGGAGCGGGCATGTTTGCTGCTCTCGACAGCCGGCTCTTTGCGCATGGCGTAGGAAGTCGAGGCGATCTCCCGCTGCCCCTATGGATGTTCACGTGGGGAGCAGCGATTGCGCTCGGACTCTCCTTCGTTGCGCTCGGCGTGCTCTGGAAGGAGCCCCGCCTGGCGCAGGCGTCGATTGGTCGTCCGCTCTTCGGCGACCGGGTGCCGGCGATGCTCCGAGGCCTCCGTGGGTTTGGCCAAACCGTTGCTCTCGGGCTTCTGGCGTTGTGTTTGTGGGCCGGGTTCTTCGGCGCCGACACCGATGCGGAGAACGTGCTGCCGGTGACCTTCTATGTGGTGGCCTGGGTCGGGGCACAGCTGGTGGCCGGACTCCTTGGCGACCTTTGGGGCGCGGTTAGTCCGTTTGCGACCATCGCTCGTGGCGTTGAGGCGATTGGAAGCAAGCTTGGTCTGGCGGTGTCTGAAGCTCCCGCCGACGTTGGGCATCTACCAGCAGCCTTTGGCATGTTCGTGTTCCTTTTCATCGAACTTGCTCACCCGTCCGGTAGCTCGCCTCGGATCCTGGCTTGGGCGCTAGCGATCCACATCGCGGTCATCGTTGTGCTCACGCTTCGTTGGGGTGCGGCCTGGATTACCGAACATGAACCGTTTGGAGCGCTGGTCTCCATGATTGGCGCAATGGGCGTTGTCGCTTCGTCGGCATCGAAAGCAGTCGGCCGCTATTCGCCCGGTGCCGGCGATGGTGCGGCAGGGCTGAAGCTCCGTGCGCCGATGTCGGGCTTGTCCACGATGCCGGTGGTGCGGGGAACCCTTGCAACGTTGCTGGTGGTCCTTGGCGGCACCACCTTCGACGGATTTGTCGAGAGCGAAGCTGGTCGCGACCTGTTTGGCCGCCCGAGCGGTTGGGATGGGGCCTTCACCCTCACGATCGGACTCGTGCTTTCGATTCTGTTGGTAACCGCATTGTTTGGTGTGGGAATCAAGTGGACGTGTTCGGTGACTGGCCTGGAGCCCGCTGGGGTCACCGACAGTTTCACGCCGTCGTTAGTGCCGATCGTGTTCGGCTACGCCATTGCGCATTACGCCCAATTGCTCGTCGACGAGGTCCAGACATTTTGGTTCCGCCTATCGGATCCAGCTGGACTCGGCTGGGACGTGTTCGGACAGGCTGACGCCAGTGCCAACCTCACCTGGTTGAGCCCCACCTCCATTGCGTGGATGCAGGTGCTGGCTATTCTCTTTGGTCACATCGGCGCCGTGCTGGTTGCTCATGACCGTTCGATGGAACTGGTCGATCACGGCACGGACGGGAGCGGCCGAGGCAACGCACTGCGCAGCCAATACGTCATGTTGCTCGTAATGGTCGTTTACAGCTGCCTAGGCCTCTGGCTACTCAACAACGCCTAGCAGAGGGCGCTGGCGGTTCCTGGAAACCTGTAGGCCGGAGAGCGCCAGCTCGAAGGTCGAGACCGGCGGCCTGCGTGGCCGGGGAACTACCCCCAGCAGTCGCACTCGACGGTTTGGTCGAGGGCTTGCCATTTGTAGGGAGTTGGTTTTGAGGCGGTGCCGCAACCGCTGCACTTCACGACCCATTCCTTGCCGACCTGAGCCAGCATGACCGGAAGTTCGCCGGTTGAGAGGCGCTTCGGTTTGGCTTTTGGTTTGTCGATTTTGGGTGCTTCGAGTTTGTCGACTTCGAGGTAGTCGAATTCGTCCGCCTCGACCGGTGGTTCATCGGCGTAACGTGCCCAGACTTTTTCATGTACCGGGGTGACGGCATCCCAGTGAAGGTACGACAACCGGGCGTAAAGACGCTCTTTGCCTAACGAGTCCCAGAGTGCGTCGACATCGCCGTTGATGGCACCCGCCCAGGCATCGAGGTCTGCATTGACAAGAAGTTCGACGTTGGCCTTGGTGAGCTTGGGGCTCTTTTCCTCGGGGTCGGCGGTAAGCGGCCCAACCCGGTTGGGTTCGATGATGGTCTCGGGTCCGCTGTAGTCGAGGAAGGATTCGAGCTTGTCGAAGTCGGTGGGGTGAAAGACCGCCGTCGATTCGGAGATCTCTTCGATTTCGTCGAGGAATCCGTCGCGGTCCTCGCTGGCGGTGGGGTCTTCGGCGGTATCGCGGGCGAAGATGATGACGAACTTGGCGCCGCTACCTTCAGTCTTGCGTCGAAGGATTCGGCCCATTCGCTGGATCATCTGCCGGCGGGTCCGACTGGCGCTGACCACGATGCCGAGGTTTGCGTCGGGTACGTCGACGCCTTCGTCGAGCACGCGAGGTGCGGCCACGGCGTCGAGGTTGCCGTTGCGGAGGTTGCCAAGAATCTTTTCGCGTTCGCCCTTGGGGGTCGAGCCGGTGATGACCTCAATCGATACGAAAGGGTCGAGTCGGTTGACCGCGTGGTTTGCTGCGCGGACGGTCTCGGTGAAGATCAGGGCGCCGGCGGCGGCCTTGATGCTGTTGGAGAAGTTTCCGAGCGCCTCGTATTTGGCGGTGCTCGTCGCGACGATCTCGCGCCGTTTTGCGAATGCCTTGAGGTACTCGTTGGCGGCGCGACCGTGAGGTCCAGCGTCATTGGCCGCGAGATGGTTGGTTGCCGCGAGGAATTCGCCGAAGTGATCGATGGGCATTCCGGGGATACCGCGAAGGGTGCGTCGCGATTCGACGAGCTTGGCTTCGGTAGTTACGTAGTCCTGGCGTTCCTCTTTGGAAAGGGGTACCGAAACAAACGCCACTCGGGGCTGGGCGCAAACGCCATCGTTGATGGCGGCAGCAAAGCGGTACCGGAAGCACACGCCTCCGAAGAAGGGCAGAAGAATTTTGTCGACGGCGTCGTCGGACCGTTCGAGTGTGGCGGTGAGGCCGAGTCGTTCGTTGTAGTCAGCGATCAGTGATCGGCGCAGAACGCCGCCGCCGAACCCGTGGCACTCATCGGCGACGAGGAGTCCGCCTTCGCCTTCGGGCGGCTTCGGTTGATGCGAGGCTGCCGAGTGGCGAGTGGTGATGAGGATGTCGCAGTCGGGCGGCTTGTCGGTGTGGTTGTCACCCAGGCGCCCGATGACGCAATG
The DNA here is from genome assembly GCA_937934655.1 of uncultured Acidimicrobiales bacterium. Classification (GTDB taxonomy): domain Bacteria; phylum Actinomycetota; class Acidimicrobiia; order Acidimicrobiales; family SHLQ01; genus CALLQB01. The sequence continues at coordinate 28,075 of CALGZB010000234.1, read as the reverse complement.
GGGGAGCGTTTCGCTCAGCCGCTCATGCCACTGCTCGATGAGCACTCGCGACGGTACGACGATAAGGACGAAGAGTCCTCGCCGGTGTGCGTCGATGACGGCGGCCATCGCAAGGTTGGTTTTTCCGCTGCCGGTAACGGCTTCGATGACACCTCGGCGGCCGACGGAGAGCCAGGCCTCGAGTGCATCGAGTTGCCATCGGTATAGAAACCGTGGCGGAGGTGTGGGGGCGGTATCCGCTGTGGAACTCAAGCCAACTACCGTACCGACGCTACGGTCCAAACGTGTGCTCGGGCCAGAATTGGCAGATCCGAGGATTGGCCCGGCCAACCCGGGGGAGAGCTAGGGGAGAGGCAGCGAGAGCCCGGGGAGAGGCGGGCGAGAGTGTTCCGCGGGACTACCATCCAGCCATGGATGGTGTCGGGGTGGTCGCGGATTCGGTGAGACGTATTGCAATGTGGTCGGGTCCGAGAAACCTGTCGACCGCAATGATGAGGAGTTGGGAGAACCGGCCGGACTGTGTCGTGCTCGACGAACCGCTCTATGCCTGGCATCTCGCAGAGACCGGGATGGATCACCCGATGCGCGAGGAAGTAGTCGCAGCCGGCCCGGCTGACCTGGCGGGTGCGATCTCCAAATGTTTGGCGCCGCTTTCAGGCGACGCCACCGTGTCGTACCAAAAGCACATGAGTGCGCACCTTCCGGGCCCCGGTGTCGCTGAAGCGAAGGCAGGAAGCCAAGGTGAGCGCTGGCTCGATCAACTCACGCACGGGTTGTTGCTTCGGCATCCATTTCGGGTGCTTCGTTCCTATGAGCAAAAGTGGGAAGTGATGCCACTCGTCGAGACCGGGCTTCCTCAACAGCTTGAGCTTCTCGGCCGGGCTGCGGTGGTGGTGGACTCAGACGATTTTCTCATCAACCCACCGGCGTACCTCGAAGCGATATGCGAAGCGTTCGAGGTGCCGTTTACCGAAGACCTCTCCACGGCAATGCTCGACTGGCCTGCGGGTCTTCGAGAATCCGATGGCGTTTGGGCCAAGCATTGGTACGACTCGGTGGCGGTGTCGACGCGGTTTGGGGAACAGTCTGGTCCGTTGCCGTCCATCGATGATCTCGGTCCAGGGGTTCGGCCGATTGCCGAGGAGGCACTCGATATCTATAACGAATTGGCTGCTCAACGCGTAGTTCTCTAGAGCTGGTGGGAGTTATCGGCCCAAAGACTGTCATTTGTAGTGTTTTTGGCCTATATTCTCACTTGTTGTGGTTTTTCGTGGGTTTGGTTGGGTTTCAATGCCTTTCGTATACTTTCGCTAACGCCATGTCGCTGTCACCCCCCGCCACTGTTTGTAGTTGGAACCTCCCTGTGAAACGCCTTTTCCTTGTTGTCGCGCTGCTTGCCGTGGCCCTCGTCGCCTCAGTAACCGAACCGCTTTCTGGTGCCCAGGCCATTGCCCAATCGGGACCCGAAGCGTTCGATACCAGCCTCGATACCAGCCTTGATGCCGGCCTCGATCTGTCTGCGCTCGAGAGCGATTTGCTCGAACTCGACGCCGACGACGTCGTGGCGCAGCGGGTTGCGGCCACCACGTGCCGCGGGCAAAACGCAACGATTCTCGGTGGCAGTGGGCCCGACGTATTGGTAGGCACGGCCGGCAACGACATCATCGTCGGACGAGGCGGCGCCGACAAGATCGCCGGCGGCGGAGGCAACGACCTGATCTGTGGCGGCCCCGGCGACGATCGCATCGTTGGGGGCACCGGCAACGACTACATCGATGGCGGCGTTGGCTCTGACCTCATCGAAGGCGGCAACGGAAACGACGCGCTTCTCGGCGGAGGCGGCAACGACATCATTCGCGGGGGTGCTGGAAACGACGCACTCAATGGCGGCGAGGGCGTCGATGAACTCCACGGCGACATCGATACCGATCGACTCAGTGGCGGTCGCGGCGATGACTTTCTCGATGGCGGTTACGGCGACGACCAGCTCACCGGCGGTTCAGGATTCGACGGTTGCCAAGACGACGCAAATGCCGTCGCATGTGAGCCGTACTGGCTCGCCTACAAGACGTCGACTTCCAACTGCCCATCATCGGGCGCAGTATGGTCGGCCGGCCGCATCTCCTCGGGCGGTCGAGTGATTGGCGCATCGAACTCGTGCAAGCTGACCGCCGGTAGCGCATCGGTCACCTATCGACTCGGCCGCGACTACCGACACTTTGCCACGGGCCTGCATCTCGACCCTTTCGCAACGCTCGGCTCATCGCCAGTGGTTGTTACCGCAGTGGGCGACGGCGTTGCGCTAAAAACGTGGCGACTCAACGAACCGGGCGAAGTAGCGAATGTGTCGCTCGCGACAAAGGGCGTCAACCAGCTCCAACTGATCTTCCGGGGCCCGGCCGGATTCGACGGCAAAGTATCGGTGGTAACACCCGTGGGTAGCTCCGTTCCGAAACCTACCCGTCCGACGCTTGGCGGGCTGTCGAGCAAGCTCCTCGTGGGAGTCACCGGCGATGCGATTCCGTGGGATCTTGACGAAGCGCCAACCTTCGAAGCCGCCGTAGGTCGCAAAGCCGATATCGTGCACGGCTTCCTCAATCCCGAGTCCAAGGTGCCTCTGAACCAGATTCGTGCGGCTCAAGACGCCGGTCATGTCGTCATGCTCACCCTCGAGCCCTACGGCGTCGAGGACTCATACAACCCGGCCTACAGCATTATCATCGGCGATATCGATGCGGATCTCCGTCGTTGGGCCCGCCAGCTCGATCGGCTCGATCAACCAGTCCTTCTGCGCTTCATGCATGAAATGAACGGCAACTGGTACCCCTGGTCGGTCGGACACCGCGGCAACACCGCTGCTCATGTCGTTAGCGCTTACCGCCACGCCTGGCAGGTGTTTCAAGAAGAGGGCGCTACCGATGTTCAGTGGGTATGGTCACCGAACACGGGTGCACCCGCAGGGGTTCGCTATGCCGCCCTCTACCCGGGTGACCAGTATGTCGACATCGTTGGACTCGACGGCTACAACGGCGGCGACGCGCTTCCTCGTTTCGGTGGCTGGAAGAGCTTTCGTGAAATTTTCGAAGACTCGCTCGATGAGGTCGCACGTCTTACCGACCGACCAGTCATGATTGCCGAGACCGGCAGTGCCGAGAGCGGCGGCGACAAAGCGGCATGGATCTCGAACATGTTTAAGTTCCTCGACGGCCGACGCGACGTGTCTGCGGTGCTTTGGTTCCAGGTCGACAAGGCCAACCAGGGAGAAGTCGACTGGCGATTCGACTCCTCAGGCGCATCGAGAGGCGCGTTTATCCGAGGCAGTCGTCGCGTCGACTAGCGCTGACCACTCGCTCTGACAGTTGTGGGTGTTAGTCGGCTTCGACGGTTTGAATCACTGGGCCGGCGGGCGCCCAACGAGGATCGGTTGCGGCCTCACGGAACGCCTCCGCCGACTCGGGCGAGCTCGTAACTCGCCAGTCGGTCTCTTTGTCGACATCGAACCAGATGAACCCGAGAACGCGATCGTTTGAGGCGATCTCTTCAAGGGTGTGTTCGATCCACTCGGCTTTAAACCCGCCGCGTTCGGTGGCGCCGGTTTCGGTGATCAGAACCGGCTTGGAGGAAATTTCGTCCAACTGCTCGAGGGTATTGCCGAAGAGTTGATCGAATGTCGGGTATGCCACCGGCTCGACGTCGCCGTGTCCGAAGTAACCGACCATTCCGATCCAGTCGACGTAGTCGTCGCCTGGGTAAAGCGGGCTAATCGGGGTTGAGCCTTCGTAGGTGACGTTTGGTGACCAGACCCAAAGGACGTTGTCGGCTCCGGCGGCGGTGAACCGGTCGTGAACGTAGCGCCACGCATCGACGTAGTCGCCTTCGGCGTTTCCGTTTCTGCCTTCGGCCCATGGGTACCAATACCCGTTCATTTCGTGAGCGAAGCGAAGGGCAACCGGTTCGTTCCACTCGGCCAGGTTGTCAGCCCAGTCGTCGATGTAGTCGTCGAACTCGCCGGCGATGATCTTCTTCAGCGAGTACTTGGGTTGTTCGCTTCGCTGCTGATCGATGGTGCTCTCTTGAGCTGCGTCCCACGGCTCCCAGGAGATCAAGGGCATTGCGCCGCGGTTGGCAATGCGTTCGGTGAACCACGGCTGATAGTTATCGCCTTCCCAGCCAGCGGTCACCTGGATGAGGTTTGGCAGGCGGCCCGCAGACACAGCGAACTTGTCTAACTCGGTATCGAGACCTCGGCTGGTGTTTACCCCGAATACCTTTCCTTCGGGAAAGTTGGGAAAGCCATCGAGGAATTCGTAGTCGTACACGGCGGGAAGGGCGAGGTTTGGATCTTCCGAGTCGGTTCCGTCGGTATCGTCGGTGTCGCTGGATGGATCGCCCAAGGCGAATCCGCCCTCGGGGACTTCGATGATGATGGGGTCGGCGCCGACAAGGCGGGGTGAAGTGACCGTGAAAGCAGGTTCGGTGAGGTCGACCTCGGGTCGAACCGCGATAGCGACCATCGACGTGGCAAGAAGAACTGCCGCGATGGCCATCAAAATTCCGAGCGTGAAGCGTTGTCGCACACCCTGAACATCGGCGAGTTCGTCGGGCGAACGAATGGGCTATTCGACTCATCAGGTCGACGGCCTGAGAGGTCGAAAACACAAGAGTCATGGCGAAACCGACCTCTCCCGCTGCTCAGACTGATGAGCCCACCGTCTTCAACGACGGTTCAAACGGTGGCGTAGCCGATCGCAAGCTTCGGACTATGCGACTCCTTGCCGTTATCTCGATCGTCGTCACCCTCATCTACCTCGGGTGGCGGTTGGCCTTCACCCTTGCGCCTGACGCGCTCTGGATGGCCGTGCCGTTCTTCCTCCTCGAGGTTCACGGTGCGATAAGCCTTGGGCTCTTTGTGTTCTCGGTCTGGGATATCGACTCGTCGACGATCCCTGACCCGGTGTCGGAAACCCATCACACCATCGCGATGCTCATCCCTACCTATAACGAAGACCCCGAAGTCCTGCTCCCAACCGTCAGCGCGGCAGTAGCCCTCGAGCCGGCCCACGAAACCTGGGTGCTCGACGACGGCAATCGGGAATGGGTTCGGGAAATGGCCGAGAGTCTGGGCGCGCACTACCTCAACCGTCCCGACAACAGCCACGCCAAAGCCGGCAACCTCAACCACGCGCTCGGCATCATCGACGTCGACCTGGTTGGGATTCTCGACGCCGACCATGTGCCGTCGCCCGGATTTCTCACGAACACGCTGGGTTACTTCGAAGACGAGCAACTCGCGCTGGTGCAAACACCGCAGGACTTCTACAACGTCGATTCTTTCGAACACGTTGGCCCGTATCAAGAAGAGGCAATGTTTTACCGGGTGATTCAGCCGGGTAAGAACAAACACAACGCAGCCTTCTGGTGCGGAACCAGTGCCGTGTTGCGCACCGCGGCGCTCCGTTCGGTCGGGGGCGTCGCAACTGAAAGCCTGACTGAAGACCTTCACACCACCATGCGATTCCATTGCAATGGTTGGAAAACGATGTTCCACAACGAGGTGCTGGCTCGCGGTCTCGCCCCGGCCAACTATCTCGAATACGCCGTACAGCGCCGACGCTGGGGCGCCGGCGCGATGCAGATCATCCGCTCGGACACCCCGTTCTTTAAACGGGGCCTCACGATGGCTCAGCGAGTCTCCTATGCCGCCACCCTGAGCGGCTGGTTCGAGGGCATCCGTACTCTGGGCTACTTCGCACTGTCGTTGGCGGTCGTAAGTACCGGCCAGGCACCGGTCGACGCACCTCTTTCAATCTTTGTGCCCCTCTATGCAGCGGTATTCCTGAGCCAGCAATTTGCCATGTTGATGCTGTCGAGAGGACGCCACAGTCTCGGTGCCGGAATCATGTTCGACTTCTTTCGGGTGCCGGCGAGCGTCCGTGCTCTTGGTCGTTTGATCTTCCCCAAAGGGGCGAAGTTCCTGGTGACGCCCAAGGGTCGTTCGGGATCTGAGCGCGACGTCGGCCATCTTCCCTCCTCGCTGATGTTCCTGACCGTCATCGGTCTGGGTGTGTGGGGATACTTCATCGCCAGTGTCCTCGGGTACACGCCAACGCTGTACAAGCAGTTCAGTGTCGTAGCGATCGCCCTTTTCTTCCTCGTTCTCAACATCGGCGTCCTCTTTGCCGCACTCGGTCGAGCTATCTCGTGGCGCTTTGCCGCCGAGCGTCGTGGCGCCCAGCGTTTCAATCTGCCATTTTCGGTCCAGGTCGGCGGTCACCGTGCGATGCTGCATCGCCCCTCGATGAACGGCGGACTCATCAACGCCGATGCAATCCCGCACTCGATCGATGACCCACCGCTTCGGCTGCATGCCGGCCAAGAAGTGTCGGTCACCTTCAAACAGGGCGGCCTCATCCATACCCTCACCGGTGTGGTCAAGAAGAACACCGACGACGGTTATGCCATTGGGTTCACCCCCGGCCAGTGGGCCGAACAAGGCGCACTTTCTCAGGCGCTGTTCACCGCACAGCTCGCCACGATTCCTGAGAGTTTCGAGTCCGCCGGAATGGTGGTGTCATTCTCCGAGCTGTTCCGATACGAAGAGTCTTCCGCGACGACCCAGAGAGCCGCTGCCTGACGCCTATCCTTTCGAGGATGACGGCAACTCCTGACGAGCGCTCTACCAACCCGCCTGCGAACCGGCTTCGTTGGGGTGTGTTGTCGACGGCACGCATTGCCACGAACAAGGTCATTCCTGCGATACAGGGCTCAGAGTTCAGCGAGGTTGTTGCGATCTGTTCGCGCACGCTCGAGCCGGCGCTCCATGCAGCCTCGGCGCTCGACCATCCAAATATGGCGCCAGTCGGCACGGCGTATGGCACGTACGAAGAACTCCTCGCTGATCCAAACGTCGACGCGGTCTATAACCCGTTGCCAAATCACCTTCACGTCCCGTGGACGATCAAGGCGCTCGAAGCGGGCAAACACGTGTTGTGTGAAAAACCCATCGCACTGACCGCCGACGAGGCTCAGCGGTTAGCCGACGTGGCCGCGGCTCATCCGGACCTGGTGGTCATGGAAGCATTCATGTACCGGTTTCATCCACAGTGGGTACGGGCGAAAGAACTCGTCGATTCGGGCGAGTTGGGGGACCTTCGCGGTATTCAGAGTTGGTTCAGCTACTTCACCGATGACCCCGCAAACATTCGCCACAACGCACAAATGGGCGGCGGGGCCCTCTTCGATGTTGGTTGCTATCCGGTCTCTCATGCCCGGTGGCTCTTCGATGGACAACCCCAGCGTGTGGTTGCTGCTTTCGATATCGATGCCGAATTCGGGGTCGACCGGCTGGTGTCGGCGATCCTCGAGTTCGAGGGAGGGCGTTGCGACTTCACGGCCTCGATGCAAACCCATCCGTACCAGCGGGCAAATCTGGTCTTCGAACGCGGACGCTATGAGCTGGAAATTCCGTTCAACGCCCCGGCAAATCAGACCACGAAGGCTTGGTTGTCGACAGCATCAGGTAACGAAGAGGTGTTGTTTGATCCCTGTGATCAGTACACCCTTCAGGCCGATGCCTTTGCTCGGGCGGTCGCAGACAAAAGCGGGGCGCCCACACCTTTGACCGATGCAATCGAGAACATGACCGTTCTCGATGCCTTGGTCGAGAGCGCTCAAACCAAGCGCTGGGTCGAACTGGCCCCATGACGTTGGTTTCGTAGCCATGTGGCTTCCCTGGACCTATGCATTAGGAATCGCCGCAGCCTTTGTTGCGTTTTCTCTCGGCGCCCGGCGAGTCGACGGCCCGCGGGCGTCGACCTGGTCGGCATTGTCTGCCTTCGCACGCGAAGCGGCCGTGGTGATGGTGCTCTATGCCCTTTGGATCGTGGCCGGGCGCCTGTCGCTTATCGATGTCGAGGGGGCATTCGATCGCGCCCGCTGGTGGTGGGACCTCGAACGGGATGTCTTCTTGCCCGACGAAGCGCGGCTGCAGGAGTTCTTCCTTCCTGCCGGATGGTTTATCCAGTTCAACAACGGGTACTACGCGCTCGTCCACGTACCAGCGATGATCGCTGGCCTGATTTGGATGTGGGTGCGCCACCGAGAGCACTACAACGGCTTCCGTAATGTCTTGGCCCTCACCACGGGTGCGTGTTTGATCATGCAGCTTTGGGCGGTGGCTCCGCCTCGGTTCGTTGAGGAGTTTGGGGTGGTCGACACTCCCGCCCTCTATGGACAGTCGGTCTACGCGACGCTTGGCTACCAAACCGCCGGGCAGCTTCAAGCCATGCCGTCGATTCATGTCGCATGGGCACTGCTCATTGGCTGGTTCGGGTTTCGTCTGGTTCGAGGGCGGTGGCGATTTCTTGGCCCAAGTCATGCCATCGCAACAATCTTTGTGGTTGTCGTGACCGGGAACCATTACTGGGTCGACGGGATCGTCGCCGGTGCGTTTTTGGCGGTGTTCGTTCCCTTGGAAGGCATCGTGCGGCGAATCGTCGAACAAGGGCGGCGGGAATCCGTGAACAATCTTCACCCTGGGTGAAGGTGCAGGTGATGTCACAAACCGTGTCAGTAACCCACAGTCTGACTGTTTCGAGACGGGAAAACTTCGTTTACGATGGCACTGCTGTTGGGACGAACAGCGACAGGAACTTCGGTTCCGCTCAAGCGTCACAGAGCTTCGGCTCTGTGACGCTTGGCTTTCTTTTCGGGGGAACCTGCGCTGGGTCGGGGCGTTTGGGCACCCCACAATGTGGCCTTTGGTGACCATCGGTGATGCGGTACTCTCGGCATCATGTCGAGCGGAGAACCGGGGCAACGCGACGAAGGCGACGAGTCGTTTCGCCAACGCGGCCCTCTTTGGGGTTCCGCCGCAGCCGATGTTTGGGTTTCCGGCGATTCCGAGCGGCCTGCCTGGTCGCAGCAGGCGTCGAGCTCGTGGGTGCCAGCGGTCGAGTCCGAGCACCTTCACGAGCCGCGATTGATTCCGGCCAACGGCGAAGGTCGAAACGTCGTGCTCGCGGTTGCTGCCGCGATCATGCTGGTCGGTCTTGTTGCCGCGGGCATCGGGGGATTTGGGGGCACAGGCAGCGGACAGGAAGTCGATGTCGCACTTTCGCCCCAACCTTCTGACCGAGAACTTCAGTCGGCCGAGCTGCCCGTGTCGGTAGACGGCCCGTTCGTCGCTTCTGGCGGAGCCGATGTGTCCGCTCCGGCCGAAAAGGTCATCGCCGATGTCGGTAGTGGGCAAGAGAACACCGGCACTGACGCGGCGGCTGATGACCTCGCTCCGTCTTCATCGACTTCATCGTCTTCGTCGTCTTCAGGCTCAGCATCCTCCTCGCCGTCTTCTCCTGCGGACACCGACGGCAGCACGCCCGCCGGGTCAACGCCGCTTCCTGCAGCTGATCAGCCGGTCGCACCTTCAGCACCGTCTCAGCCCGCCGAACCGGGTAGCGGCTTGGATCCAAGCACCGATGGCGGTCCGTCACTCGACGATCGAGTCGATGTGCCCGCTATCGACCAAGCAGCCTTGCGAGCTCGCCAGGCCCACGCCGAACTCGCCGCACTCTCTCGTAGTCAGCTTGTTGCGATGGCTGGCGAGGCATGCAGCGCTCGAACGTTGGGCGAGGCCGTGTCCGTCGCCTCCTCTCGATCGGGCATTTCAGCAGGTCCGATCCGGTCTTGGCTTCGGTCCGGTACCCAACTTCTCTGCCCAAACGCCCACTAGCTTTCGAGGAACCACCACCTGAGGGGTCGCACTGCCTAGCGTGGTCGTGTGGCTCAGGTAAAGACTTTCGGCGGATATCCGTCTGCTTCCTCAAGGGTTGTGTTGGACGTTCTGGCAGCGCGCCTGCCTGACACGACGTATCTCGTCCCGGATGTCTCGCTCAGCGATAGCTACGGACGCCTCTGGCAGTTCGACCTGCTTATCCTTGCGCCCCACGGGACCTATGTCGTCGAACTTTGCCACTGGACCGGCCGTATCCATGGCGACGGGTTTCAGTGGTCCGTCGACGGTGAAGCCCGCTGGGTCCCCCAATCTATGGCGCAAGCGAAAGCGAATGCACTGCGCGATATTCTGGTTGGGCGCGACCCTCGCTTGTTGCCGCTGTGGTTCGAGCCCGTTACGGTCCTCACCCAGTCACCCGCTGCGCTCGACATCTCTTCGGATGGACGCCCCGGGATCCTCGGGCCGAAAGCATTGGCCACGTTGGTCGCTGATTCGACGAAAATTCCGTTGCGGGCCCGCGATGGGTTGGCGGCAGAGCAGGTTGCGCTGGCCCTCGAGCGGGTAGCAAAGACCTCGACCGAGCCGCTCGTGTTCGGAAACTATCGGGTCGTCGACCACCTCGAAGCATCATCCACCCACGATCTGTTCCGCGTTATTCCGGCCGACCCGTCTGACTTCGAGCTTTCGAAGAACGCCACCGGGCCTCTCTTCCTCCGTGCTGACCGGGGGGCCGATGTCGCCCACCTGCGCAGCCGCCACGAAGCGTGGTCTGAAGTACCGCCCAATTCTGGTCTCGTCGCTGTTCTCGATCTTTTTGAAGACGAGCAACTGGGGGCGTGCATCGTCTACCGCGAGCCGGCGGGCCGGACACTTCGGATGCTTCTGCATCAAGGAATCGAGTCGAGCGAAGCGGTTGTGCTCGGATGGTTCCGTGATTGCGCAGAAGCGCTCGTTCTCCTCGGAAACCATGGCATCGTCCATGGTCGTGTCGCTCCCGAGAACATCGTCATCGCCGCCGATACTCGCGCTCGTCTCGTTGCGCCCGCTCCGCTACCCCTTCCGTTCGACCATGGAGTGAACCACATCGCCACGCCGCCGCTTCCGGCCGAGTTCCTTGCTCGTTCGGTCGCGCCGGGTGTATCGGATTTCGTTGACCCGGCGTTCGTTGCCCCCGAAGTCAGCGAGGCTCAGTTAGGCGAAATTGATGGCCGCACCGACATCTTTGGTCTGGGCGCATCGCTGCACTTTCTTTATGCCGGCGAAACCGATTCGATCAGATCCGGTTCCTATGCCGCTCCGAAAGAATGTCCCGAACAGCTCCGCGAGCTGCTGCCCTCAATGCTCGAACTCGAAGCATCGGACCGGGTGACGACGCTCGAGCCACTCCTCGACGCACTCGACGACCTCATCGCATCGCAACGACGCAGCCTTGATCTCAGCGGTGTTCCGCAGGTCCGGTCGAACGAAATTATTGACAACCGCTATGAGGTGAAGCGGCGGCTCGGTATCGGCCATGCTTGGGCCACGTTCCTTCTTCACGATGGCGCTGACGGGTCGGCAAAGGTCGGCAAGGTCTTCGATCCAGTCATCGGCCCGGGCGGCCTCGAGCGACTTGCCCGTCGCAGCCCCGCTGGCTCCAAACTTCCGCAACCAACGATGGTCACCGATAGCTCCGACCGTTTGTGGATGATCGTTGATTTCATCGATGGCACGCCGCTTTCGGAGCTCATTGATTCGGGCGACAAGCTGGTGCCCGCCGAGGCCGTCGCTCTCATCGATGCGTTGCTTCAAGTCTTGAGCGAAATCCACCCCGATGCGCAACGTATTGCCGAGCTCACGAAGTGGGGGACAGCCGGACTCCTTCGTCCAGAGGAGCGCTCGACGCTTCGCAAGCTGCGCACCGATGGTGTTGTCCACGGCGACCTGAAGCCGTCAAGCATTATTCGGGTCCCCGGTGGCGTGATGCTGGTCGATCCCCTTTTGCGGTTCGACCATGCCGAACTACCGGCCCCGGAACATGGCTATATCGATCCCGATCCGGAGTCGGGCGTCCATCGTTGGGACGTTGGGCCCGATCTCTTTGCGGTAGGCGTGTTGTTCTACGAGATGGTTTGCGGTGCGCACCCTTTCGCTTCGGGAATCCCGAACCTCGGCGAGCAACCGCAGGACCCATCAATCTTTGCCCCAGCTCTCAGCGGCGACCTTCGTTCCTTGCTCCTCAAGGCCTGTGCGCCGCGTCGCTCGGACCGGTTTGTCGATGCCCCCGAGATGCGGCGCGAGATGCTTCAGACCACGCAAATGGTGGTCGATCGCGATGTCCTCGCTCATAACGCCATCTATCGCAGCTTCTGGACGTCAGTGCGCGATCGCGCGGAGATCCACAACGAGAGTTGGTTCTCGTCTACATCGGTACCCGAGGAATGGGCCGTTCGATTCCGCACCCTCGACTCGGGGATTGCGCTCGGCGGTCGGGTTCTTCGGCACCGAGTCGAGACGATCCTTGAGTTCCCTATTGAGCAGGACAGTACGTTCCAAATGCTGCGCGCCGAGCAGGCGCGACTTGCTGATCTCGCCGGCTCCGAAGTGGTCTTCGATGATGACTTCCGGCAGGTATTGGTTTCGATCGACGGGTTTGTCCACGAAGCGGGTAGCCGTAGCCGACTCGGCTCGGCGGTCGCCGATCAGGCGGTTCGACTCCTGGCCGCAGCGTCAGAGGTAGGCGGTTTTACGATCGAGGCCTCGACCGAAAGTGCCGAGGAATCGGCGACGACCGGTTCGGCGCCGGCTCCGCCTCGTGTCGAAGCCAGCGATGCGCGAGTTGTCTCTGATCGTTGGGTGCTATCGACCAGCGATGGTGATGATGAAACGCTTCATCGGGTGAACCGAAGCGATCTTGAGGCTGCCAGCCTCGAAGCGGCGCTCGACGAAGATCGGAACCTCGACGACGAGGGTTCCGGTGTCTCTCCCGTTGAGTCTGGTCCCGACGAGCCACAAATGATCGACCTCACCGAAGAGGGAATTGCGAAGATCGAGTCGCAATGGCTTGAAGACCTCTCGCTCTCCCAGAACGAGTTGGTCGACTCATTGATTGCCACCACTCGAATCCTCGGCGGTGCAGTGGCCAACGATCCGAACAGTCGACTCGTCCTGGCGTGGGCTGTTCGGGAACGATCACAGCCGCTGCCGCTCTTGCTTATCGATGCCGATGGCATCACGATGCGTACCGATCTTCTCGCATCGCTTCAGCCTTTCGATTCTCGTCGTGCGCTACGCACGCTCCGGCACCGGTTGGCCAACTTCGTCGAGACCGACTGGATGGGGTTGACCTCGCCGGTTGCCGCAAAGCTGACCTGGCCGGCCAGTGAAAGTGCGGCCGCCGAACTCAACCAGATCATCGACTGGATCATTCGCCAGATCGATACGCAACCGAGCGAAGACATCATGAGTGCGACATGGGTAAGCGAAGTCTTGGTGCGGTCGGTTGACGATGTGCTGTCGGAGGCATCGAGACTCGGTGTGTTGGTCGACGACATCCCATTGATTACTCGACGGTCCGCCTTCGTGGTTGCCGCGGAACTCGGTGTCGTAGCTGACGAATTGCAGTAGGCAAAGCCCGAAGTGATGCGGCATAGTTACTAGTTCCGTCGATTGTCCTAGAGGGCTTATGGCTCAACTTCAAGAACTGTTCGTCCAGCGCTTCGATAACGCTCCAGTTGGTAGCGTCATCTCGCCAGGACGGGTGAACCTGATTGGTGAACACACCGATTACAACGATGGTTTCGTCAGCCCAATGGGTATCGAACGCCACATTGAAATGGCGTTCCGACCTCGCGAGGACCGCAGAGCGGTTTTGTACACGGGCGCCGACCCGAATCCGTTCGTGATCGATATCGATAGTGTCGATCCGGTGCACGGGTGGGGCATTTACCCCCAGGGTGTGATCAGGCATTTTGCCCAGGACGGCCTTGAGGTTCGCGGGTTCGATGCCGTTTTTAGTAGCACTATTCCTTCGGGGTCCGGGTTGTCGTCTTCGGCGGCGCTTGAGCTCGCCGTGGCGCGAACGCTTACTGCGGTCACCGAGGGCGAGTGGGACGCCACTGATATGGCGCTTCGGTGCGTTCGTGCCGAGAACGAGTGGGTGGGTGTGGCATGCGGGGTGATGGACCAACTCATCTGTGCGACGGCGGTCGAACGGGCGGTCAGCCGAATCGATTGCGCTGATTACTCGACCTATCCCGTTGAACTTCCCGGTGGTGTTGTTGTTTTGATCCTTCACTCGGGCACCAAACGGGGATTGGTTGACTCGGAGTACAACGAGCGACGCTCGACCTGCGAGCGAGCGTCTGTGGAGTTAGGAGTGAAGTCGCTCCGATACGCAACGATGGACATGCTCGATGCATCAGGGGTCGATGATCTCGCCCGGCGTCGCGCACGGCACGTGATCAGCGAGAACGACCGGGTCCTCGCTTGGGGAAGGGCGGCCGCTTCAGGCGATTGGTCGGAAGCGGGCCGGCTCATGGTTGCGAGTCACGAGTCTCTCCGCGATGATTTCGAAGTCTCCGGTCCGGCACTCGACGTCATGGTCGACGTTGCTCTCGATGTTGAGGGGGTGCACGGCGCCCGCCTGACCGGCGCAGGGTTTGCTGGAGCTTGTGTGGCGCTCGTTGCCGAGGAGCACGCCGACAAGGCTGCAGCCACAATCGATGCTGCGTACCGGCAACGCTATGACGCAGTTCCCCAGATTATTCCGAGCCGCCCGGCCAAGGGCACCCATCTCGTCGACCCTATTTGAGCAGCAAACGCACTGCGCTGAGCGTGTCGACCTCGGCAAGTGTTTTGTCGGTTCGATACGACCGAACTCGGGCGAAGCGCAGGGCTACTCCTCCGGGGTATTTGGTTGATGCTTGCGCTCCATCGAGCGCGATCTCGACGATGAAGTGTGGGTGGAGGTGCAAGGTTCCGTAGGGAGGTGGTTTGTCTCCATCCCATGCCGGGCCGTCGTGGTGGCGCATCTGCGTCGGGAACGACTCGGTTTGCCAGCGAAGGAGCTCGTCGGTGAGACCCTTAAAGGTCTTGCCGACCATCACAAACTCCGGCTCGCCTGGGTCGGGTTCTTCGGAAACCGGGGTATCTCTCCGAGCACCGAGATGAAGGTTCGAGAGCCACCCCGTGCGTCGGCCATGGCCCCATTCGGCGGCGAGCACGACGAGGTCGAGGGTGTGGACCGGCTTGACCTTTCGCCACGACTTCCCGCGTCGGCCTGCCTGATACGGAGCATCGACGCCTTTGACCATCACGCCTTCATGACCGCTTGCTAGTGCCTTTTTGAGGGCCTTCGCTGCGACCTCGGGGTTCGAGGTGATGACCGCCGGGATTCGATGGGACCCCGCGACGCGTTCGAGTTCGGCAAGGCGGTCCGAGAGTGGGAGGTCGATCAGATCCCGGCCGTCGATGTGCAAGATGTCGAAGAATGACGACTGCAGACCTTCAGATGTTGTTGGCCCGTCGCGGTCGTCCTGGCTGAGCTTCGACATCGAGTCCTGGAACGCCTCCGGGCGTCCATCGGCGTTGAGAAACAGGACTTCGCCGTCGAGGACCACTGATTCGCATGGCAGCGAGCGGACGAGCGCTACGGTCTCGGGAAGCCGCTCGGTGATGTCGTTGAGATTGCGGGTGAAGATACGAACGTCTTGGCCGGACCGGTGGACCTGTATACGAGCGCCATCGAGTTTCCACTCGACCGATGCCTCTCCGGTGGCTTCGAGAGCGTCGTTGACGTCGGTCGAGGTGGCCGCCAGCATTGGTTGTACTCCGGTGAGTACCGCGAGCCCGATTGCTTCGAGGCCCTTTCGGCCGTCGGCTGCCGCAACCGATGCCGCGTGGCCAAGATCGCCAGAGAGCATTGCCGCCCGCCGAACCACGGTTGCGGGGATGCCGTGGGCCTTCGCGACTGCGTCGGCCAAGAGTCCGCCAAGAGCTCCTTGGCGAATCTCGCCCACAAAGAGTCGTTTGAGAAAGTCGACTTCGGTCTCGGTCGCAGCACCGAAGAGTTGGGAGAGTTGCTCGGAGCGCCGTGCGACCGACCCAGCTCCACTGGTGGCCTGAAGGTTCTCGATGGCCTCATCGATGTCGGTGAGTTGTAGATCGCTCGATCGCGCAGGGTCGTATGCGACATTTGTTACCGCCGACCAACCAACACCGATGCGTCCCTGACGCGGTTCGCCGACGAGCAGGCCAATGGCAATCTTGGCGTCGTGTGGCTCGAGGGGAGCTAGCAGCTCGCCGAGCGTCTCGATCTTTTCTTTCCGCTTACTCGTCGCACCAACGCGACCTGATGCTTCGACGAGAGCAGCGAACGAGCCAACCGGATGATCGCTGGTCGCCACGACGCCCGTTAGACGAGAGCGAGAAGGCCGTTGACGAAGTGATCGGTTTCTTCGACGAGGTTGTTGCGATGGAAAGAGTCGCCGCCAATAACGGTTGCGCCCTTTCCTTCCACGAGCTTCGCCAGTTTCGTAACGGTGTTGCCTGGATTCTTGGCGTAGGTGCAGAACACCGCGGCGCGTTTGTGATGGATGTCGGGCATCTCCCACAAACGCATCGAACCTCCGGGACGCTGACCAAAGAAGAACAGTCCATCGGTCCAGGTGCCAACGACGACCAGGTCAGCTGCAGATACCGCGGCGAGATCGACAGCCGTCGATGGATACGCAGCCGCGGTTCCGCCATCGCGGATAACTCCGGAGGCAATGAGCTCGGCCGCACGCTTGGTGTTGCCGGATCGACTTTCATAGATAACTACAACGTTCATCACAAACGACACTACCGTGCGGCGCATGAGCTTTCAGAACCGAATCACCGACCTCCTCGGAATCGAACTGCCGATCATCCAGGCACCGATGGGCTGGATCGCCCGAAGCCAGCTGGCGTCGGCGGTTTCTGAGGCTGGAGGGCTCGGAATCATCGAGACGTCTTCGGGCGAACTCGATGCGGTGAAAGAAGAGATTCGTAAGATGCGTGACCTCACCGACAAGCCGTTCGGCGTCAATATTGCCCAAGCATTTGTGAAGGATCCAGGAATCGTCGACTTTGTCGTCGATCAGGGAGTGAAGTTTGTAACGACCTCTGCGGGAAACCCACTGAAGTACACGAGCCAGCTGAAAGAAGCCGACCTCACGGTCTTCCACGTGGTGCCGACGCTTCGAGGCGCTCTGAAAGCAGTGGAGGCCGGCGTTGATGGGTTGGTCGTCGAAGGCGGCGAAGGTGGCGGTTTTAAGAACCCGACGCCGGTCGCCAGCATGGTGCTCCTGCCACTGGTTCGGTCGAAGGTCGACGTGCCAATCGTTGCCGCCGGTGGGTTTGTCGATGGGCCCACAATGGCAGCAGCGTTTGCGTTGGGTGCCGAGGCAATCCAGATGGGAACTCGAATGGTCTCGGCAGCTGAATCGCCGATTCACACCAACTGGAAAGACGCCATCGTGAACGCCGCCGAAACCGACACCGTGTTCCTCAACGGTCACACCTCGCCGGCGCTCCGAGCACTGAAGACCGACACGTCAGAGGCGCTGAAGTTCGATACCGACACCAACGCGATGACCGCGATGGCCGGTATGGCCGATCTGTACTTCGGTGGTGACATGAATGCGGCGCTTGCCTTGTGCGGCGAAGTAGCGGGGCGCATCGAGTCGATCCGTCCGGTCGCCGACATACTCTCCGAGACCGCCGCCGATTGTCTCGAACTGCTCGATCAGCTCGCTACCCAGTACGTGAAGGGTTAGCGACCCGCCCACGGGGTGGCGATGAGCTCATCGACGAGTTCGTCGTATCGATCGGCCAGCGTGGTATTTGTTGGGTCGAGGTTGGTGATTTCGGCCAATCCGGTGGGTTCGACGTCATGCACCGTGATCTCGAGATCGGGTCGGTGGGTGCGCAGGAATGGAATCAGTTTCCAGATGTCTCCGCTCCAGATCACGGTCGACCGTTCGCGTTTGGCGGTCTCTTCGTCGATCGGGACGCAATCGTGAACGAGCACGGTGGAGGTTGTCGCACTGCGAGCCTCAATGTTGATGAAGTCACGGAGCGCAAACTCGACGTGATGCATGCCGTCGATAAAGGCCATCTCGATGGGGGCGTCGCCGAACGGGGCTTGACCAGATTCGGAGGCGAAGTAGTCGTCGGAGGTCGATGTAACAACGGTGATGTTGTCGCCGAGTTGGCTGGTGATCTTTGGCTCAGGGTCGATGCCAACGACTTGGGTCGTTGCACCGACAAGACCGAGCGAGTGGCCCTCGTGGACGCCGATCTCGAGATACGTGTTCGGCGATCGACGGATATGGAGGTCGGCGAGTAGGTGGTAATAGGTGGGAAATTCACTCATGACTTTTTCCACCATACGCCGGTCCAGTCGACGGTGGTGATCGGGTCGGTGATGCCGTTGGCCTCGCGGTATTCGTCGACCGCCTTGCGGCACGGTTCGAAGGCCCCGTAGTCGTCGACGATGACATAGCCGCCCGGTGCGACCTTCGGTTCGAGAACCGTGATTGCATCCATGGTCGACTCGTACAGATCGCCGTCGAGTCGTAGGACGGCGAGTTGTTCGATAGGGGCGGCGTGCAAGGTGTCGGAGAACCAACCGGGCAGGAACTGCACCTGATCGTCGAGGAGCCCGTACCGTTCAAAGTTTGCTTTGACGGCATCGACACCGATCTTCAACGCTTCAATGGCCGAGAGGTCGAACCCTTCGTCGGCGGGGTACAGATCGGCGTTGGGTGCCGGGAGGCCTTCGAAACTGTCGGCGACCCAGACGGTGCGGTCGTTGTCGCCGTAGGCATCGAGGATCCCGCGGAACAAGATGGTCACACCACCGCGCCAGACCCCGGTCTCGATGAAATCACCGGGGACACCTTCGAGAATGGCCTGCGTAGCGAGTGCCCGAGCATTGTCTAGACGAGCCCGACCCACCATGGTTTCGGCAGTGGGCGGCCAATCGTGGCCTACCTCGCGAATGGCGGCATCGCCGCCTCGGTGCACAATGCGCCAGTTATTGGAGCGCAGTGCATCGCGCAGCTTGTCGATATCGCCGCCAACTTCGTCAACCCAGATGTTGAGGTCGAGGTTGCGGGCTTCTTCATCGAGAAAGAGTTCTCGTGTGAGGCAACCGGTGAGAATGTCGAGGTAGCGCTCGGCAGCGTGGGATGTTCCCTGCGTCATATAGCAGTGAGCGAGTTACCCGCCGAGGCGAGTACGTGCGGCGGCTGAGCGCTCGAGCAGGTGTGGTGGAATCGACACACCATTGATGACCGAGCCGCCACCAGCGGCAGCTTCGCCGCCACCTGACGCTGCGGCATCGACGCCGGCCTCGGCTGCAGCGGCAGCACGAGCCTCGGCTTCGGCTGCTTCGCGTTCGGTTTGTTCTTTGTGAACGAGGTATTGATCCCAGAACTTCACGGGGATGACGTCGCCGTGCGAGATGTGGCCGATTGACTCGCCATTCTCGAACCGGACCCAGTAGCGAACCCAGGTGACGCCGTTTGCGAGTTCGACTTTGCCGTTGCTGTATTTCGCCACGTTAGGAAGATCGATAACCGACCGGACCTTGGTGTGCGGCTTTAGTGGTGCTGAGGGATCAAATTCTCTTGCCATGCAGGGTAAACCGTATCGCTTTCAGCGGACGGTCGGGTCATTCAGCTGTCTCATTCAGCTCTCTTGCTTCGCTGTGTCGTGAATGGGCGTGAATGGGCGGGTTTGCTCAGAACGCCGCGGAGCGGTGTTTCCCGAGATACTCGTTGATCGGTGCGTCGTCGTAGCCGAGTTGGCCGAGACCCTTCGAGATCACCTCGAGGTATGCGGGCGAGGGCGGGTTGGTGGGATGGCGCGTCGTGCTGGTGATAGTGGCCAGGGGAACCCCAGATGTGTCGCCGCAGTGCAGGAGGGTGGAGTACCAGCCGCCGTAGCCCGATACGTGGCCATTGGTGCGAAGTTCGTCCTCGCTCATCGCGAGTGTTTCGCTGGCCCCATTTTCTTGGCGAAACAGGTCTTCGAGCTGCCCCCAGGTGATGAGATATCGCCGACCGATCGTTGGGGTGACTACCTGGCTTGCCTGGTCGACGAACGCAACGCCGCCGCCCCACTTCTTCGATTGGTTTGCGAAGTAGAGCTGATAGGGAAGTGCGTGGTAGCTGTCGGCCGCTGGCGGGGAGGTGTCGCGTGCTCCGGCTTCTCGGAGGCCGGCAGGCGAACCTGGGGTTTTGGTGCCTTGCAGGTAGGCGAGAAGTCTGGGCCGGTACAGATTGGAGCCGAACGCTACGTACCAAACGGGCCGGTCAAGACGGGTCACCGGGGAAGGATTGGGGCCAACAGCTTGAGAACCTGCTGGGTGGATGTCTTCACCGACGTGGTGCCCTCGCTCTCGACCCACAGCATCATCATGGTGTCGAGTGCGCCCATGTAGGCGCCGGCGATGGTGGCGGCTTCAGCAACGTTGACATCTGGCCGCTGTTCGAGAATGAGGGCGATCATTCGTTTGACCCAGTCGCTGGTGTCTGATGCCTGCAGCGTGGGAGCGGCGGCGAGCGCCTTATAGGCGAGGAGCACGTTGCCGCTGTTGGCGTCAATCCAGCTGGCCACACCAAGACAACCGACCTTCATGAGATGCGAGAGACTGGGTGGCGGGCTAGAGGGGGCGCCATGGCTCTCTGCCAGCGCTTCGTCCCAGGCGGCGACGAACTGGCGCGGTACATCGAGGATGATGTCTTCTTTGCTGGCGTACCGCCGATAGGCGGTCGAGCGTGACACCCCGGCGTGCTCGGCAATCTGGTCCATGGTTACGCCATCGAATCCGTGCTTCCGGAGGAGAGCGAAGGCGGCGTCGAACAGTGCTTGTTTCGTTTGTTGGTGACGTCGCTGGCGTAAATCGGACACGTGGTTAGCCCCGCGTGATCTGAATGAGGTGGGGGTAATCGGAGGGATCGATACGGGCATCGATGAGGCGCGGCGTGGTCCAACTTTGGGTGAGGACCCCTTCGAGATGAACGGGCGTCGAAACAACTTCGGCTTCCATGCCCATGCCGCGTGCCACGGTGGCGAAGTCGATGCCGTTGTAGCTCACGGCTGCTGGGCCGCCGTGGCCGTCGCGCTGTTTGATACCTATAAGGCTGAGCGACGAGTCGTTGAACACCACGACGGTGATTGGGAGTTCGAGCCGCACGATGGTCTCGAGTTCGGCCAAGGTCATGCCGAGCCCGCCGTCACCAACGAAGGCCACCACTGGTTCGCCGGGTCGGGCGAGCGCCGCGCCGATTGCGGCAGGCACGGCGTAGCCCATGGTGGCGAGTCCGTTCGAGATGAGAACTCGTTTGGGCTGGTCGGCTGGCCAGAAGGGCATCACCGCAAGAAAGTGGGCTCCGGCGTCGACGGTTACTGTGATCGGGCTCGGGGCGCTTGCGGCAGTCGTCGTTACGAGTTCGACCGGACCAAAGAAGCCGACCTCGTCGCGTTCGGGCGTCAGAAAGTTTCGCACGGTGGTTCGGTAGTCGGCACCGGTGTTTGCGGGCCAGGTGTGCGATGCCAGGAGATGTTGGTGGCAGAGATCGGCGAGGTCGCCAATCAGTTCGGCGTTGATGGGGAAGTAGGGGTCGGCGGTCGGATGCGTGGCGAAGGAAATCACCGGTGCCGTGTAGGACCACGATGCTGGTATGGGCTCGACGGGGTCAAGGCCGACGGTGATGATCAGGTCGGCCTGTTCGAGGAGCGGTCGCTCGGCAGCTCCGTTGGTGAAGAGTCCGGCGGCGATTGAGTTCTCGGTCGAAATCGTGCCGATGCCCTGATACGTCATGAGGACGGGTGCGGCGAATTCGAGCAGCGAGGTGGCAAGCTCCGGTTCGGCTTGTGCAGCGCCGAGTCCGCAGATCACTACTGGGCGATCGGCTTCGAGAATCCGGTTGGTGACGTTCTTTCTGGAGTGAAGGGCCTTTGCCGGTTCAGGAGGCTCAAAGCCTGATGGGGTGCCGATGTCGTCGTAGTTGAGATGGATGGCCCCCGCCGGCGTGCGTTGGGCGAAACTCAGGAGTGCTTCGAGTTCGTCGGCGGTGCTGGTTGCCCCGAAGGTCACCGATGCCTTACTGACTGGGTTGATCATGGCCCGTTGATTAAGTCGTTGATGAGGGACCCGTTCGGCGAGCGATGCGGGCACGGTATCGGTGATGAGGGCGAGGGGTTGTCGGTCGAGTGTGGCTTGCGCCGCGCCGTTTACCGCCGACGCCGCTCCGGGTCCTCGGGTAACAACAACTGGTACCACTTGGTCCCGGATGTACCCGTACGTGCTGGCCATGATGCATGCGGCGGTTTCGGTGTGCGCGAGGACGAAGCGGATGCCGAGCTCGTCGAAGGCGCCGATGACGTCGAGGTTTGGCCCGCCGCCGGGGAGCCCGAAACATATATCGGTGCCATGGGCGGCAAAGGCGGCAGCGAGGCTTGCGGCGGCCGGGCGGCTGCTGTCGGGCAGATCGTCGGCCGCAGGGCCGTTTGAAGCAGGGCCGTTCGAAGCAGGGTCGTCGGGAAGATTGGTCATTCGCGCCAATTTACCGCATGGGCGTGAACCGGCTGGCCCAGCAGCACACGGATGAGGATCCTGGCCGGATCTCGATGGTTCAAACAACCCAACACCGGCGATGTCGACGATGGGGCGTAGCGTGCGAGCGTGGGTAAGGGTTCGCCGAAGGCCGTTGGCCAGACTGTCTCGGGACTGGGTTTGGGTCTGGCCATAGCGGCCAATGGCTGGTGGGGCATGTCCCCGATTTTCTGGAAGCAGCTGTCGAGCGTGGCCGCCTTTGATGCCGTCGCTCACCGGGTTGTCTGGTCGGCGGTGCTGCTAGCGCTCGTGCACACGCTGCGAGGGCGCTGGTCAGAGTTTCTCGCGGTGGCCCGTAAGCCACGGAACCTAGGGGTCGGGGCTGCTTCTTCGATGATGCTGTTCGCGAATTGGTCGATCTTTGTTTGGGCAGTGGGGGAGGGCCGGGTCATCGAATCGGCCCTTGGTTACTTTCTTAATCCGCTCGTTTCGGTCCTCCTTGGGCGAGTGGTGTTCGCCGAAAAGCTCCGACCGGTGCAGCTGGTATCGGTAGTGCTCGCAGCCATTGGTGTGGTCTGGCTCACGGTCGACGTCGGGACATTGCCTTGGGTGGCGCTGTCGCTTGGCGTGTCGTTTGGGATTTACGGGGCGATTCGGAAGAGCGCTGCCTTCGAAGCCCTCGACGGGCTGAGTCTCGAGGTCGGGTTCCTCGTGGTGCCGCTGCTTTTGTATCTGTTCGTTCAACAGTTGGGCGACGCTCCGACTGTCGACTTTGCCGAGCCCCGCGTCGTCGTGTTCTTGCTTCTCACGTCGGTGGTCACGACCGTGCCGTTGGTTGCGTTCGCCCGTGCCGTGCGACTCGTGCCGTTATCGGTCGTGGGGATCATCCAGTACCTCAACCCGACGTTGCAATTTCTGGTGGGGGTTGTGCTCTATAACGAAGCCTTCGAAGGCGGCCAGGTGCTCGGCTACTCGATCATCTGGGTGGCCGTAGCGATCTTCGCGGCAGAGTCTTCCCGCCATGCGCGCCGAACCCACATCGGCAACCGCAAACCCAGCTAGGACCCGCCGAAGGCGTAACTAGGAGGACAGGAAGGCTTCCATCCCGGCAACTGCAGTGTCGGTTTGGGATTCGTCGGTTTCTTTGAGGTGGCTGAGTGCGGTGATCGATACGTAACCGTGGCTGACGGCGCCGACGTCGCTCTTCGGATCGAGCTCGGCATCGGTTGGTTCGCCCCACTCCATGTCGATATGGAATGCGCCCTCGTGGCCGGGTTGCGGTCGAAGCGAAACTCCCGAGGCCTTGCGGGGCGGAGCAGCCCCAACGTAGGTGCGAGTCACCCCTTTGAGATCGGCGATCTCGACATTCGGGAGGTTGATGTTGAGGACGGTTGCGGTTTCGGGCATGTCGGCCACCAGCGACCCAACGGCGGCAGCAGCAACGTCGGCTGCCGTGTCCCACTTCTGATGTTCGAGCATTTCTTCGTACCCCTGGCCCATGATTCCCCAGTCCTCGGTGGCCTGGCTTACGGCGACACCGCTAAGGCCGCCCATCCGTCCGGACAGGGTTGCGCCAATGGTGCCCGACATATAGACGGCCCGGCCGACGTTGGCGCCAGGATTGATGCCCGACACCACAAGGTCGAAGGTCTTGCCGAATGCGCCAAGGCGGGAGAACATCACACAGAGCGCTGGCGGGCCGGTGACCGACCATGCTTCATCGATACCTTCGACGTGGGCCTTGTGGGCGTCGGGTTTCGAAAGATGGAGTGCGCCCACCGAACACCCGGCGCCCGAGTACTCGGTGTGCGGAGCCACGATGGTGACGTCGCCGTGTGCCCGCATTGCCCGAGCCAAAATATGGAGCCCGATTGAATCGATTCCGTCGTCGTTAGTCACCAAAATGTTCATGCCTCGACCGTAGCTGGATGGCCGCCACCCAAAGCATTTTCCGGGTGGCTATTTGCTGAGGACGAGGTGGCTATTTGGTGGCTGGTTGTTGGCGGTTAGGTAAACGGACGGTCTTCCCACCACGGATAGACCTCGGGCATGTCGGTCGAGGGCTTCATCGGGAAGTTGGGTTCGCGCTTCTCGAGGAAGCTCGAGACGCCTTCGCGTACATCGGCGCCTTTGCCGAGTTGATAGATAAGTCGACTATCGATCTTGTGGGCTTCCATTGGCTGGTCGGCGCCGAGCATGCGCCAAAGCAATGCTCTAGTGGTCGAAACCGAAACGGCCGAGGTGTTGTCGGCGATCTCGCGGGCCAGTTTGTTGGCCGCTGGAAGGAGATCTTCGGGTTCGTGGAGGCTGCGGATGAGGCCTCCATCGAGCGCCTCTTGGGCCGGGAATACCCGGCCGGTGTAGGTCCACTCGAGGGCCTGGCTGATGCCGACAAGCCGGGGGAGAAACCAGCTCGAGGCGGCCTCGGGAACCAGGCCACGTCGGGCGAAGACGAACCCGATTTTGGCGGTGGTCGAGGCGAGGCGGATGTCCATTGGCAGCGTCATGGTGACGCCCACGCCAACGGCTGGGCCGTTGATGGCGGCGATGACCGGCTTGGTCGACTCGAAGATCCGCAGTGTGGTCCGCCCGCCGCCGTCACGAATTCGTTCGAGTTCGTCGTCGGGAAGCGCCTGGCGCTCGTCGTCGCCTTCGCCGTGTGATTCGTAGTCGAAGGTGTCGGTGCCGCTGGACAGGTCGGCGCCAGCGCAAAATCCGCGACCAGCGCCAGTAACGATCACGGCTCGTACGTCGTCGTTTGCATCGGTGTGGTCGAAGGCTGCGATCACCTCGTGCATCATGCGTGCAGTGAACGCATTGAGCTTGTCGGGGCGGTTGAGGGTAAGCGTGGCAACGCCGTCGACGACATCGAGCTGAATCTGTTCAAAGTCCATCTCGGGAGCATGGCCGAGGCCAACCGACTCAGCAATTCTTACGCGATATATCTCACGCGCAATTCTTACGCTATATATCTCACGCGCAATTCTTACGCGATATATCCGACCCCGGCGTGAAGGGTGAAGAGGTAAACCATGGTGCCGGCGAGTGCGAGGACGCTGGCCTGTTTCCCGGAGACGCCGTTGGCGCCAGCGATGTTCATGGTGATGCCGGTTGGGCGAAAGAAGATCAATGCACCCATGGCGTATTTCCGGAACAGCCTGGTTTGCGATAAGCGAGCCGTGAGCCATTCGGGGACGCGTTTTCTGCGTTTCATCCGTTCGTGAACCTTGGGGCCAAGAACCTTGCCGACCGAAAAATTCACCGGATCGGCCACACAGAGTCGGAACGTCCCCACGAGGAGAAACATCGGCAGCGAGGTGACTGGAGCGGCGATGGTCAAAAAGACAAGCCTTGGGCTGAAGCCGACAAGAACAATGGGGTGATCGAGGAGCAGCGGAGTGAGTGCGACGCCGATCCACGAAATCGTGGTCAGGACCGAAAGGAAGATCAGCTGGGTGCGCACAAGCGTGCTGTTTGAGAGCAAAACTTCGCTGCTGCTTCGGAGTTTTTCGACGACCATCATCCCCGAAAGCATCGACCGCAATGACGGTCGGCCTGAGTGGCGAAGTGCTGAGAATCGGGTTTATGAGGCGGACGACCTACACCCGTGGTTCCACAACCTCAGGCGGGTCGTTGTTGACGTTCTCGGCGAGCGGGAAGATGAGTGGAGCGTCGGCTTGCGACTGAGCTGCTTCGTCGCGTTCGATGTCGGTCATCGGCGTGAACCCAGCGACCGCTTCGATCACCATTGGCAGCAACGAGACATCGCCCGGTGTGCAAATTGCGGTGACACCTGGAGTTGAAAGCGCAAAGCGAATGCCGCGTTCGATCATCGATGGTGTTGTCCAGGGTCGGTACCAGGGCAGCTCGGTTTTTTCGTCGTTGCCCCACGGTTTGTGGGCCACCGACTTGATGATCATCACGCCCACGTCGCGCTGTTGCGCTTCGGCCAGAAGCTCCTGGGCGTCGGCGCGGTACTGCGGCTCGCACCACAGGCGCGGGTAGATGGGGAACATCACGGTGTCGATGTCGAATCGGCGGATGGCTTCGAGCTGGGCCTTTGGTGTGCCGAGGTCATGGCCGGTCGTGCCGACGAATCGGGTGAGTCCTTCATCTCGGGCCTGACAGATCGCTTCGAGCGCCGGCGATCGACGATCGAGCTCTTCGAGACTGGTGACCGCATGCGCCTGGTACAGATCGAGATGGTCGGTGCGGAGTCGTTCAAGAGTGGTGGCGAGCTGCGACCGGACCCCGTCAGGGTTTGCCCGCATGGTCTTGCCCGCGACGAACCAGTCGTCGCGAACCGGTTCGAGGTAGGGCCCGCACTGCACCTCGGCCTCGCCGTATTGCGGCGCCACGTCGAGGTGGTTGATGCCGTGTTCGGCGGCGAGTCGAAACCCTTCTTCGGTCTCTGCAGGATCACCTTGCCAGAACATCGCACCGCCGAGGACGGCGAGACTCGACTTGTGTTCGGTGCGGCCTAGCCTCCGTCTTCCGAGGGGCTTGTCGATGGGATCTCCGAGAGGTTTCGCAACGGTCATCCCCGGAACTTAGTCTGACGGTATGAATGACTTCACGAATCGCACCGCAGTGATCACCGGCGCCGCGAGCGGTATCGGCCGAGCGTTGACCGGGGAAGCCCTCAAACGGGGGATGCGGGTGATGGCTGCCGATATCGATGCGGCGGGTGTTGAGGAGGCCGTCGAGCTTCTCAGAGCCGAAGGTGCCGAAGGTGCGGGCCGGGTTACCGCCCACGCGGTCGACGTTGGTGATGCTGACTCGGTTGCGGCGCTCGCCGACGCGTCGTTCGAGCAACTGGGGTCGGTTGACCTGCTCATGAACAACGCCGGGGTCTTTCAAGGCGGCGTCATGTGGCAGCGCAGTCTCGATGATTGGAAGTGGACCTTCGACGTCAACGTCTTTGGCATTATTCACGCCGTGAAGTCGTTCGTGCCGCGCATGATTGCGCAGGGAACCCGCGGTCATATTGTCAACACGGCGTCGGTTGCAGCCTTCGTTGCCGGCCAGTATTCGAGCCCTTATGTGGTGTCGAAGTGTGCGGCTTTCTCGTTGACGGAATGTTTGGCCCACGACCTTCGATCCGAGGGGGCCGACATCGGTGTGTCGGTGTTGTGCCCGAGTTCTATCGATACCAACATCGCTCGCACCAACGCCGTTCGACCAGCGACTCGAGGCGTGTCCGATGGAGCCGACGCCGAGTTCGTGGCCGATGCTCTCGACGCCATGCTCACCGACAGCATGGATCCGGCTGATGCCGCCGGCGTCACGTTCGATGGCATCGCCGCAGGTGATTTTCTGATCGCCACAAAGCCCAGTTATCGCGACCAACTCAAGGTGCGGTTCGATGCGCTATACGAACGGCAACTTCCCGCTACGGCTGCGGTCGACTGACAGCCCTGCGTGCGTGCCGAGACTGCGCGTTACCGCGAGTCGAGCAGCAGGCTCTGGTTGGCGTGGCCGACGCGGCCGCCTTCATCGAATAGCTCGGTGTTGGACTGGCCGATTCCGTTGGGTTCGACGTAGCAGTGCGTGTCGATGGCAACCCATTCGCCGGCTGGCATCCGGTGGAGATGGATGGTGACGTCAGGATTGATGAAGAGCCAGTTGTCGAATGGCAGTGGACCCGACACGCCGTTGCCGAAGTCGGCGGCTGCGGCGACCCGAACCAACGGTGAGATTGCGACATCGGGAAACACCGGTACGAGCAGGCGGACCCAATCGAAGCTGGGCCCCAGGTCGACCCAGTTGCCCCG
>CALGZB010000233.1 GCA_937934655.1 uncultured Acidimicrobiales bacterium | reverse complement strand
GTGCGGGGCGGCTACACGTTGGTGCAATCGACTCGCGGAATGACCACCGAGTGGGTGCCAGCCGATCGGATGGCCTTTGGAACGGTTGTGAAACGCCTCCAGCGCGATGGAAACACCCTGGCAATTGTTGACCTGGCTTTCGCCACCAACGATTCCGAGCGTAAGAAGATCCGGCTTCACCATCTCGCCGAGGGTTTAGCCAAGCTGCCTCTCGGCGCAGCGCGAGCGCTGATGTACGGCGTCAGAGAGGGTAAAAGCGGAGCACTTCGCGGCTTCAAGACATCGTTGATTGGCGTCGGGCAGCTCAAGGCAGTGGCTGGCAAGGACGTTCTCGGCTATCACGTAGCGGCCAACGACACTCACGCCAGCGCTTCCTAGTCCGACAGGCACCTATGAGCCGGCTCGCCGCACTACGCAACGATGCATCATCGGAGTCTGGACGCAACGCGCTCTGGGGGATGGCGGCCGAAGTTGGTCAGCTCGTTGTCAGCCTCGGAATCTTCCTTGGACTTGCTCTGGTTCTCGAAACCAGCGACTTCGGCCTTTACAGCGCCACCGTTGCGATGGCAATGATTATGGCCAACTTCGCTCACCTTGGCGGGCACGTTCTGATGATCCGCCGGGTCGCCCGGGGTGAACCGTTGGAACCCGAGTGGCAGCGAGCAGTTACCACCGTGGTGCTTGGAACGCTTATCGGCACCGTGATCTTGCTCGGCTTCAGAACTCTCTTTGTTCCGCAGGTATCGGCCCGAACCTTTGTCCTCATCACACTCTCGCAGACGACCTTCTTTTGGTTGGCCGAATCGGCAACCCAGGCAAGCCAAGCAATGCGTCGCCTCGTGGTGGGAGCGAAGTCGAAACTCACGTTCGCTAGCGTTCGCGTCATCAGCCTTGTTGGGTTCACGATCTTTGGCGAAGGCACGCTCGACAGTTGGGCATGGTGGGCCATCGGCGGTTCAGCTGTCGGAAGTCTCGGCTCGATACTCATCACGCAGAAGGCATTCGACATAAAGACCCGGTTCAATCCGCCAACCATGAGCGACGTCCGGATGGGTCTGCCCTTTGTGCTCTCCGCAACCAGCGACGGTGTACTCGACAGTATCGACCGCCCGCTCCTCACCCGGTACAAGTTCGTTGAAGCGGCCGGCTTCTATTCGATTGCGTACCGCATCGCCACTATCTCGGTGCTGCCGATCATGGCGATGGCTCGGGCTACCGATGCCTCGTTCTTCGAGAAAGGCGCACGGAACCCTGCCGAGGCCTACGAACTCGCGAAACGGCTGACGGTTCGATCAGCTGGCTATGGCTTCGTTGTTGGGCTTGCGCTTTTCATCATCGCCCCGTTCCTTCCCGAGATCATCTCGACGGTGTTCTGGTTTGCCGGCGACGGCGAGAAGTTCGAAGACGTTGCGACGGTGCTTCGTTATGTTGCTGTTCTCCCCCTGCTGCGCGGCATACAGATGTTTCCGGCCAACGCCCTTACCGGTAGCGATCGCCACAACATCCGGCTGATCATCATGGTCGGAGCGATGCTGTTGAATTTGCTCCTCAACCTCTATTTCATTCCCCGCTATTCATGGAAGGGCGCGGTTGGAACGACCCTTGGCGCGGAAACGGCCTTTGCAATAGCGCTGTGGGTTGCCGCGTCGCGTTTGCGAACCGCTCAGCCCGCCCCCTCAGACAACAAATCGGTTAGTACGGTGGCATAGGTATGCAGTCCCCCCAGTTCTCCCAGCCTCGACGGCCGTTTTCGCGAGTCGCTTCTCTTGCTCTTGTCGCTTTGCTGTCGCTTATCGCGTCGGCATGTGGCGACAACATCGGCGGCGTCGATCCGCTGCCAGCGAATGCACTCATCGCTACCGGCGGCGGCGTACCGGCCGGCACCGGCGAAGCGTTGCGGCTTCCTGCTATCGAGCCCGACCCCAACGCACCAAATCACTTCTTCGTCAGCCCGAACGGAAGCGATGACAACGACGGGAAAACACCCGAATCCGCGTGGCAGACCATCGGGCAGGCAATCGAGGTCCAAACAGCTGGCGATGTTTTCTGGGTAATGGATGGCGTGTACAACGAGGTCGACGGTCTTGAGCAACGTGGAGCCGCCCACTTTGTGCTTGAGGTTCCCGGAACTGATTCCAGCTGGATCCGCTACAAGGCGATGCCTGGGCACCGCCCCGTCATCGAGGCTGGCGTAACTAGCGCCTTCGAGATCACCGCCGATTACATCGAGGTTCAAGGCTTCGAGATGAGGGGTGTCGGTTTTACCGCCGAGAACTCCTTTGGCTACGGCGTCGTCGTCGCCCGCTCGCACCATGTGGTGATCGCCGACAACGAAATCCACGGGTTCCCTACCGGAGGCTTTGGTACTCGAGGCAGCTCACATCTCTACGTGATGAACAACGTGGTCCATGACAATGCGCTCTGGGATTCGAACCAGGGTTCGGGCATCTCCTACTGGCGGCTCGAAGATCATGGATTCGACGATGACGCAGCCGGCTACAGCAACTACATCGTTGGCAACACCTTGTATGGAAACGAAAACCGTGTGTTCTGCGGCTTCTGCGGTGAAGACATCATCACCGATGGCAACGGCATCATCATCGACCAGAACACGATGAACGAGGCTGGCGACATGGTTGATTACTCGGGCCGCACGCTGATCGCCAACAACGTCGCCTTTAACAACGGCGGGCGGGCGATCAACATCTTCCAGTCCATCAACGTTGATGTCTTCAACAACACCACCTACCAAAACCTCTTCACCGAAGGCCTCGAAGGCGAGAACGCCGAGATCGCCACGTTCGACACCCGCAATATCCGCATCGCCAATAACCTGATCACGCCAAGCGAGGGCAACAAAGCAATCGCTACACGTGGCGAAGACCAGGCCCGACAATCCAATGTGATTGTTGGCGACAAGAGCGGCACGAGCGGGAATGACATTTTGGTGACCACCGCTGGTTTCGTAAACCCATCGCTCGATCCGGCCATCGCCGATTTCCGGCTGCGAATCTCCTCACCGGCGATCGATGCCGCTATTCCGCTGCAATCCAACGATGCCGACGGGCGCCCCCGGGGCGCACTCCCCGATGCTGGAGCGTATGAGGCCAGCACCGGCGAAGGATCGATCGAGTCCTCACCGAGCTCGACGGTGGCAGAGAAACAGGAACCCGATCAGTAATCCCACCGGATTGCGACAAATCACCTGAGACGACATAAGGGTGGGTTGTGCGTAGGCCAAAGTAGGTAGGCCGAACGGTCCTGTCACCAACAATTACGCCTGTTTTTGGTCAAGGTCGACTTTTTCGATGTCGATTTCTAGGGCATGACTGCCCCAAGTAGCACCTCCCCCCGCCACTCGAACGGCTTGATTCGTCTTGCTGTTCTGTTCCTTTCGCTCGCCCTCTTCGGTGCCGCATGCTCGACCAACGAGGCACCAAGCGTCGGCTCCGACCAGCCATCAGGCGACGGAGAGACCGAGGTCCTCGGCGCAACGCAGGGAACCACGTACTACGTCAGCGCCCAGAACGGTAACGACGGCAACAACGGCACGTCGCAAGACGCTCCGTTGCGCTACATCACCACTGCGGTGAGCAAGCTGCAGGCCGGGGACACCGTATTTGTCATGAACGGCACCTATACCGGCGACAACAACAATGGCCAGGCGC
Source organism: uncultured Acidimicrobiales bacterium (assembly GCA_937934655.1). Lineage (GTDB taxonomy): Bacteria > Actinomycetota > Acidimicrobiia > Acidimicrobiales > SHLQ01 > CALLQB01. The sequence continues at coordinate 3,227 of CALGZB010000233.1, read as the reverse complement.
ACATCGTTGTGGCCAACAAGAACGGCACCGCCGATGCGTGGATTCGCATCAAGGCCATGCCGGGTCACTCCCCCAAGATCGTCGCTACCAACACCAGCGCCATCGAGCTCTACCAGTCGTCCTATGTCGAGGTGTCGGGCTTCGAACTCGAGGGCCAGGGCTTCCATGCTGGGCACAGCTACGGCTACGGCATCGTGGCCAACACCGGTCACCATGTGTTGATTGCGAACAACACGATCCATGGCTTTCCTGTAGGCGGCTACGGCTCACAGAAGATCAGCCATGCTCGCATCATGTACAACACCATTTACGAGAACTCGTACTGGAACGACAACCAGGGTTCGGGTATCTCGATCTGGCGTCCGCAGCATCACGGGTTTGGCGATGACGCCAACGGCTACTCGGACTACATCGTCGGCAACACCGTCTATGCCAACCAGAACAAAGTGAACGGCGCAGGAATTGGTTACCCCAACGACGTCACCGACGGCAATGGCATCATCCTCGACCAGAACAACCTCACCGGCTACACGCTTCGTACTCTTATCGCCAACAACGTCGTGTTCAACAACGGCGGCAAGGGCATTCACGTGTTCATGTCGAGTCACGTCGATGTGTACAACAACACCACCATGCATAACTCATGGACTCCGAAACTCACCGGCACCCGCGCCGAAATCGACGCCTACGACGCAAGCGACGTCCGCTTCGCCAACAACATCGCCTGGCCGCATAGCGGCAACGATGGCATCGTCTTGAGCAGCGTCCAGAACGCCTCGAGCTACAACAACATCGTTGTTGGCGGAAACAACCTGCCCGATGACATTCGTGTCACCAGCAACCCCGGACTCACCAACCCAACGACCGACCCAAGCCAAGCCGACTTCTCGCTGCAGAGCTGGTCGCCGGCAATCAACCAGGGCCTCAACTTGGTGAACAGTTCCTTTAATGGTGTGAGCCGCCCGGCTGGCGCTTCGGATATCGGCGCCTATGAGTTTGCTGGCGCCGCTGCTCCAGCGACAACCGCAGCTCCGGCTACTACTGCAGCACCAACCACCACCAAAGCTCCAGTGGCAACGACCAACGCACCTGCCACAACCAAGGCACCGGTAGCCACCACCAACGCACCAGCCACGACCAAGGCACCGACGACCACAAAGGCACCGGTAGCAACCACCAACGCCCCGGCCACGACGAAAGCCCCAACAACCACAAAGGCTCCAGTCGTAGTAATCCCGACCACCGCGGCACCGACCACTACGGCACCGACCACCACGAAGGCGCCAACGTTAACTGCTCCGACAACCACCGAACCGCTCACCATTGCGGTGCCCACAACAACGGTGCCCGGCACAACGACAACCACCAGCTCCACCACCACGACCACCACGTCGGTGCCCGAGCTCGTCGTGCCTGAGGGTTGGACACCACACATTGAACGCCGCGCACCCGAGCAGGGCTTCAGCCTCGAAGGCCTCTTTGACGACATCGATCCAGATCAGTCGGCCGAGAGCCTTGGCGAACGTCCAGATGAAGCGTCTGACGATGAGCAGGAAACCGAGGACGCTGTCGATCCAGACCGTATCGGCGACGAACCATCTGAGCTTCCTTTCGCCGACGACGAGCCGTCAAAACGCGGCGACGATGTCCAGGCCGACGCTCCTGAGCTTGCTCTCGGGGAACCTATCCCCGAAACAAGCTCGAGCCCACTTCCACTCGTATTGGTCGGCCTTGCCCTCCTAGCCCTCGCAGTCACCGCTGTGGCGGTAACGAAGAACCGAAACAACTAGTCGCCATGTTTGTCATGCCACTTGGTTACGATAAGCCACAGTGAAAGTACTCGTCGTCGCCTATGACTGCATCCCGAATGCTGGGTCCGAACCCGGCCTCGGGTGGCAGTGGACCCAAATAGCGGCCCAGAGCCACACTGTCTGGGCCCTCACCAAAGCCAGTAACCAACGCGCCATCGAGGCCCATCCGGCATCGGCCGACATCAACTGGATCTATATCGATGTTCCGGAAGATTCAGGCCCGTTTCATACCGGAACCAGTTGGGGCGATGCCGTCCACATGATGCGCTGGCTCCGCAAGGGTTACGCCGAGGCAAAGAAGGTCCACGACCTCAACCTTCTCGATGTTGTCCACCATGTTTCCTTCGGTGCGTTCTGGTTGCCGAGTCCGCTCGTGAAGCTTGGCCCCCCATACATCTTTGGCCCGGTCACGGGTGGGGAAGTCATTCCGCCAGCTTTTCGACACATGCTCACCAGCAAGAGCCGTTTAGGTAACGCCGCACGCGAGGCCCTCCAGTGGTCAGCGATGCGCTCCACCAACTGGCAGCGTATGGCCAAGGCCCGTCGAGCAGTTCGTGTTGCAGGCACCGAACAGACCCGTGCCCGCATGATCGAGGCCGGCGCAGCATTCGTCCATCTCTACCGTCCGTCGTTCTCGCTCAACGATGAGCAGATTGAAACTCTCGAAGCGCTCGAGGGCCCCGACCTCAATGCGCCCATCACGTTTGTGAGCTCCGGTCGCCTCATCGGCTGGAAGGGCCATATTCTGGCCATCGAGGCATTTGCGAAGGCACTCAAACACCTTCCCGATGCCCATTTCCATCTCATCGGCGAAGGTTCCGAGCGCGAGGCGATCGAAGAACGTATCGCTCAGCTCGGCATCGGCAACTCGGTCACACTGCACGGTTCGCTCCACCGAGACGACGAACGGGCGCTCATCGCCCGCAGCCACGTGTTCTTGTTCCCGAGTCTCCGCGACAGCGGCGCCACGCTTTTTGTGTTCGCCATGGCTATGGGCTTGCCCACTATTGGGTTCGACACCGGCGCGGCAAAACAAATGATCGGCTCCGAGTCCGGAATCCTGGTTGCGCCAGGACCCCGCGACGTCGCGTCAGACCGTTTGGCCGAAGCAATGGTCGAGCTGGCGCAAGACTCCGAACGCCGGGCAGCTATGAGCCGTGCCGGCCGCAAACGTGTTCGCGACGTCTTCCACCTCGATGAGGCCGCATCGGCGCTCGACGAGTGGTACAACCGCGCCACCACCGATACCTTCCGCCCGCACGGCTAACCCGCACCGCGGAATCTCGTGACACCAGGCGACAAACGTTGTCGCTGGGTGTCACGAAATTTTGCTTTTAGTCGTTTAGGCCACGCAGGTTTGTAAGAAGGAAGCCGTTGGTGGGGGCATCCTTGTATGGGGTAATCGTGTTGGCCGTG
>CALGZB010000232.1 GCA_937934655.1 uncultured Acidimicrobiales bacterium | reverse complement strand
CATGGCCGACAGCCGGCAGCGGTTGATCCCGCCAGCCCACAAACACCGCTGCGCCCAAAGGGCTCGCGGCATTGACGACCCGCTCGCAAAGCTCGCCGAGTCGTTGGCTTCCCTCGAAACCGTCGAGTACCTGCTCGCCCCACGCTTCGCAGATATCGCGATAGATCGAGGCGCCAGCCGAGGGTGTCATTGCCGAGCGGCCCTCGATGGTGGCAGCGCGGAGCATCTCGGGCTGCCAGAAGTAGGCGGCCGCAACCACGTTGTCCACCGGGCAATCACCCAGCACGCCGAGGCGGCCAATGGCGTAGCCCGGAATGCCATCAGGCATCCCTCGGGCTGCTGCCGCCTCGGTGGTCGAGGGCGCAAGCAGCCAACTCATGGCGAGCATGCCGATGGACCCCCGCATACTGCGGGCAACTTGCGTCGTCTCCATGACTTAACCCCTTACGGTTGGAAGCCAGTCGGACAGTGCTTGTCCGATTTCGTCTGGACTGTCTTCTTGGATGAAGTGAATGCCCGCAACCGTGACTTCGGTTTGGTTTGGCCACGTGCGGCAGAACTCGCGCTGAGGGCCCGTGAGGATCGTTCCGGGATCGGCGTTGATGAAGAGCTTGGGAAGCTCTGATGTCGACAGCCAATCGGCATAGGACTGCACGATCTCCACGACATCGGCAGGCTCGCCATCCAATGGGATCTGCCGGGGCCAGGTAAGCGTTGGGCGTCGATCGGCGGGCTCGACGAACGCTCGGCGGTATTCGTTCATCTCTTCGTCGCTGAGCTTGCGGATGATGGACGACGGCAGAATGGCCTCGACGAACAGGTTCTTTGTCATGACGATCTCTTCGCCAGCTTCGGAGCGCATTGCTCGGAAGATGTCGACTGCAGCTTCGGGCCACTCGTCCCAGCTGACGGGCCGAACGATTGCTTCCATGTAACAAATGCCAGCGACCCGGTCGCGGTTTCGGTTGGCCCAATCGAAGCCGAGCGCCGAACCCCAATCGTGAATCACCAGCGTGACCTTGTCGCCAAGGTCCAGTTGATCGAGCAGGCCATCGAGGTACTCGCGGTGCTCGACAAAGGTGTACGAGTCGGGGCCCTGATCGTCGAGTTTGTCCGAGTCGCCTTGCCCGATGAGGTCGGGAACGATGCAACGGTTGCCGTCCGAGACATGCGGAACGATGTCGCGCCAAAGATAGGAGGACGTGGGGTTGCCGTGGAGGAAGAGCACCGGGTCGCCGGTGCCGACGTCGTGGTACGCCATCTGTTTGCCGTTGACCGTTTTGAACTGCTTACTCAAAGGTTCGATGCTCATAGCCGTGAGCTTGCTTTGTGTGGTCCCCGTACGTCAATCTGCTGGCGCGGTTCTTCTGAACTGCATGATCTCAGCCAGCTCTTACGAGCCAACACCCAAAACAGGAATGCCTCATGTCTGACGACGCTGCACAACCCGCTTACTTCATCGCCCACTTCACCGTGAACGACGCCGACGTTTATCACCAGTACGAGAAGGGGTTCTTTCCCGTGTTGAAGCCGTCCGGTGCGAAGTTCCTGACCTTCGATGACAGCGCCACGGTGCTTGAAGGTGAACGCGCAGAAGGGCGCACAGTCATCATCCAGTTCCCATCTGAGGACGCCCTCATGACGTGGTGGAACTCTCCCGAATACGTCGAGCTCGCAAAGCTGCGTCATGCCTCAACCACCACCCATTCGGTGAGCGTGGTGCACTCGCTGCCGGCGAGGTAAGCCAGGGCGCTAAGGCCTGTGTTGTGCCGGTTATCGGTACACGGCCTGGGGCGTGCCGAAACAACCATCCTCGAAGACCAGGCCCAAGCCCGGCCCACCGGTTGGCAGGGTGACAAGGCCATTCTCAATCCGCGGTCCGTTTACCTCGTCGTAGTGCTGCTGGTGATACGGATGGGCGATCCACGCACCGCGGCTGAACTGCGGGTCGAGCGTCGCCCCGAGCGCAACACACGCCGCGGCGATGATGTCGCCGCCCCAGGCGTCGTCGGTGCTCATCGGCACTCGTGCTGCCATACAGAGATCTCGAACCGAACGCATGGTGGTGAGCCCGCCAAGGCGACTGAGTTTGAGCCCAAACCCGTCGGCGAGGCCCGAGGAAATCATGCGCGCAACGGCTCGGATATCAGTTGAGCTCTCGTCGACCACGATTGGGTGAGAGCACTGGGCTTTCACTTGATGAAGCTCCTGTTCGGTAGCGCACGGTTGCTCGAGCGACATCCGTACGTCGGCGCAGGCATTGGAGACCTGAATGGCTTCGGCGGCAGACCATCCACGGTTGGTGTCGACGGCGAGATCGGTGTCCGGCTTGAGGGCTTCGGCCACCGCCTGGATACAGGCGATGTCTTCGCTGATGTGGCGTCCACCGGTTTTGAGTTGAATTCGGGTGTGGCCGGCTTCGAGGAGGGCAGCGGTATCGGAGGCCGCCTGCTCCGGAGTTCCGATCCCCACGACGTGGTACGTCAAGATGGTGTCAGAGAGGGCTCCGCCGAGCAGGTCGACCACAGAGCGATCAAGCTTCTTTCCGATGAGGTCCCAGCAGGCGATATCGAGCGCCGCCTTGCCCTCGGTGTGGCCGGTCATTGCGGTGTTCATAGCGGCGTTGATGACGGTCAGTTTGAGCGGGTCGATTCCAAGGATTGCTGGCGCCAATATCGAGAGCGATGCCCGGATGCCGTTGTTGTGCGCTGGTTGAAACTGGGGGCTCGCCATGCAGACCTCGCCGTAGCCGATCGTGCCATCGGCATCGACGACCTCCACGACGGTTGACACGGGTGTGGCCACGGTTGAGTTCGACATCGTGTAGCTACTTCGGGTTTCGAGCGGCACCTCATACACCCGGACTTCACGGATACTCATGGCGTGGTTCCTTCCCCGTACAGACTTGTTGCAGACTATTGCGGTGACTTCCGAAGCAACCATCATCGACGGCATCATCGAGCAGGCCACGGCGTACCTCACCAGTCCGCCCGCCGGCACCGATGCCGTGATCAATCTCGCCTCGCCGGACGCCCTCGTCAAGGCGTTTGGGGAGACGGT
>CALGZB010000231.1 GCA_937934655.1 uncultured Acidimicrobiales bacterium | reverse complement strand
CTTACCGAGCAGGGTTACTGCTGCGATACATACGACGGCGATAAGGGCAACAAGGAGGGCGTACTCGACGAGCGATGCGCCACGTTCGGTCTTGGTGTGAGCCTTGAGCCAAGTTGCGAGGAAGTTGTACTGAGTCATCATTTTGGAATTGCTCCCTAGGAGGGTTTGGGTCCCGCCGTATTTCGGAGGGTGCTGTGTGTCAAATAATTGATCGGAATTCCAGGCCAGTTTCTGTATGGGGTATTCGAACCATTCCAGATCCAGCGGTAGGGACAATGACCCAAAGATGACCCCAAGAACGCTGCAATTACAGCGATTCGTGAATTTCAGCTGCTGCCCGCCTGATACCCCAAAACAGGGAGGATCGAGGCCGAAGCCTCGATCCTTTGGGCATTTCATAGGTTGTGGGCGCGACCCGCTCAGACAGAGGGACCTAGCGAGTCGACGGCCTTAGTCGAGTGAGACGATTCCCATTCGAACTGCACGGAGCACTGCTTGGGTGCGGTCTCGTGCGTCGAGCTTCTGGTAGATCGAAGCTAGGTGGTTCTTCACCGTCTTCTGGCTGATGTACAGCTGTTCGGCAACCTCAGGAGTCGAGCAGCCATCAGCGATGAGCTGAAGAACTTCCTCTTCTCGACGGGTGACAACCCGTTCGGTTTCAGGGGCCGGCTGGTCGAGTCGGCGAACCTCATCGAGCATCGATGCGGCGAGCTGAGGCGAAAGGGCGGTGTCGCCACGGGCAGCCATGCGGACGGCCTCAGCGATTTCCTCGGTCGAACAATCCTTCACAAGATAACCACTCGCTCCGGCACGAATTGCCGAGGTGAGCACCTCTTGATCGGCATGCATCGTCAACATGACGATGGCCATCGAAGGGAGATCGGCTCGAATTGCTTTGCAAGCTTCGACACCGTCCATTTCGGGCATGGTGACATCCATCAGGATGACTTCTGGGCGAAGGCTGGTGGCAAGTGCGACGGCTTCTGCGCCGTCGCGTGCTTCTCCAACAACGTCAAAGCCCTGCTCAGACATCGAGCGGCTAAGCCCTTCGCGGAGCATTCGGTGATCATCTGCAATTAGCAGTCGTATGGTCATAACAGCGAGTTCCTCTGTGAATCTCTTTGGTCGGCACTCAAGAGTGGCGCCCCCTTCCATCGGTCAAATGGGAAGGGTCATTAGCGTTCGGTTAACGGCTTCGTCGAGCCATTTGGGCGGCGGTTGGATTGGCGGTTGTTTCGTGGTGTGGCAGCAAAACGCATTTGAGCGTGGCGCCTTCACCGGGTTCACTGACGATCTCTAGAGAGGCGCCGATGCTGGCCGCCCGCTCACGCATGCCCATGATTCCGTAGCTGTCGACACGACCGGCCCCGATTGGGAATCCTTTGCCGTCGTCAACGATGGTGATCTCGGCCCGTTCACCATTTGATACCCAGTGCACGGATGCCTGCGATGCTTCGGCGTGACGTTCAACGTTGACGAGCGCCTCTTGGGCGATGCGCCACATTTCGCGCTCTTGTCGGATCGGCAGTCGTTTGCCGGTGTCTTCGCTCGTCACTTCGATGAGAAGGTCGGACCGGTCTCGGATCCGGTCGGCGAAGGCTTCGAGAGTGGTGAGCATGTCGGCGGCTTCGCTGACATCGGTGCGAAGGTCATAGAGCGTGTCGCGTACTTCTCGGATGACGGCGCGAGTATCTTCACGCAGTTTCTCGAGGTCGGGGCCGAGCTCCATCCCCTTCTTGTCTCGGGAGATAATGCGGTCCTGTTCGAACGCCAGGTACGCCAACGATTGGCCGATACGGTCGTGGAGATCACGAGCGATTCGGGTGCGTTCTTCGTCAGCACCGACAGTACGAAGACGACCGAACCAGCGGGCGTTGTCGACGGCGAGAGACACGGGTTCGATGAATCCGTCGAGCAGTTCGACCTCACGGTCGGTATACACGTTGGGTTCGCGGTGTTCGATCGCCAGCAAACCAATAACCGAACCTCGCGCTTCGAGAACGGTGTAGAGACCTGAGCGCGATGCACCAGCGAGGCCCGGCCCCTGGCTCGAATGCAGGTCATTGACGTGAACAAGTCGGCTTACTGTCATCGCCCGACGAAGCGGTGCTGGTAATTCGGTGGGTCCAAGACGGCTCGGCCCCTTTGCGCCCTCGCGCCGAAGAACCTGCCATGTGGCGTCGGTCTCGTCGAAGAGCAACAGCACGACTGCATCGAACTCAAACAGACTTCGGAGTCTTGTCATGGTGGTATCAAGCACCTCAGCCATATCGAGAGATGCCGGCAACGTTTGGGCAATACGGTGCAGGGAGAAGAGCAGCGCATTGGCGTCAGAGAGCCGTTCGAGACGGCTTAGGGCGAGGTTTCGTTGCCGATCGGCTTCGCCCGAAATACTGCGGGAGTACCCGGCCACGAGTGCAACGAGCAGCAGAATCATCGTCCACTGGGCAGCGTTACGGAAGTCGGCCTCAACCGGGCTTTGGCCAACGAATGCCGTCAGGCTGATTGCACCGCCGGCTAGTGCTCCAATGCGGAGCGCAAAGGAGAACCCTCGAGCAAAGCCGGCCACGATGACTGCGGTGAGCAGCGAAAAGACAAAGGGAGAGTCCCATTTCCCGGTAGCGACGACGGCGGCAATATGAATTCCGACCTCCGCGAGAAGCAGAAAGAACCCACGCATTTCGCTGGTGTAGCGAATCGGGTTGATGGTTCGGAAGATGGTGTAGCCGATGAGAACACCGCATACTGCGACGACTCGCCACGACGAGGTAAGGAATCCTGGGATCGATAGGGCGAGCGACACTGCGGTCGTTCCCCACCGGATTGCCAGAATCGCTGGACGGAAGGCGGCGACCCGGTCGTTCATCACGGCGTCGTTGTGGGAGACCTCGCGCAACGGCGCACCAAGCGCCGCTTGGCTCAGGACGCGAGAACCGCCTCTGTTGTGACGGAGTCGGAACGCTCCGCGCCGGACCTCTTCAGGCGCTGCGTCATACGGCCGGTCATAAGGCTCGAGCGCCTCGTCGGTCCGGGTCGGTTCGCTGTCGTCAGCGTGGGGGTTCGGCATGAGATGTTTCGGGCCCTTCCGTCAGAGCAGAAGTGATCCGTTTGACCTATCGGCAAGGGCTACCCAGAATCAACCGATCAGGGTGCATTCACTACCCGAGGTGCGCTACGTTTCGCCGATGCTTGAGCTTGGACTTACCGGCGGTATCGGAAGCGGCAAATCGACCGTCTCGCAGAGGCTGGTCGACAAGGGGGCCAAACTGGTTGACGCCGACCAGATCGTGCGTGACCTGCAAGCGCCCGGCGCTCCGGTGTTTCTGGCCATGGTCGAGCGGTGGGGCGACAAGATTATTGGCGACGACGGCAACCTCAACCGGGCGGCAGTCGCAGAGATTGTCTTTTCCGACACCGACGAACTCGACGCACTTAACGGCATCGTCCACCCATCGGTCGTCACCGAGATCGCCCGTGTTATGAAAGAGCTCAGCGACACCGACCACGTCGTCATCAACGACATCCCCCTACTCGTCAACAAGGAGGGCAAAAGCGAACGGCCCGAGTACGACCGATTCAAAGGAATCATCGTGGTCGATGTGCCAACCGAGGTTGCCGTTGCCCGTCTGGTCGAGTTCCGGGGCTTCGACAAGGAGGACGCCGAGGCCCGGATCGCCAGCCAAGCCTCTCGTGATCAGCGCAAGGCTATCGCCGACTTCGTCGTCGACAATGCTGGCTCGCTCGATGCGCTCGACCCCCAAATCGACGCGTGCTGGGAATGGATTCAAACGCTGCGCTAGCAGCTGCCGCCTACGTCGAGGTCTTGCTCTCGGCGCTCTCTGTCACTCGGAGGACGGCGACCGTCGCGAACCCTGCCGCCATAAACGCTGCGACGCTCCAAAGCAGCGCCGGGCTGACACCGCCAACCACCGCTATCGCCGCGGCACAGAGCCCGCCAATCGCTACGCCTAAGCCGTTTGCCAGGCTAAGAAACGAGTGCACGGTTGCCCGACTCTGCTGATTGGTAAACGGGTTCGCCCAACTCGTCGTCACTGGCGACAACGCCTCGCGTGCCGCATCTTGCATCATCAAGCCCGCAGCGATCCCAATGATTGGCGAGAACACGACAAAGATGGTTCCAACCGCTGCCAACCCAACCAGTCCCCCCGCCAATACGGCGATTTGAGTGCCGGTCTCGGTTCGGCGTTCGACCTGCCTCACGACTACCGCTCCGGTGAGCGCTAGGACCACGAACAGCACCCCGGTAAGAGCTAGCGAGCTATCGCCGAAGTCCCCTTCCTCAAGGAACCGTTGGTAACCCAACCGGTCGATGGCTTCCTCACCGAGACCAAAGACGAAAACCATCAACAAAAGCCGACGAATCACCGGCTGCTTTGCAGCTACCCCGCGGCCTTGGCGAAAAATGCTGCCAATAGTCGCCGGTGGTTCCTCGGGCTTAACGTCGTTGTCGGCACTCACGCCGTCGTGGTGTTTGCTGCTTCTCCGTTCGCCGACAGGATCTGTGGCCCGAGCCGACGAAGCAAGTCCTGCATCGATAAGCGGGCGGACGATGAGACCGCCAACGAGCAAGAACACCCCGAGCAACATGAGGGTCCCACGTAGCGACCACCAACCGAGCAAGACGACAAAGGGCATGGTGGCCGCCGTCGCAATCTGGGTGATGAGGTGGCGCCGTACTACGACCTTGCCTACCAGATCATCGGTTTCCGTCGATTCACCAAACTGGTCGGAAAGCCAAGCGACATCAGCTCCGCTGCGGAACGTCCATCCAATACCCACCAAGACTTGGCTCAGCACCAGCATCGCGTAGTTGGTGGTTGCACCATGAACGATCATCGAGACCCCCATCAAAACAAACGAGACGAGCACCGAACCACCGCGTCCAAAGCGGTCGGCCAGCGCACCCGTGGGCACCTCAGCGATCAGCGCCGACACCTCGAGTGCCGTACCCAACATGATCAGCTGAAACGCCGTGAGTTGGAGATCGTTAACCCACCAAACGATGCCAACCATGTAGAACGCCCACAGGGGCACCTCACCGAGCACCCCGATGAGATGAAACGTCGTGGTGGGACTCCGACGTTCAGTCACGGCGGGCGACGAGGAGAAACTCGTGGCTCGATAGCACGGGCTCATTTCGCCCATAGGCGCCGGGTGAAACCGACCACACATGCTCCGCGGTTAATCCGACCGTCGCCGCGAGAAGTCGCAGCTCCCGTGGAGTAAAACAGCTGGTCCACAGCTCGGCATCGAGTTCGTTGCCCGGCACGTCGCGCACCATGGTCGTTTCTCGGTTGACGCCGCGGGCAACGTCGAACGTGTCGTGGTCTTCGAGAAACTGCACCTGAAAGTACGACGAGAACGCTGAGACCGCTGCCCGTCCCCCCGGTCTTAGCGCCCGTTGCATTCCTGCAAGCACATCGCCATCCGGGTCCAACGAGCCAGAATCTGAGATCGACATGTCGGAACCGGGCCCACCGGCCAAACCAAAGGCGCCCTGACAGAGCGAGATCGCGGCATCGAACTCTTGGTCGAACACCATCGCTCGAGCGTCGACGCGCGCAAAGGTCGCTCCCTCCGGCGCTGCCGCAGTAGCGATATCGACGAACCGTTGCGAGATATCGACGCCGTGTACCTGGATACCCAGTTCGGCGAGGGCGTTTGCATGTCGTCCTGGACCGCAACCAACGTCGAGCACCCGATCACCAGGCTTGAGCTCGAGAGTCTCGACCAGGAATGCCACCTCTTGGGCGGTGCCGCGAGTAAACGAGTACTTCAGGTAGGCGTCGCCCATATGGTCGGCCAAGGGCTCGAACCAGTGGTCGGCTTCGAGCGTCGCTGGTTTCTCTTCTGCCGGTTCATCGCCGGATATCGGGGAAGTCACTCCCCTACTTTGCGTCAGCCCACGTCTTCGCGAAAGTGAGATTCACGTCGAGGGGTACACGAAGGTCAAACGCCGAACCCATTACCTCGGTAATCATGGTTTCCATCACGTCACGCTCGGCCTCGGGAACCTCAACCACAATCTCGTCGTGTACCTGCAAAATGATCTGTGAGGTGAGGTCGGAATCTTCGAGCTGCTCGTCGAGATTCACCAGCGCCACCTTGAAGATGTCGGCTGCGAGTCCTTGAATTCCGGCGTTCATGGCCTGACGCTCGCCGGCCTGGCGGATACGGAAGTTCGATGACGAGAGCTCGGGAATTTGGCGACGACGACCAAACAGCGTTTCGGTATACCCACGCTGGCGAGCCTCCTTGACCGTGTCGTCCATGTAGGCCTTTACGGCGGGAAACGCGACGAAGTAGGCCTCAAGGATATCGGCCGCCTCACTGGTCGGAATAGCCAATCGCTGACCTAGCCCGTAGGCCTCCATACCGTAGGCAAGACCGTAGGAAACCATCTTGGCTTTGGAGCGTTGCTCGGTGGTGACCGCATCGGACTCGACGTCGAAAACCCTCGATGCGGTGGCGTTATGAATGTCGTCGCCGTTCTCAAACGCCGTGATGAGACCGGGGTCTTCGGCGAGGTGGGCGATACAGCGCAGCTCGATCTGGTTGTAGTCGGCGATGAGAAACTCGAGACCCTCGGCAGGGATGAACGCCTTCCGGAAACTCTTTCCGGCTTCGGTGCGTACCGGAATGTTGTGCAGGTTGGGGGCATCGGACGACAACCGGCCAGTACGTGCGACGGTTTGATTGAACGTGGCGCGGATGCGGTCGTCGGGCTGCACTGCTGCCACCAGACCTTCGCCATAGGTCGATCGAAGTTTCTCCACCTCGCGGAAGTCGAGCAGATGATCGATGATCGGATGTTCACCACGAAGTTTCTCGAGCGACGCTGCGTCGGTGCTATAGCCGGTCTTGGTCTTCTTTTGGGGCTTCAGCTGCAGCTTCTCGAACAGGATCTCGCGAAGTTGTTTGGTGGAGTTAACGTTGAAGTCCTCCCCAGCCTCTTCGATGACTGCCGCCCGAAGTCGGGCTGTGTCGGCGGTGAGTTGGTCGCGCAGATTCGTGAGTTCGGCCCGATCGACCCCGACGCCCACATTCTCCATCTTGGCCAGAACTCGAACCAGCGGCACCTCGATGTTGTCGTTGAGCTCGAGCAGACCTTGGGCTTCGAGCGCTTCGGTCATGGGCTCGATGAGCCGGTCGACCGCCAACGCTCGACGGGCCGCGAGCAGCGCCGGATTTGCGACGGCTGCGGCATCATCGTCGGCTGCACCAAAGTCAAGTTGCCCCTCGGCGACTGCTGGCTCGCCGTCTTCGTCGTCGGGAAATGCGAAATCGGCGTAGCGACGGAGGAGTTCGGGTAGGACGTAGCGGGTTTCAGCCGGATCGAGCAGGTAGGCGGCGAGCATCGTGTCGAGCCGCAACGACCTCGGATCGATACCGATATCGAGGAAGGTATGCGACAACGTCTTCGCGTCGTGGGTGGCTACCGGGCGTCCACCGTTTTGAGTAAGCGCGGTAAGTGCCTCGACCACCGACGGGTCGCTGACGATGTCGGGCGATAGCCAGTGGACCTCGCACTCAGCCGGGTTGGTCACGATAGCCAAGCCGCCGGCAACCGGGTCTTCGCCTTCGGCCATTGCGAGGAGTTCGGTAGATTTCGCAAGCTCGCTCAGCAGGTCGACGGCATCAGCAGCCGATTCGATGGTCGACAGTTCGGCCTCGAGCACCTCAGCTGTGCTTGCCGCATCACCAAGGCGGCCTTCGAGCACCACGTTGAGACGATCGAACAGCGACCGGAATTCGAGAAATTCGAAGAGCTTGCGTACCTCTTCGATGTCGAGTTCGCCCATGACAAGCGAGTCGAGGTCGACGCCGTGAGGAACGTCGCGAAGTAGTTTCATCATCTCGAGGTTGGATCGAACGTTGGCCTCGTTTTCGCCAAGGTTCTCTTTGAGTTTTGGCGTTTGTTCGTCGAGGTGTTCATAAATCCCGTCGATGTCGCCGTATTTGTTGATGAGCTTCGCTGCTGTCTTCTCGCCGACCCCTGCGACGCCGGGGAGGTTGTCGCTTTTGTCGCCTCGCATTGACGCGTATGCGACGTAGCTCGTGGGGTGCACCCCGGTGCGTTCGAGGATGCCGGCCTCGTCGTAGAGGGCGTAGTCGGAAACGCCACGTTTGTTATAGAGCACCTTGATATGCGGGTCTTGGACCAGCTGGTAGGCATCGCGGTCGCCGGTAACGATGATCGAGTTGTCGCCCCGGTCGCGAAGCTCGGTGGCGAACGTGGCCAGAAGGTCGTCGGCCTCGTACCCGGCCATATCGACGATAGGAAGTTGCAGGACTTCGACGACTTCACGGACGATTCCCATTTGCTGGCGAAGGATGTCGGGAGCTGCCTCTCGGCCAGCCTTATAGGTCTCGACCATCTTGTGCCGGAATGTTGGTTCGGGCCGATCGAAGGTGACCACGACGCCGTCGGGTTGGTGGTCGCGTATGAGGTTGATGAGCATCGAAGTAAAACCGAACACCGCGTTGGTGACCTGCCCCGACTTCGTCGCCATGTCGGTCGGGAGCGCAAAGAACGCCCTATAGGTAAGGGAGTTTCCATCGATGAGCATGTACGTCTTAGCCACGTCCGAACAGTAGTCCTCCACCACGACAGGCCCGACCCGGGCGATACTTCTGAGGTGCAGAACTCGTCGGACTCAGACCGACTCGGCCAAGACGCCGTCGAACGGTGGTTTATCCGCCAGGGACTTCCCCACGCCATCCACGACTATTCGGCGAGCACCGATGTCCTTACCCGAGCCGCGCCATTCCTCAGCCTGGTGTTTCTGCTCGAGGCCACCGGAAGCTTCAACGACCAATTCTCGGGGTGGACCCAAGCGCTGGTGTTCGTCCTCGGCGTCGGCCTCCTTCTCAGTTGTGTCGCGCTGCTCAACACCTACCGAAAGCGCCCAAAGTTTGCGTTGCCGAACACCATTGGTTTGGCCGAAACCGCGTTGTTCATTTTTGGGCCGCCGCTCCTTCCACTCGTCTTCGGTGGGGATGGTTCTGGGTTCTTACTCCTTGCGCTCTTCAATGTCGTACTGCTTGGCCTCACGTACATGATCGTGAGCTTTGGCATGATCCCGATGTTTCGCTCGGGAGCTCGACACATCGTGCGGGAGGTCGGCGGACTCGGCCGTCTCATGCTCAAGTCGTTGCCGCTACTCCTTCTTTTTGCCACGTTCCTGTTTCTTAATGCCGAGATGTGGCAGGTGGCTCACGGTTTCACACCCGCCTTCTACGCCATCTCGGTGGGGTTCGTCGCGTTGATTGCCTTCGTCTTTCTGGCCCTTCGCATTCCATCAGAAACCGCATCGCTGGCAGGCTTTGCCACCTGGGAAGAGGTTTGCGAACGGGCCTTTGCCTGCGGCGCACCGGTCGACACCCACGACCGTCCCCGGCTTGCGAACCCTCCTGCTCCCGAACCGCTGGCCTGGGTCGACCGTCTCAACATCGGCGTCCTGCTCTTTATGCGCCAAGCCGTGCAGGTCTTCTTGGTGGCTATGGTCATCGGCATCTTTTACGTGCTCTTTGGTCTCTTCACCGTGCGCAAAGAGACCATCCTGCAGTGGACCGAACTCACGGAGGCGACCTTCGCCGACCGGTCGATCTACGAGACGGTGCTCTTCGGCGCCGACATCGCTCTCACGTGGGAACTGCTGGCCGTCTCGGGCTTCATCGCCGCCTTCTCAGCGCTGCAATTTGCCGTGTCACTGATTACCGACGACACCTACCGCGAAGAGTTCTTTAACGATGCCGCCAACGATGTGCGTGACGTCCTCGCCGTGCGGGCCCTCTATCTTCATGACATAACTCACGAAGACTGATCAGCAGGGCCGATCAGCAGGGCCGATCAGCAAGGCCGATCAGCAAGGCCGATCAGCAAGGCCGATCAGAAACTCCAGCAACGCCTCATTGACCGCATCGGGGGCCTCTTGTTGCACCCAATGCCCAACGCCTTCAAGGCGAACATCGGCTCGTAGGTCAGCGAAACGGTCTGCCATCGAGTCGGTACGACCGCTCAGATGTTCGTCGGCGGCGTCGACGACAAAGTCGGCGGTGCCGCCGATGAACATCGCCGGCATGGCAAGGATCACTGCGTGCCATGGTTTCGTCAGTAGCCAGTTGCGTTCAAGATTCCGATACCAGTTGATGCCCCCGCCAAATCCCGTGCGGGCGAAGGCTCGGCAGTAGTTCTCAAACTCGCCCGCCGAGAGAAACGACGGCAGGGCGTTGGGTTTGTCGGGGTCGGCCTCTTCGCCGCTCACTCCCCAGTACATGCCGCGTAGCATCGAGATCGGATCGGCATCAAAGATCTGCTCGATCGGACTCTCGGTGTCCTGAAACGAAAGCATGTAACTAAACGGACCCTCGGGGTTCGTGGCCGCAATCTGCGCCGGGATACTCAGGTCAGTGCGCGGTTGATACGGCACGCTCATCAGCACGAGTCCGCGAACCCGATCTGGCCGAAACATCGCCAGGTGCCAGGCCACGATCGAGCCCCAGTCGTGACCGACCACCACCGCTTGGTCAATACCAAGGTGGTCGAGCAGCGCTATCGCGTCGCCCGTGAGCGCGAAAATGTCGAAGTCCTCGACCTGCTCGGGACTATCGCTCCAGCCATAACCACGCTGATCCGGAGCGATCACCTTGTACCCGGCGTCGGCCAACGCCGAAATCTGGTGCCTCCATGAGTAGCCGATCTCCGGAAACCCATGAAGGAGTAGCACCGCTGGCCCATCGCCCTGTTCGGTTACCGAAAGCGTGATTTTGGGTGAGCCGATGTCGTACTTGTGAATCTCCGCAGCCATATCGCGAAGGTAATCGCCGGGCCTAAGAAACTCCGTGTTTAAGAGACACCGTGTTTAAGAGACACCGTGTTTAGGAGACACCGTGTTTAGGAGATAGTGCGCCCATCAAGGAGCTCTTGGGCAATCACCCGCATCGACTTCCGCTCGGCCATCGCTGCCTTCTGGATGTAATCGAACGCTTGGCTCTCGGTCATCGAGTTTTCGTCCATGATCTTGCCCTTGGCGCGGTCGACAATTTTCCGGACCTCGAGCCGATCTTCGAGCTGGTCGACCTGGTCAGAGATCGCTTGGTACTCGCGGTGCCGGGCCAAAGCGATTTCGACGGCGGGCACAAGTTCGCTGCTTTGGAACGGCTTGATGAGATAGGCGAGAACGCCAGCGTCGCGTGCCTTCTCGATCAGGTCTCGTTGACTGAACGCCGTGAGAATTACTACGGCCGCCCCACGCTCTTGGCTGATCTCCCGAGCGGTCTCGATGCCGTCGAGTCCCGGCATCTTGATGTCGAGGATCGCCACATCAGGTTTGAGTTCGCGCACCAGACGGACGGCTTCGTCTCCTCGGCCGGTATCGCCGACAACGTCGTAGCCTTCGGCCTCAAGCGTTTCCTTGAGGTCGAGTCGGATAATCGCTTCGTCTTCGGCGATAACAACCCTGACGGTCGAGCTCGACGATGGCGAAGCTGCTGGGGACGATGAGGGCGATGATGTTGATGCGGGTGTTGATTCAGCCATAAGGCGGGATTTCTCGTTCTTGTTGGATTTCGGTGACGACCAGGTCCGGTACCTGAAGGGTCGCTGGGATCGTCGCGTGAGGACTAAAGCTGGTCGAGCAACTCATCTTGGTTTTGCTCGAGTGTCGCAACTTTCGCCTGCAGCTCATCGCGATGGCGACTCATTGCGGTTGCATGCTTCTCAGCTTCGCGGTGATCACGACCAGCGCCGGGAGTCTCCGACACCAGCGATCGCAAACGGGCATCTTCGGCTTCATCGGCGAAGTGCGTGAGTTGTTCATTTGCAACATGAAGCTCATTCCGGAGCTTCTTCAGCTCGGTCGAAACTTCGATAAGGCGGCGTTCCACCAGCGACTTGGACACCAGCTCAGTCTAGAAGCTGCACCTCGCCACGAACGAACCAGTTTCGGTGAGCCCCTATGCCGGACTGCTGGTTTCCGGCTCGTCACTCCCCTCGGTATCCGCGTCGGCGTTCACCTCGGCGTTCACCTCAGCAAGAAGGTCCATCAACTGGCCGAGACCGTCGACATGGTCATCGAGCGTGTCGCCGATTGGGCCGATCCTCAAGGAGTTGACGCCGCAGTCTCGGTACTGGCGGAGCCGCCGACGGATTTCGTCGGTGGGCCCGATGAGGTTTTGGCCGAGGCCGATCTCGATCGGCACGCGCGCTGCGGCGGCCTTGCGGTCACCAGCCATCCAGAGGCTTTGTACTGCGGCGACATCATCACCCCAGCCCTGTTTGCCAAAGGCGTTGTTGTAGAAGTTGTCATCTTTCGAACCCATTGCGCCGAACGTGAACGCGAAACCATCGGAGTGCCGGCGGGCTGCTTCTTCGACATCGTCGGTGAATTCCACACCCACCGAGACCGTGAGGTCGATATCGGCAAAGGATCGGCCGACCGATTCGGCGCCGGCCCGGATCTCATCGAAGAACACATCGGCGGTCTCACAGAAGAACGAGTTGCCGATCCAGCCATCGGCAGCTGCCCCAGTAAGCCGCAGGTTCGCGGGCCCGAGCGAGGCGATGTACATCGGAATATGAACTGGCTCGGCGCTGGAACGCATGGCCTTTCCTTGGCCGCCTGGCAACGGGAGTGGGTAGTACTTCCCTTCGTGCTCAAGGCGCTCCCCGCTTGCAGCCAGGGCGACGATTTCCATCGTCTCCCTCGTTCGGGCGATCGGGCCATCAAACTTGACGCCGTGCCAGCCCTCCATCACCTGCGGGCCGCTTGTGCCGAGACCCAGAATGAATCGGCCTTCCGACATTTTCTGCAGGGTCAATGCCGTCATCGCCAGCATCGCCGGAGTGCGAGCACCGACTTGGGCGATGGCGCTACCGAGTCGGATCTTGTCGGTAACTGCGGCGGCCGCGCCCAGCGGCGTCATAGCGTCGTACCCCCACGCCTCGGGCACCCAAGCAACATCGACGCCGAGCCGCTCGGCTTCGACCACGTAATCGAGGCCGGCCCGGTCAAACGGCGCCGCCCAAATCCCAAGCTTCAAAGTCATACGCAGATCTTTGCACGGGGAAAGAACAACCGCGAAGAGTTCGCAAACCCCCCATATGTACGTACAATTAGGATTGACCATGAAGACAACTACGACGTTGGGGTTCTACCAATCATGAACAACAAGACCTCGAAGCTCATCGCATCAGTAGCGCTGGCAGCGCTCGTTGCCGCCGGTTGCGGAAGTTCGACCGTTTCGTCAACAACGGAAGCCAATACCCCAACCGCAACCGATACAGCTGACGGCGCTGCAACCGGGATCCGACTCGTTTCGGCACAAGACGGCGCTTCGATCCAGAGCAACCCGCCGGAAGACCTAGTGATTCTTGACGTCCGGACGGCCGAAGAGTTCGACGAAGGACATCTGGAAGGGGCCGTCATGATCGATTTCTACGGCGACGACTTTGCCGACCAGCTCGCCGACCTTGACCCTGAGGTCCCATACCTTCTGTACTGCCGCTCGGGGAACCGAAGCGGCCAGACAACGGCCATCATGGAAACCCTCGGCTTCACCGATGTCGCCGACGTAGACGGCGGAATAAATTCCTGGACCGAAGCCGGCCTACCAACAACCAAGTAGCAAGCAGCCTGGAGTCACAGCCGCAAGTTGCGAAGCGACTTGGAAGGGCTTGTGCCCACCGACCACCCAGCCAAAGGAGTTTGCGAAGCAAACTCGGTGAGGGCTTGAAGCCGCCTGCGGCGCCAAACCGCCAAGTGCGGTCACCTGAAGCGATTTCGTCGACCGAGGAGCTCAGCCAAAGGAGTTTGCGAAGCAAACTCGGTGAGGGCTTGAAGCCGCCTGCGGCTTCAAACCGACGTGCCCGGGGCGGGACTTGAACCCGCACGCCCTTTCGGACAGAGGATTTTGAATCCTCCGCGTCTGCCATTCCGCCACCCGGGCGGGTGGTTGTTGCGAAGGATGCAGTGTAG
>CALGZB010000230.1 GCA_937934655.1 uncultured Acidimicrobiales bacterium | reverse complement strand
CCACTGCTACTCCCGGGCGATTCGGTTACCTGTGAAGGAACCGGAACCGCGACCGACGGCCAGTACGAAAACACTGCTTCGGTTTCGGGTACCCCGGTTCTTCCAGATCCGACCACCTGTGGCTGTGACCTGTCCGATCCGGACACGTGGCCGACTGACCCCACCCTGTTCGCCGATCCGGTCGACGAGAACGGCGATCCGCTTCCTCCGGTTACCGATGATGATCCGAGCCATTACTTTGGTTTCTCCGGCGGTATTGACGTCGAGAAGTGGACCGATGGCGTGCAGGCCGATACCGAACCCGGCCCAGTCTTGGATGTTGGCGACACCGTCACCTGGACCTACCGGGTAACGAACACCTCGACAGCTGCATTGACCGATGTCGTGGTGACCGATAGCGAAGGTGTCCTCGTCGACTGTGACATCGATGGCGACTTCGCCTTCGATGACGGCAACCTCATTCCGTTGCTAGTCCCCGGTGCTTCGGTGACCTGTGAAGGCAGCGGCACGGTTTCGGCTGGACAGTACGAAAACACTGCCGCTACCTCGGGAACCCCAGAACTCCCAGACCCCGCAACCTGCGGCTGTGACCTGTCTGATCCAACCACCTGGCCCACCGATGATCCGACGGTTTACACCCCGGCGCTCGATGAGAGTGGCGATCCAATCGACGACGTCACCGACACCGACCCGAGCCATTACTTCGGTGATGACGGCGAGATCGATATCGAGAAGTCGACCAACTCCGTCGATGCCGACGTCGAACCAGGCCCAGCGATCGATACCGACGATCCCGTCACCTGGACCTACGTGGTCAGTAACGACACCTCGCTCGCGATCGTTGATGCGACCGTGACCGATAGCGAAGGCGTCATCGTCAACTGTGACATCGACAGCAACAGCGTCTTTGACGATGGCAACGTGATTCCTCTGATGCTCCCGGGCGACGAGGTCACCTGCCAGGGAACCGGCATCGCTACTGATGGCCAGTACTCGAACACCGGCGCAGTCAGTGGCACACCGGTACTTCCCGATCCTGCAACCTGTGGTTGCGACCTGTCCGACCCGACCACCTGGCCGACCGACCCCACCCTCTTCGCCGACCCGGTCGATGAGAACGGCGATCCGCTACCTCCTGTCACCGGTACCGACCCGAGCCATTACTTCGGCGAATCCGGTGGAATCGACATCGAGAAATGGACCGGCGGCCAACAGGCCGACACGGCAACCGGCCCGGTCATTCAGACCGACGGCTCGGTCACGTGGACCTATGTGGTGACCAACACCTCGACGACGGCACTAGCCGACGTCGTGATAACCGACAGTCAAGGGGTTACCGTCGAGTGCGACATCGACCTCGACCTGGTCTTTGACGATGGCAACGTTCTTCCGTTGCTGGGAATCGGCCAATCAACAACCTGTCAGGGAACCGGCACGGCTACCGCCGGTCAGTACCAGAACATTGCCAGCACCACGGGCACACCGATCCTTCCGGATCCAGCAACCTGTGGCTGTGAGCTTGACGATCCCACATCGTGGCCGAATGACGTGACTCTCTACACCAACGCGATCGACGAGTTCGGCGATCCGTTGCCTCCAGTCATCGACGCCGACCCAAGTCACTACTACGGCGCCGATGGCAGCATCGACATCGAGAAGTCGACAAACGGCGTTGACGCCGACGCTGAGCCCGGACCGGCAATCGATACCGATGCACCGGTTACCTGGACCTACGCGGTGACCAACGCAAGCAACATGACGGTCATCAACGCTTCGGTTACCGACAGCCAAGGCGTCATCGTCAACTGTGACTCCGACGGCAACGGCATCTTCGACGAAGGAAACGTGATTCCGCTCATGCTTCCCGGCGACTCGGTTACCTGCGAAGGAACCGGCCTGGCAACCGACGGGCAATACCAAAACGACGGTGCCATCTCCGGAACGCCAGTGCTGCCCGACCCGGCAACATGTGGATGCGACATCGACGATCCAACAACGTGGCCAACCGACCCAACCGAGTACCCAGAACCAATCGACCCCAACGGCGATCCGCTGCCTCCCGTCACCGACGATGACCCCTCACACTTCTTTGGTGTGTCCGGCGGAATCGACGTTGAGAAGTGGACCGCTGGTGTGCAAGCCGACACCGAACCAGGCCCAGTCCTCGATGTGGGCGACACGGTTATCTGGACCTACATGGTCCGCAACACCTCGACGACCGCGCTTATCGATGTCGTAGTAACCGACAGCCAAGGCGTCACCGTCAGCTGCGATATTGATGGAGACGGAATCTTCGACGACGGAAACGTCATTGCTCTGCTGATCCCCGAACAGGCAGTTGTCTGTCAGGGAATCGGCACCGTAACGGCTGGGCAGTATGAAAACACTGCCGACTCTTCGGGCACGCCGGTACTTCCGGATCCCGCAACCTGTGGCTGTGATCTCTCCGATCCAACCACGTGGCCAAACGACGATCCGACGGTGTACACCCCGGCCGTCGATGAGAGCGGCGATCCATTGCCTCCGGTCACCGACGCCGATCCGAGCCACTACTTCGGTAACGATGGCGAGATCGATATCGAGAAGTCGACCAATGGTGTCGACGCCGACATCGCTCCAGGACCCGGTATCACCGTTGGCGAGGAGGTCACGTGGACCTACGTCATCACTAACACGACGCCTCTTGCCCTTGCCGATGCGACCGTTACCGACGACCAGGGAGTAACGGTCAATTGTGACAGCAACCGCGACCTCGTATTCGACGACGGCAACGTGATTCCGATCCTTATCGCCGGCGAATCGGTGACCTGTGAAGCTTCCGGTATCGCGGTTGGTGGCCCGTACACCAACCTCGGAAGCGTTGTTGGCACGCCGGTTCTTCCCGATCCCCTCACCTGCGGTTGCGATCTTTCCGATCCGACCACCTGGCCCGAGGACCCAACGCTCTACGAGGAACCCGTCGACGAAAACGGCGACCCGATTCCACCGATCGATGACGACGACCCAAGTAACTACTTTGGCGAAGACCCAGGGCTCGGCATCGAGAAGGCGACCAACACGGTTGACGCTGATGTTGCTCCTGGACCAGGCATTGCCGTTGGCGACGAGGTCACATGGACCTATGTTGTGACCAATACTGGCTTTGCAGCAGTGCTTCCGGCCGTCGTCACCGACTCGCAGGCCGTAGCGGTCGAGTGCGACATCGATGGCGATGGAACCTTCGACGGAACCAACATCATTCCATTGCTGCTGCCCGGTCAAGAAGTGACCTGCCAGGGAACTGGTGTCGCTACTGACGGCCAGTACGAGAACATCGGTTTGGTATCCGGACCACCTCATGTCCCGAACCCCGCAACCTGCGGCTGTGACCTTGACGACCCAACCACATGGCCGACGAGTCCGTTTAGCTTTGAACCGCTGATCGATCCGACGACCGGTGTGGCTGTTCCTGATCTCTTTGCGCAGGATCCGTCCCACTACTTCGGAACCGGCGGCAGTCTCGATCTCGAGAAGTCGACCAACGGTGTGGACGCTGATGAAGTGCCCGGACCCGAAATTGCCGTCGGTGCTGATGTGACCTGGACGTACGTGGTCACCAACAACACCACCAGTCCGGTCCTTGATGTCACGGTTGGCGACGACCAAGGCGTCGTAATCGATTGCGGGGACGGCACCAACGTTGTTGCCGTGCTGCTCCCAGGTCAATCCGTAACCTGTGAAGGAACCGGAATAGCGACCGCCGGGCAGTACACCAACATCGGCGATGTTTCAGCAATTCCAGCTGGACCGGATCCCGAAACCTGTGGCTGTGATCCAACAGATCCGACCACCTGGCCAGAAGATCCTGAGGCGTTCGTGCCGTTGGCTGATCCGGAGACCGGAGACCCAATCGTGCCGGTAACCGGCGACGACCCATCTGGCTACGTCGGCATGCTGGTCGACCTGACGCTCGAGAAGAAACTCATCGATGTCACGCCAACTATGGCGACGTTCGAATTCGTCACAACGAGCAACGGACCAGATATAGCTCGGGGCCCGATCGAGATCGTCGATCAGCTTCCAGACACCCTGACCTTTGCTTCCTTCAGCGGAAGTGATTGGTCCTGTGTCGTCGATGGACAGACGGTTACGTGCTCGCATCCCGATGACCTCCCAGCCGGGACGTCATCGCCAACGCTGACCATCGCAACGAACGTGGCGGCCCTGGCCGGCACGGACATCGTAAACAATGCATCGACCCGTTCGGAGACCCTTGGATCACCAGCTCAAGAAGCCGACCCAACGAACAACGGGTCACTTGCTGAACTGACGGTGCCAGCGGCACCAACCCCTGGTCCGCTTGCGTTCTCCGGTTCCGAATCGAGCCGCATCATCAGTGTTGCCCTACTCATGATTCTGCTCGGTACCGTGATGTTATTCCTGACCCGCTCGAAGAAAGAGGAGGACATCTCATGACCCGTCGTTCAACAAAGATGGCCACCATTGCACTGTTCCTCACGCTGACGGGAGGGGCGTGCGCCTCCGAAGCCGAGGACGCCGCTCCAGCCGAAGCGCCTGCGGCCGAAGAAGTTGCGGCTACCGACGATGTTGTCGTGGATACCACGAGCGATGACGTCGATGCCGGCGAGACCGCTTCTCATCAGGCGGTTGCTGACGAGGATGGTTCCGCAGGGTCTGCGGACCTCGATGACATCGAACGGTTATGGATCGACGGCGGAACCGACCCCGAACTGGCAAGTTGCTACCGCGACGTGCTTGCCGATGCCGACATTAACGAGGTCGCCGACCTGAACGAGTTGGCTGAGGTGATGGGCAACCTCACGGCCACCTCGAAACGAGCTATGGACAACTGTCTTGGCTGAACTGTCTTGATACCTCTCCCTACGAGAGTGTCCAAACAACCGGGTCTGACGGGTCGTTCGCGTAACGGCAGAACCGTCCGGTCTGGATGCGGTGTACGAGGTGGTCTCCCAGTAGGGGAGCGACATCGCTTACCTGCGACAGGGCGCGGCTAATCGACCGGCGGACATTGACCCGGGCCCGCTCGGTCGGGTCGTTGAGCTGACGCGAACGCCCGCCCAAACCAAAGGCACCGAGAAGTTGCTGCTCGAGCATCTCGATCTCTTCGCGGATGAGTTCGATGCGCCCTTGATCGTCGAACGCTTCGGATTCGGCGAGTTGGGTCGAGAGGTCGCGGTAGCGTTCTTGGTACGCCCGGCGGGCTTGGTCGTCGATTGCTGAGCCGCTTGATCCGCTTGCCACCGAACCCCCGGTGGTCGCCTGGTACAGGTCGAGGACATGCCAATCGGAGTCAGGTGATTGCAAGAGAAGGCTGAGGTACTCCATGCCGACGCTCTGTTTGGTGGTTCCGCCTACGTCGTTGAGCGAAACGTTCCAGACGGCGCCGTCTCGGACGAAGCTGGCATCTCGATGCCGCTGACGGGTAGGTGGAGCGTGGACATCGTTTGTTTGAGGCGACCAATCGCCGAGGAGGAGGACGTCAGCGAGACCAAGCTCTTCTTGGAGTCGCACGCCGAGGTCGGCGTGGTGCTGCGCGAGTTCGCCGTTGCCTTCGCGCGAGTGCACCATCGACAACGCAGCGTGCGAACGGGCGATCCACGGCTTTGCTCCCATTCGGGTCTCGAGTGCCAGCCCGGCATCGAGATACTCGATGGCTTGGGTATTGTTGCCGAGCCGGGCCGAAAGTAGGCCGAGATGTCGGTCGAACGAACCGATCCACGGAACCCCGGCTGCGGCTGAAACAGAACACTGGCCCGAATACGGCCGGATTGTTTCGAGAACGCGTTCGGCTGCGGGATGATCGAGGGCCGAAATGACCTCGGCAAGAACGAGCGCTGCGGTGGGCCACAGCATGGTCATCTCACCGCCGCACAACTCGTCGATGCTCAATTCGATGAGGTCAGATGCCGCTTCAGGGTTACCATCGATGACTTTTCCGAGAGCGACGGCTGTGGTGAGCACGATGTCGCCGACCTGAACAAGGAACGGTTCGTACTCGGCCAGTGGGCCGCTTAACTCACCGGCGTGCCACGCGTGAACGACTTGGATGTAGTCGAGGGCTGGGGCGCTGACTCCCAGGTAGGTCAGTTCATCGTTGGCCTCTTGCAGGATCTTTGCTGCGTCAGTGAAACGCCCCTCTAACGACGCCAGTTCTGCTCGCCACAACGCCTGATGTTCGAGGAAAGCAGTGGACGGAACCGCCTCGACAATCTCGATCAGCCGAATGACTGCCGAGCGGTCGCCCGACGCCATGGCGTCGCACAGCGCCAAGCGTTGTGCCCGGCCTAAGAGTTCGCCGTCGCCTGCCTTTGCCGCTGCCTTTGCCGCCGCTGCGCTGTCGCTGCTTCGTTGGCGCAGGACGCCGTGGTGGGCCATAAGAGCTCGGCGCCGGGCCACATGCGCCTCGCCGATTGTGAGGTCGTCACCTGACTGTGCGGCGAGGGCAACTGCTCGCTCTGCATGTTTCAGACTCGAAGAGGTGATGCCGTCGATGTCGGCTGCGCTTACGAGGGCCGTCTCGTAGATGCTGAGTACCCGTGGGTCGTCGCTCTTCGACAGCCAGTCGGTGGCAAGCCGGACAAGCGATGCAGATTGAAGGCTCGATGGGTTGGGTTCTTCCCGCCAGCGCAGACGGCCGAATTCACGAACCAGCAGTACCTGTGTGGACTGAGTGAGGTCGGGGATGTCGGCGGCTTCGAGGAGTCGCTGCTGTGCGTCGGCGGCGCGTCCGGCCCGACCGAGCGCCACGGCTTCGGCGATGAGAGCAGCGGCGAGGGCCTCGTCATCGTTGAGTGTGCGCCGCAGTGACACGACAAAGGCGAAGTGTTCGAGAGCTTCTGGGAGGGCGCCGATGTCGGAGGCAATGCGTCCCGCTTCGGCGGCAAATGATGCGGCCTCGTGTCCGAACTCGTGTTTGGCAGCTCGCGCAAGGTGATGGGCCACTACCGACGGGTTCTCGTCATTCTCTCGGAGGACCTCGGCAACTGCCGCATGAAGTTTGGACCGCTTGTCATCGCTGAGACTGTCGTAGAGCGCCTCTCGGAAGAGGGCGTGAGCGAACCGGAGGTCGGCCAAGTCCTCGACAACAACTTCGGATGTCGGATCGAGCCGAGTCGCGCCGTAAAGCCTGTCTGAAACGTTCTGCACCAGCTGGACCGGCGCCGAAGTTCCGAGAACCGCAAGGATTTCTGAGCAGATCCGCTGCTCGGTGGTGAGCTTCGAGAGATCTTCGTCGAGGACCGAGCGGACATCGATTGGTAGACCTCCGTCGATCCCTTGTTCAAGAAGTCGCTGCAGGAAGAAGGGGTTTCCGCCGGTTCGCTGAAGGACCTCGTCGAGTTGATAGTCGTCGATCGAAACGTCGAGTGCATCGGCGAGCTGCTGCGCTTCTGGTTTCGACAGACCTTCGAGTCGAATGGCGTTTCCTCGTGGCGCATCGGGGCCAAGGTCGGTGCGGCTCGATGCCACAATCAGGAGGTTCTGAGACATCGGGCGCCGCCCGATATAGCCGAGCAGTTCGATGGTGCTCTGATCTGCATCGTGAAGATCTTCGAGGACCAGCAGCGTGGGCGTGGTGCTGACTCGTTCGGAGAGCCAGTTCGAGACCGAGCGGAAAAGTGCAACTCGCTCTTGGGCTTCGAGATCGGCGAAGAAGCCGCCGCTGGTCTGATGGGACTGCAGGTCGGCGAGTGCTTCGTGCCAGGCCGAGAGTGGTGGCGACCCGTCACGTGCGCTTGCTACGCCCCAGCCAAGGCTCCAACCTTGGGCCTGCGCCTCGGCGGCGAATCGTCGAAGGAGTGTGCTTTTGCCGATGCCTGCGGTACCAGTGATGGAGACGGTACGAGGGCTGGCGGTGTCGGTGCTCGCGAGGCACGCGAAGAGTCGACGAAGTGCCTCTTCCCGCCCGACAAATTGCCCGTACCCCACAGAGCAAACGTAGTTCAGCGCCCGAAAGTTTCAAATGGGCAATCTCGGGAGGAAGCGAGGGAACAATGTTCCACGCGATGGAACGCCTCAAGGGTAAGGAACAGCCAATGACGTATCGCCTTGCCGGCTAACCGTTGGAGTTTCAACGAAGTCTGGGCGGCGGTGCCTATCGACAGTGCGCTAGTGGGGGCGGTTCCGCTAGCGCATTCGTCGCGCCCAAGGCGCCCAAAGACAGAACGAACGTCGTTCATTCAAAGGTGAACGAGGAGGGGGCGAGGTGTCTGTGCCGGTCGGTTTCAGCCCTGGGGGGCTGAAGCCCTTACCGAGTTACTTCGTAACTCGCGTCGAGGGAGCAGAGGAAGTAGAGGGAGGGAGCGAGGTGTCGTGCCGGAGCTCGCGGAGGCCGAGGTGTAGGTGGGGAGACATAGCGAAGCGCCGTAGCCGGAGGCGGAGACAAGAAGCGAGGTGTCGTGCCGGAGCTCGCGGAGGCCGAGGTGGAGATGGGGAGACATAGCGAAGCGCCGGAGCCGGAGGCGGAGACAAGAAGGAGGTGTCGTGCCGGAGCTCGCGGAGGCCGAGGTGTAGGTGGGGGGACATAGCGAAGCGCCGGAGCCGGAGGCGGAGCAATAAATTACGTATCGATGGCTACGCCGAGGAGGCGGCCTCGGGTAATGGCTTTCATTCCTCGGGTGAGGCTGAAG
>CALGZB010000229.1 GCA_937934655.1 uncultured Acidimicrobiales bacterium | reverse complement strand
GGGCTCTTTGTGGCCTGCAGAATCTGCGCAACCGGCTTTCCGGGGTTGGTGCTACCCGCATGGGTCGATACTTCCAAGCGCTGCACCCGGTGATCGTTCGACCATTTCGCCAGCCGGTTGCCTTTGGGCTCGATTGTCGCCCCGTCGACATTGTACTCGGCGACATTGAACTCGATCGTCGCCCCGTCGACATTGAACTCATTTGATGGGGCAAACACCGACGGCTCGCCGGCTGGCAGAGCAGGCGAGGATTCGCTTACTCCTTCGTGGTGAACCGGGGCGACATCGATCCACTCGATATGTCCGAGCGGTTCCGAGCGGCGTCGCATCTCTCAAGTGATAGCAGCCCAAACGGTCGAACAACCGTCCACCAGAAATTTTCAGTAACGATGTAATGATTGAGAGCCGGCCGGCCATAAGCAGGGTGATGGACGAACGCTCAGGGGAATTCGACCGCTTGTACGACCGGTACAAGCCATACGTCGATGCCTTTGCGCGTCGCCGCTGCGACCTCGCCAGCGTCGATGACGTTGTGTCTGATGTATTCACCACGGCGTGGCGTCGGCTCGACGATGTTCCGGCCGATGCGCTGCCCTGGTTATATCGAACTGCCCACAACGCGCTTCGCACCCGCTACCGAACCAACCAACGGTGGGCCTTGCTCTCCCAAAAACTGGCAGCCATCCCGGCCGAACGTTTCGGGGCCGACCCAGCCGTCATGGCGGGCGAACGACAGAGCGTGCTCGACTCGCTCGCGAGCCTTTCCGACGAAGACCGCGAAGTGATCTTGCTCGTGGCATGGGAAGGGTTGTCGCATGCTGAAATCGCGACGGTTCTCGAGATCTCGTCAGGAACAGTAGGGGTTCGACTTCACCGGGCCCGAAAACGACTACGCACAGCAATAGATGACTACGAAGCTCAGAGGAGCCCTACCGATGGCTGACGAACTCGAAATCCTGTCGTCTCTCGATCCCGTTCCCGGGGTCTCAGGCAACCCGGGCCCCGACCCGCTTGCCAGGCCTTTGCAAGCCGACGACGACATGGTCGAACTCTCCAACAAACCCGCCACCTCTCGGGCGCCACTCACCGGCCGCCTTTTAGGTCTTGCCGCAGTGCTCGTACTTGTCGGAGGAATCGCAGCTGCGTTCCTGACCGGCGACGACAAGAAGCCAGAAAGCCAAGATGTCGCTATCGCCCCCGTCGCAGCCATACCGGTTCAGCCCATCGGAGCCGAGGACGGCACGTTCGAATCATTGCGGCACCCGGTAGTGGCAACACCGTTCGAGGGACTTAACGATGGCGACATGGTCACCGTCACCGGAGCCAACTTCCCACCAAATGACAGTCTGCTCATCGTGCAGTGTTGGCTGGTTGGCGAGCGTGGATCAGCCGAGACGTGCGACGTCGCCGACCTCGAACAAGGTTTCACCGCCGACGATGGAACCTTTGAAGCCACTTTTCCGGTGCGGCGCTTTATGTCCATCGGTGGGGAAACCAAAGACTGCGCGGAGTCAACGGTCGATGAAGGCTGCTACCTCGCCATCGCCGCAGCGAGCAACTATGACGAGTCGGGCATCACGCCTCTGTTCTTCCTGCCTGATGGCGGAGGCACCCCGCCACCGGTGCTCAACGCCGACGTCACCAACAACCTTCGCGATGGCGACGAGGTGCTTGTCACGGGAAGTGGCTTTCTTCCTGACGAAGTCGTGTCGCTCGTACAGTGCTCAATTGGCGGACTCACCAGCGTGAGTGGATGCGCTGGGGTCAACACGGTCTTCACGACCACTGCCAGCCCTGATGGCGAGATCGCAGCATTCGTGCCGGTGCGAAGAACCGTGCTGTCCCATGAGGGCCTTGTCGATTGTGCCGTTACTGCGTGCCAACTCCTTTCGCCCCGCATCCCGTCGAGCAACCTCATCCTCATCGAGTTCGACCCCGACGGAACGATAGGCACGCTCCCCGACATCACCGTCGAGCCGAGCGCCGATCTAGTCGATGGCCAGTCGATTGACGTCATGGGCTTCGACCTCCCGTTCGCCGACGGGCCGGTCTACGTCTCGCAATGTGTCGACGCTGACAACGGCGCCTGTGGCGAGCGGGTGGCCGCCGAAATCACCGATGGACGGTTTACCCAGGACTTCAGGGTCAGCAGACGGATTGACGGCTTCGACTCGGGCCAGCCCGATACCGACTGTGTCCTCAGCACCTGTGTGTTGCGGGTATTCGTCAGCGGATCGACGCTCACCGATATCCCGATGGAGTTCAAAGGTGCGCCCGCAACATCGACCGAGCCGGCAATCCTGGCCTCCCCCACTACTGGCCTTTCTCACCTCGACGAGATCGAGGTCGATGCGCCGCTCACAAGCGGCGTTGCTCTTTGCACAACGTCGAGCGGCTGCACGACCCTGTACGAGGCTCGGGACGATCGAGTAGAGCTTCCGGTGGTTCGGGTTCCACGAGTGAGTTGGAAGAACGGGGTACTCCAGTTCGATTGCGCAATCGAGACATGCACCTTGCTGAGCGTCGACCGAATGGAACGTGGCCAGGAGCTTGCCAAACTGAGCTTTCTCCCAGACCCTCTCCCCGAGAAACCCAGTTTTGCGCTCGACGTGACTGCTCCGGTTGTTCACGGTCAAACCGTTTCGATCATCGGACCGGATCTTGCACCGGCCCAAACCGTCTCGATCTGCACACCTCGATCTGCCTGCAACTTCACGGTTCAGGTCACGGACGGAGCGTTCGACCTGTCTCGGGTCGTGCCACGCAGCGCGGTTGGTGGGGACGATTCGCAATCACCATGGGTCGACTGTGCCGATGTCGGCTGCTCGCTCGAGGTCACGACCATCGAGGGATCATTCGTGCTCCCTATCGAATTCGATGCCTCGACTCCCCCGCCAGAGGCTCCCCAGATCTCGGCCACGGTCCTCGACCGAAGTGACGGTGTTACATCCGAGTCCGAGTTTGTCGAGTTCGCCTTGGCCGATTTCACACCCAATCGATACGAGGTCCGGATCGCCTCATGCCAAGCATCCACATGCAACGAAACCGGTTCTATATCCGATCTAGAAGCCGGACGAACATTTGCTCATGATTTCCAAGAAGGACTCGAGAAGTGCCTCACCGCCGATGCCTGTGAACTGACAATCGACAACGGCACGCTCAGCTACACGGTGTCCATCCCACGACTGCTCGCTTCGAGCTAGCGACCTTGTGAATGTAGTACCACTGGCATCTCGGCCCTCACTGCGAGGCCGCCACCGATGACCCA
>CALGZB010000228.1 GCA_937934655.1 uncultured Acidimicrobiales bacterium | reverse complement strand
CGGTCGTCGCCAGAACAGAAATCGACCATATGCCGGTTATGTGCCCGAGTCGCCCCGTAACGATGGACCGGGTCGGTCTTGGAACTTGGATGAAACGGAAGGACCACGCTGTGGGTGGCAAACACCAACTGCTTCTTGAAGCCCAACAGATCGCAGGCAATCGTTCGATCGGCCGCATCGAAGGCGCCTAAGGCCTGAATCTCTTTGGACTTCGCGATCAGCTCATCGCCAAGCGCTATTTGGTCATCACGATGCTGGTCTGAATGCCGCGATCCCTGGCCGACGATCTCGGCGACCTCCTCGTCGGTTACTAGCGAGGCGTTGTAGTTGACCTCGGGAATGAACTCGCGCAATGCCGGATCGGCGTAAGACTTGAGGAAGTCCGGCAGCTCCATGATGTGGCTGTCGGCGTCGTAGAAGGCTCGTTCGGGCGGTGCATAGACCATGGGGCACCCTACGCCTTGCGCTTTCGCCTCGTCGAAAGCCGTTGCACCAGCGAAGTCACCGACCGGTGGGTTAAACGAATCGCTGGAAGAACTGGCAGTATGTCGCCTATGACTAGCGCTGACGCACAACAGGTCGAGGCCGCCCTCGACACCCTCCTCGCCGCCCACGATCCCAAGACCGAGAGCTACACCGAGTTCCGTGGTCACCAGTTCGACGCCGGGCTCGCGTGGGTCATGCACGAAAAGGGTTTCGGCGGCATGGGCCTCAGCCCGCAGCTTCAAAAGATCGTCAACAAACGACTCGCCGAGGCTGGCGCTCCCTCAATGGACCCCGCGCAGTTCTTCATGTTCCTCGCCGGGCCAACCATCCTCACGCACGGCGACGACGCTGTGAAAGAACGATTCCTTCGCCCGATGTTCACCGGTGAAGAGAAGTGGTGCCAACTGTTCTCCGAACCTGGCGCTGGCTCGGACTTCGCCGGACTCGGCACCAAGGCTCTCAAGGACGGCGACGAGTGGATCGTCAACGGCCAGAAGGTTTGGAACACGCTGGCCCACGTTGCCGACTGGGGAATGCTGGTCACCCGCACCGATCCCAACGTTCGCAAACACCGCGGCATGACCTACTTCGCGCTCGACATGAAGGCACCGGGCGTCGACGTTCAGCCACTTCGCCAAATTACCGGTGAAGCCGAATTCAACGAAGTCTTCATGACCGACGTCCGGGTCCCTGACTCCTGTCGCATCGGCGCCGAAGGCGAAGGCTGGCGAGCTGCCCTCACGACCCTCATGAACGAGCGCACCGCAATCGGTGGCAGCGGAGGCGGCGGCGGCGCACCGAAGGTCGGCAGCGGCCCCATCAGCTACCTCGTCGACGTCTTCAAGGACAGCAACAAGGTCGATTCAGAGTCAGCCCGCGACGACGTCATGGCGCTCTGGGTGCGGGCCGAAGTTCTCCGCCTCACCAACATGCGTGCCGCGCAGGCCGCAAAAACTGGCAACCCCGGACCCGAAGGTTCAGTGGGCAAGGCAGTGGGCGCCATTCTCAACCAGGACATCTTCGAAAAGGCGGTCGATTTACAAGGAATGGCCGGCCAGGTCGACTACGACTACACGTTCCGCCGCCCAGAATCCACCGACCTGACCGGCACCAGCATCGGCTACGCATTCCTCCGCGCACGTGCCAACACCATCGAAGGTGGCACCACCGAAGTCATGAAGAACATCCTCGGCGAACAGGTCCTCGGCCTCCCCGGCGAACCACGCGTCGACAAAGATATCCCCTGGATCGACGTACCCCGCGGCTGACTTGATTGTTCCGCCTCCGGCGCCACACCTCAGTCGGCGTCCGGTAAAAGTCCGAGCTCCCGAGACTTCTCTTTCTGGGCCAAGAACTCGTCGCTGTCTTCAGTAAAGAAGTAGCCGCCATCGGCATCGGCCAACAGATAGAAGATCCAATCACCATCTGCTGGATTGAGTGCCGCCTCGAGAGACTCACGGCTGGGGGCCGCTATCGGGGTCGGAGGCAGGCCGGTTCGGATTCTCAGATTATAGGGCGTGTCCGTTTCCAGAACCGATTGAGTCACTTCCAACTCACGATCTTGTCGCTGGTAGTTGAATGTTGAATCGATCCCTACGGGCACGTCGAGCGCAAGGCGGTTGTAGATAACGCGAGCGATCCTTGCCCGGTCGCCGCCGGTGCCGTTTTCCGCTTCAATCATCGATGCGATGGTAAGAACTTCGTACGGCGAATACCCGGTTCGGCTCTCCGCTTCCTCATATCCAAGTTCACCAGCCACTTCCGAAAACTCGTCCGACATCTTCGCCAGCACATCCTGCGCACGAACCGGACCCTCGAACCGATAGTCACCCGGGTGAAGGAGACCTTCCCAGCTGTCCGAGTTGGACGGCCGGTAGGACGACACGATCCCTTCCTCATCAAGAACAGCTCTGAGCTCGGCCTCGGTTAGTCCTTCAACCTGCTGGGCGATCAAGGGAAGCATCTCGGACATCCAAAGACCCTCGGGAATCTGGATGTTGGTCGGTGAAACGCCCACCACTGTCGAGGTGGTTGCGGTCGTTAACACTGTTTCGGCGACTCGCACATCCACCGGGTCACTTGGCGGCGAGAAAAACCAGACCGACCCAGCTACTGCGAGGGCTCCGCCCCCAGCAACGAGGACCCGACGGCGGGTCTTCTCATGCTCGCTCTTTCTCGCCGCCCTGCTGAGAATCGCTTCAAGCTCGACACTCCGTAGCGGTGAGATTTCTGCGCTGTTGTTGGAAAATATCTCCTGAATCTCCGGATCAATCACGTTGTCTCCCTTCCTTGAGCGACCGATCAGCTCGAAGCGCCGTCGCACCTTGATGAGTTAAGGCTCGAATTGTTCCCTCGCTGCAGCCCAATGATGCTGCGGCCTCGCGAACTGACAACCCAAGTTCGTAGCGAGCGACTACTGCTGCCCGCTGACGTTTCGGAAGCCGAGCAAGCGCACGGCGAAGGACGATGCCGTCTGCGATGTCGAACTCCGACGCAGGCTTGGGTCCCGGGTCGAGTCGGTTTCGAATTCCCCGTCTTCGCGCAACACGATGGACTCGGTTCGTTCCCACCCGATACGCCCAGCCGGCGGGGTTCTCAATCGTCTTTCCTGCTCGAAGCTCCATCACAAGCCTCACGAGAGCATCGTGAGCCGCGTCCTCTCCGACCTCACGATCACCGGCATAAAGGATCATGGCGCGCACAAGCGGTTGGTAGACCCGCACGCACTCAGCTTCGATCCATTTTTCGTCTCTCGCCACGCGCCGTGCCACTCCTGCGATAGGTCGCTCATGGTAAGTAGATGCTTAGGACCAACGATCCGCTTAGGTGATTTACGTCAGGATTGCAGCACGCCTCTGCCCTTACTTGCGGTGTCTTTTTAGGTCGAGTTCAATCTTTTGGGCGGTTGGTGTGATTGCTAGTCCGCCGAGTCCGGTGCACCGGAGCTCTCTCGCCATTAACTCGCTCACTGAGCGGTGGGCGTCGAGGACTTCGTCGAACGGCACTACGTGGTCGTAGCCGGCTAGCGCCATGTTGGCGCAGCTGAGTGCGTTGGCGGCTCCACTGACGTTTCGCCCGAGGCAAGGCGCCTCGACTCGGTTACCTACCGGATCACAGATCAGTCCGAGGACGTTCTGAATTGCTTGGCTCGCCGCCGAGAGCGATCGAGACGCCGACCCTCCGCCAAGTTCAACCAGCGCTGCTGCTGCCATTGCTGCCCCGGCCCCTGTCTCGGCCTGACAGCCGCCCACCTCGGCGGCAAAGCTCGACCGGTTGGTAACGAACACACCGATAAGCCCACCGGCCAGAAGGGCACGAGCGGCCGCTTCATCATCGGCCTCGACCGCATCGATCGTTGCCAGCAACGCCCCAGGGAAGGTTGCACAGGCACCGGCAGTTGGAGCGGCAACGATGACCTCCATGGCACTCTTCGCTTCCATAAGCGCGGTGACGTAGATGATCATCTGGTTGAGAATGCCGCCATCGAGAAGCGACCCAGCCTGCGTCATCGTCGCGAAATTGCCCGACTGCCAGCCAAGGATCCGGTCGGCGTACTCGGTGCCAGCAATGCCGGTCTCGACGCCCGTGCGCATGATCCCCAGAAGTCGATGTGCTTGGGAGAGCGCTTGCTCCACCTCGATACCGCCGCGGGCACACTCGTACGCAAGTGCCCATTCGGAAAGCGGCGCATGATCGAGATCGCCCCGCATCTCTGACGAATGGTTGAAGGGAACCACAAGCTCCGGACGTGACAGCACCGGAAGCACTGCGCGGAGAGTACGAACCGATGCGACCCCATCCGCCGCCGCAAGCGCCGCCGCGTCGAGTGGCTTCTGCGAGAGCGCAAGAATGAGGTCTCCCGAGGTGGACCAGCTGTCGGCCATCTCGAGCTCGACAATCTTCTCAGCATCGGCTGATCCGTTCGTGAAGATCACCGTGGTGACGTAGTCGCCAAATAGCCGAACCTCGTTGCCATCGATCTCGACGACTTCGATGATTCCGCCGCCCGTGGATAGCGCAACGATCTGATGCTTCTCGTCGCCCCTACCAACATCGAGCCGGTAGGTGTTGGGGTGTTCGTCGCCCAGTTCGGACTTGGTGATCGTGATGGCGGTGCCACGACTAACAAGCTCTTCGGGAGAACCCGGCAAACGCGGATCGTCGGCTTCCCATCCCATGAGTCCGCCATAGAGCCCCATGTCGGTGCCTTGACTCTCATGTGTAGTAGCGAGCGAACCCAGGGTGTCGTAGCTGATATCGACCCGATCGGGAACCCCGTCGAACAGGTCGTGGATGAGTCGGCCGATCCGCACCGATGCCGCCGAGTGCGAGCTCGACGGACCCCGCATGATCGGGCCAATCACATCGTTAAAGACAGAAGCGATGAGTTCGGGCATAGGCCGAGGGTACCTCTACGAGGGACGCGCTCCCTAGCTTGCGCTAGCTGTCGTAGCCCTCAAGCACGAGGAGCGTATTGGCCATGAGCGCGTTCACCTTCGCCAACGCCGCCCACCATTCCGGCGAGTCGTACTCCAGTCCGTCCATATCGAAACCGGCAGACAGGATGAGGCCCCGGTGGTGCGCACGAGCGGCCTCGGTAAATGAGTTGAGCTTGTCGTCCCACCATTGATCGAGCGCTGCCATCGTCACCACCCCGGCGGGTATTTCGGTTTCCACGAGTGCAGGCCTCCGCAAGATGATTTCGAGCCTGAGCTCTGGCCAAGCCTCTGGATCGAACTGCAATGGCGGAAACTCGATTCCTGCCGACCGGGGAGGATCGTGGCGCCCCCTGAGTAGCGCGTCGTTCATCGCAGCCAACGACGGAACCGGATGGCCTCCGCGGGTAAGGCTCGGGTGGTTTGCGAGCATCTCGGGCACCGTCGAAACCCGAGCCTCCTTCCAGGTGCCGATCGCCCGCAACCGGTACCAGCGGATGAGCCCAGCTTCGACGTCGTCGTCGTGTCGATGATCGCCAACCGGAGCGGCAAGTAGGTCGGCGCCGAGCGGCTCCGACCACTCCCACTCGGTTCCCTCGACGCGACCCAAGATGTGATCGTCACCCGAGGAGTTGCCCTCGATCCGAGCGATAACAACGCCACACTCCTCGCACCAGCACACG
This sequence comes from uncultured Acidimicrobiales bacterium, assembly GCA_937934655.1. Lineage (GTDB taxonomy): Bacteria > Actinomycetota > Acidimicrobiia > Acidimicrobiales > SHLQ01 > CALLQB01. Next base: position 33,072 of record CALGZB010000228.1, on the reverse strand, counting down.
ACCTTGTGCCCCGTCTCCGCTTCGAGAGCCAGACCCTTCTCGAGAATCCGCGGCTCGAGCGAGTCATCGCTCTTCTTTCCCTTCGGACCCGGACGCCAGCGTCCAGGAAGCCCACGGAAGTAGGCATCGACAGGTTTCCTTGGGCGACGTTTGGTCATGTCGTTCCTCGAGGTGTCGGTTGGTCTCCGAGAAGCCAGCGAGGGCCGTCACCGAGCTCGGCTGCGGTATCCGCTGCGTTCCAGATTGCGCACCGGTCAAGCGACAGGCAGCCACACCCAATGCAACCGTCGACCTTGTCGCGCAGTTGTTGGAGTCCGGAGATGCGCTCGTCGATTTCGATGCGAAAGCTCTGCGCCATCGCGTTCCAATCGGCCTCGGTGGGCGTGCGGCCGTTCGGCAAGGTGTCGAGCCGATCGCGAATTTCGTCGAGGCTGTACCCGAGTTTCTGACAGATCCGGATGAACGACAGCCGACGAATGGTGCTGCGCCGAAAGCGACGATGACCCGAAGGTGCTCGCTCGGCTGAGACGAGGCCGATCTCCTCATAGAACCTCACCGCAGAGATCGCTAGGCCCGTCCGTTCGGCAACCGCGCCGATCGCCAGCAAATTGTCTGAAGAATCCCTTGATCTCAACATTACTTGAGATTGTACAACAGAGATATGAACACACAGATGCAGTCAACGAACAACACCGCCACTAACCCAACGATTACCCCCCTCACTACGAGGCTCGAACACATCAACATCACCGTCGCCGACCCGGAAAAGACCGCTGCCATGCTTACCGACCTGTTCGGCTGGGCCATCAGATGGAAGGGGGCATCAAAGCTCGGCGGGCATACCGTGCACGTCGGACTCCCCGGTCTCGGCGACGACTACCTCGCCATCTACACCACCCCCAAGCACCCCAGCGCCACGGCACGGCGCACCGACCTGGGCGGCCTCAACCATGTGGGACTCGTCGTCGACGACCTCGACGAAGCAGAACGTCGGGTCATCGAGTCGGGCTATGAGATCCACACAAGGGCCGATTACGAGCCGGGACGACGTTTCTACTTCGACGACCACGACGGCATCGAATACGAAATCATTAGCTATATCTGACCGTCCTTGTGACTCGCCGAATTTCGTGGGTTCGCGTTACCTATGAGTAACCTGAGCCCACGTCCACCAGGAGCCAAGATGAGCGAATCCACCACTGCCGACGACCTCGGTGAAGCCTTCAGCCTGCGCAGCCCCGACCAGGAACAGGCCGAGAACGCTGCGGACGTCCCGGCCGCATCTGATCTCGCCGTCGAGGACATCAATCCGCTCAACCCCCACCTATTTCGCGAGCACCGTTGGCAGGATCATTTCGCCCGGTTGCGCTCCGAAGACCCCGTTCACTTCAACGAGCTCGAGACCTCTGGCCGCTACTGGTCGATCACCAAGTACGACGATGTCCGAGCGGTCGATGGCGACTGGCGGACCTTCTCCTCCGACAGCGGCATCACGCTTGGTCAACCGGTCGCCGACATCCCCGAAGACGGCCCCGAAATCGTCTCGTTCATCGCGATGGACCCGCCGACCCAAACCGAACAGCGCAATACGGTCCGCGGCATCTCGGCTCCGAAGAACCTCCGTAACATCGAACCCCTCATCCGCGAACGCACCATCGACATCCTCGAGGCACTCCCCGAGGGGGAAACGTTCGACTGGGTCGACACGGTCTCCATCGAGCTCACCACGATGATGCTCGCCACGCTCTTCGACTTCCCGTTCGAGGACCGTCGCCTTCTCACCCGTTGGTCCGACATCGTGTTCGCTATTCCTGAGCCCGGCGGCGTCGTTGAGTCGATGGATCAAAAGCGCGACGAAATGGTCGAGTGTGTTCGATACTTCGAACGCCTCTGGGAGGAGCGCCTTCACAACCCGGGCGACGACCTCGTGTCGATGCTGGTGCACGGCGAGGCAACGAAGAACATGCCCACGGTTACCCACCTCGGCAACCTCCTTCTCCTCATCGTCGGCGGCAACGACACCACCCGAAACACCATGACCGGGAGTGTCCACGGCCTGAACAAGTACCCGGATCAGTACGACCAACTCATCGCCGATCCGTCGCTCGTACCCAACATGGTCCCCGAAATCATCCGCTGGCAGACACCCCTCGCCTACATGCGACGTACCGCCAACCACGACACCGAACTCGGCGGAAAGCAGATCCTCAAAGACGACCAGTTGCTCATGTGGTACGTCTCGGCCAACCGCGACGAAGAGCACTTCGAGAACGCCGAAGCCATCGACATCAATCGGCCAAACGCGGACCGTCACCTCTCGTTCGGTTATGGCGTGCACTTTTGTATGGGAAGCCGCTTGGCCGAGATGCAGCTTCGGGTTCTGTGGGAAGAAGTGCTGCAACGCTTCGAACGGATCGAGACAAAGGGCGAGCCTGATCGCACGTTCTCCTCATTCGTCAACGGCTACGCAAACCTTCCGGTGCAGGTCACCCGCAAGTAACCTTTGGGGCTATGCAGCTCCCAGACTTCCGCCTCGAGACACACTTCTCGAAGTGGGAGTTCAAAGCCCAGTTCCATCTCACGGCGTCCGATGCCGAAAGCCTCTCGCTTGACGAGCTGTTGGCGATGGGCACCGAGCAGCAGCGCTCTGACTTTCAGGCCATGTGGCTCGGCTACACCGAGACATGGGGCGCACCTGATCTTCGCGAGGCGATAGCCGCGATGTACCACGACCGCTCGCCTGACGATGTGCTGTGTTTTGCCGGCGCCAGCGAAGGGATTTTCGCCGCGAACAACGTGATCCTCGATGCCGAGAGTCATGCCATTGTGGTGACCCCTAACTACCAGAGCCACGAGACGTTGCCGGCGGCGATCTGCGAAGTCACTGGCGTCCCGCTTGATCCCGACGACGACTGGTCGCTCGACATCGACCGGGTGGCAGCAGCGATTCGCCCCAACACAAAACTTATTACGATCAACTTTCCGCACAATCCCACCGGCGCGATTCTCTCGCTCGATCGTTACGAAGCGCTGGTCGAACTCTGCCGACCACGCGGGATCTATATCCTCCACGACGAGATCTTCAACGGACTTGGCCCGACAGGCACCCAACACCTTCCGTGGATCGCCGACATCTACGAGCGTGGCCTCTCGCTGAACGTCACGTCAAAGGCCTTTGGCCTACCTGGTCTGCGCATCGGCTGGATCACCTGCCAGGACCACGACGTCCTCGACCGGATGGAACGCTTCAAGCACTACTTGTCGATCTGCAACTCTGGCCCCAGCGAGCGACTGGCGATAATCGCCCTCGAGAACCGTGACCGCATCCTCGCCCGAAACTGTTCGATCATCGACGAGAACCTTCCCAAGTGGGATGCGTTTTTCGCCCAATTCCCCGACCTTTTCGACTGGTCTCGCCCAGACGGCTCGTGCATGGCGTTCCCTCGCTACACCGGCCTAGGCGACGTCGAAACGTTCACCGAGAATCTCGTCGAACAAGCGGGTGTACTCCTCCTACCGTCAACGATCTACCGGTCAAGTGTCGGACCAAGCATCGATGACCGTTTCCGCCTGGGTTTCGGTCGCAGCGGCCTCGACGAGGGCCTCACTGCCATGACCGAGCATCTCATGCAGTCCAGCTAAGCCAGCTGCTATTCGCTGGTTGGACCACCGCGGAAGTCCGGGGCTCTCTTTTCTCGGTGGCTGGCGACGCCTTCGGCAGCGTCGGGACCCATGAATCCAAGGAACTCGTAGGCAACCGAAGCATCGAACGCCGGCTCGAACATCCGGTAAGCGTGATTGAGGGTGCGCTTGGTCCAGCGGATGGCCTGCTGCGCTCCGTCCGCCAGCTCGATCGCAATATTCAGTGCTTCTTCAAGTACGGGCTCGGGCCCGTCGCTGTCGTCGATACACAGCGACACCAACCCGATGCGCTCGGCTTCAGCGCCGGACAGATCGCGACACGTGAGTAGGTAGTACTTCGCTTTCGCCATGCCGCAAAGCATTGGCCAGCAGACGGCCGCGTGGTCGCCGGCCGCAACACCGAGACGGGTGTGGCCGTCGATGATTCGGGCCTTGCTGCCCACCACCGAAATGTCGGCGAGGAGTCCGGCAACGAGACCAGCGCCAACGGCCGGGCCCCACATGGCCGACACGATTGGCTTCGAACAGTTGATGACATTCATGACCAAGTCACGGGCTTCGCGCAACACCTCGAGGGTCCGGGTGTAGTCGGTCATGATCGTGTCGATCATGTCAAAGCTGCCGCCCGAACTGAAGCCCTTGCCTGCGCCGGTGAGCAGGGCGACTCGGACCTCGGGGTCGCGGTCGATCATGAGCCACACGTCCGCAATCTGGCGGTGCATTACTTCGCTCACCGAGTTGAGCCCGGGGCCTTCCAGCGTGATCTGAAGCACGCCATCGGCAGGATTCAAGAAGGTGAGGGCATCGAAAGCGGCTTCGTATCGTTCGGTCATCGTCATGCGCCGAAGTATGTCATGGGGTCTCGTCGGTTTCGAAAGTGATCGACGGGCTACGCCTCAGACGCCAATAACCGACATCCCAATCGATCGTGCAGCCTGCGCCTGACGGACGTCGAAGGTAAGAAGGACGGTCCCCGAACCGGAGCGTTGCGCAGCAGCGAGATGCAACGAGTCAAGCGATCGGCAAAGCGTCTGCTCGGCGATCCGCGCCGCGTCGTTGCACGTGGTCGCGTCGAGGTTGACCAACGCAAACGCATCGAGGTCGGCCAGAAACGACTTCTTGGCTTCGAGCGCATCCTTGCCGTCCAAGAGCCGGGCAAGGTTTCGCCGAACTTCCACCTCGGCGAGTCGGCTCGTGACTAAGACCGGGTCGGTCGCGAGAAGGTCATCGGCGACGCCGGAGTCTCGCTCCGATACGTATCGCTTCAGCAGTGCACTCGAGTCGACGTAGAGCGTCATTCTCGATCCTCGTCGAGCACTTCTGCAACAGAGCGCTTCGCCATAAAGGCTCGCTTCGGACCGAGGCCGGTCGACCGAGCGGGTTCGATCCACCCTTCGGCAATTCCGCGCTCCATCGAGGATTGACCATCGAGAGGTACAAGCTGAGCGACGGGTCGGCCCCGGTCGGTGACGATGATTCGCTCGCCGGAGCTGGCTACCTGCGCAACATGCTCTGACAGCTTTGCCTTTAGTTCACGAATGCCTACCTGCATGTAGTCACTATAGATAGAGCATGTGACTACATCAACGTTGTGTGCGCGACTCGCCCTCAACACCGACTTCATCGAGGACGGTCTGATCATCGTTGTGGCTGTGGGTAAAACCGAGCGTTCGCTCGATTGCGATCGTTGGCGCCGATCGAAACGCAAGGATGTACGCCCGGCGGAACCCCGACGTGGAGTTTCCGCCCGAGCCGTGCATGACCCGCTCGTTGTGCACCGTGACGTCGCCCCGGGCGATCGGCACCGACACCGGCTGGTCGCTCTCTAATAATGTCGTTCCGAGAGCATGCGAGTCGCCGCGGTCGCCGAATTGCGGGTCGTGCGGCCGAAGCGATTCCTCATTGATGGTGTCGGGAACAAAGCGCATACAACCGTTTTCGACGGTGGAGTCATCGATTGCCAACCAAAGCGTCGCGGTGCGCGTGTCGGGCGTTTCGGGCCAGTACGCCATGTCCTGATGCCAGGCGAAAACGGCGTCGTCCTTATACGGCTGCTTTGCAAGGAGCTGGTCATAGTCGATCGACATATCGTCGCCGCAAAGCTGTTGGGCGACTGACGCAGCCCGCCGTTCGAAGACGTTGCCTACCCAAGCCGGGTAGTACCGGCGGGGAAGCATGACGTTGATGATGGAGAAGTCCTCGGGGGCGCGTCCGTAGTCGCCGGCCATGTCGCAGTAGTCCTTACCGGGAACATCGATCTCTCGACGAAGAAACTGGTCGTACACAACCTCAACGGCATCGACTTCTTCGGAGGTCAGTAATCCGGGAAGGTGTACATAGCCGTTGGTCGCAAAGTCCGTTTGCTCGCTTGCGGTTACCCGGTAGGTGTCGCCATCGATTCGCCCAGCCATATCTAGGGGTTCACTCCCCCGTAAGCCACACCTGCCAGGTGGTACAGGTCGCGGTCGAAGGTGGTGAGGTCGTCTAGGCAGAACTGGTCGAGCGCATCGTGTCCGCATGCTCGAGCGAGCACGCCCATGAGTTCGGTTGACGCTTCGAAGAACCGTTCGAGCCGATCTGCCGCTTCAGCGACAGGCAACCGCTCACGAAGCTCGGGCTTCTGCGTAGCGATTCCTACCGGACAATTGTTGGAGTTGCACGCCCGCATGCCAAGGCAACCAATGGCCTGCATCGCAGAGTTGGAGACCGCAATCGCATCGGCACCCAACGCCATAGCTTTCGCGAAGTCCCATGGCGTGCGGAGCCCGCCGGTGATGACCAGCGTGATGTCTTGGCGGCCACGAGCGTCGAGGTGACGTCGTGCCCGGGCCAAAGCCGGAATCGTCGGCACGCTGATGTTGTCACGGAAGATCACGGGTGCAGCGCCGGTGCCACCGCCTCTACCGTCGAGAATGATGTAGTCAACTCCAACACGTATCGCTGCGTCGATGTCATCTTCGATGTGCTGGGCACTGAGCTTCGCTCCGATCGGAATACCGCCCGATGCTTCACGCACTTCCTCGGCGAGCATCCGGTAGGCGTCTTCGTTGGTGAGGTCAGTGAAGGTCGACGGACTAATGGCATCTTGCCCCGGCTCGAGTGCGCGGACCTTGGCGATCTTTCCTTGGACCTTGATACCCGGAAGGTGTCCACCAGTACCGGTCTTTGCGCCTTGACCAAACTTAAAGTGGAACGCCTGTACCTGCTTGACCTTTTCGAGCTCCCAACCAAACTTTCCGGATGCAAGCTCGTAGAAGTACCGGCTGTTGGCTGCCTGCTCTTCAGGAAGCATGCCGCCCTCGCCACTGCAGATGCCGGTGCCCGCCTGCTCGGCGCCCATGGCCAGGGCAACCTTTGCTTCTTCGGACAGCGCACCGAAGCTCATGTCGGACACAAAGATCGGCAGATCAAGTTCGAGCGGCTTGGCCGCATTCGTACCGATTGTGGTCTTGGAAGAAACCGGGTGGTCGTCGAGAAGCGGGCGGCGAGCGAGTTGCGCTGTGACGAATTGGATACTGTCCCACGACGGCAAGAGCTCGCGCGACACGCCCATGGAGGTAACGGGGCCATGGTGGCCGAGGTAGTCGAGACCTTCATTGGCGAGCCGACGGATCAAACCAACGTGAGGTTCCTCGGGCGCTCCGTGCACGTCCTGAAAATCGCCCTGGTAAGCGTCGCGGTCATAGGGCTGCGGATGCGAAAGCTCCCACTTGGCGATCTCGTCGGCGTCGACGGTGAGTCCGTCGTCTTCGATCCAACTTGAAAACTTCGCCAACACTTCATCGTTGTTGTAGGCGCTGACGCCGGTCTGAATGCCGTAATCCCAGCCATGAAGGCCACAGATCAGGTTGTCGCCGTCGAGATGGCCGTCGGCCATCATCGCTCCACGGTGGAGGCATCGCCCGTAGAGAACAGAATGGTTATCCTCGAAACGAATGATGACGAGGTCGACGTTGCCGACGCGCGCCGGCTGAGGTTCGCGGTTTGGGAGTTCGCTCCAAGTAGCGATCACGGTTGGTTGCATAGTTGAGAATGCCACACCCACAAACCTTGTACTTCTCTTCACGCGAAATCTGTTTGCGGATGCCTCAGCGGCTGCTCCGTCAAGCTTCTGAAGAGAGACTTACCTAAATCCGTTAGGCGCGCTTTACAACCTTTGGAAGTATCCCTACACTCACCACATGCCGTCTCGTTTCAAACTCTCAGCCACCGCTACTCTCGCTGCTCTCGCCCTCCTCGGCGCCTCCTGTGGATCATCCGCTGGCGATGCACCCACCGTTGAAGGCGCCGCTGCCGACATCGTCAGCGGCGAATGCGTCGGCGCCAACGGAGAAACCGTCACGATCTACTCGGGCCGAACCGAAAACCTCATCCAACCAATCCTCGACGCCTTCGTCTGCGAAACCGGCGTCGACGTTCAGGTACGTTGGGGAGATTCGGCCGACCTTGCACTTCTGCTCGCTGAAGAAGGCGACGCATCCGACGCCGACGTGTTCCTCTCGAGCTCACCCGGCCCCGTCGGCTTCCTTGAAGGAGAAGGACTCCTCGGAACGCTTGACGCTGACACGCTCGAACTCGTGAGCGCCGACAACCAGGCCTCGGCGGGGACATGGATCGGCTTCTCCGGCCGCAAACGGGTCTTGGTGTACAACCTCGACAACGTGGCCGACGGCGAACTCCCCGCATCGGTCCTCGACCTCACCGACCCGGCCTACGCCGACCGGGTGGCGATACCAGCCACCAACGGTTCGTTCGAAGACTGGTTTACCGTATTCCGCGACACCGAGGGTAACGACGTTGCCACCCAGTGGATCAACGACATGGCGGCCAACGGCGCACGCACCTACCCAAACAACCGGTCGATCGTTGAGGCTGTAGGACGAGGCGAGATCGATATGGGTCTTGTCAACCACTATTACAACTACCAAGAGTCCGCCGCCCGAGGCGACGAGCACCGAGCCGAGAACTTCGATTTCGCTGCTGAAGACATCGGCTCGCTCCTCATCATCACCGCCGCCACCAAACTCGAAAGCTCTGAGCACTCCGATACGGCCAATGCCCTCATCCAGTACCTGCTGACACCAGGCGCTCAGACCTACTTCACTCAGGAAACCTTCGAGTATCCTTTGGCAGCGGGCATCGACCCTGCGGATGTTCTTCCGCCACTCGTCGCTCTCGAAATCGGCTCGGTTGATTTCGACTCCCTCGGAGGCGGCTTTGCCGACACCGAACGAATCATTCAGGAAAGTGGCATCCTCAACAACTAGCGCTGAGCGCTCCACTTCCCTACCGACTTCACCACGGGGCCTCCGCTGGACTTCGGCGATCCTGGCATTCCTCTTTGCCTTCCCAGCCATCTACTTGGTGTGGCGAAACATCACCAGTGACACCGATCCATTCGGTGTGCTGTTTACCCGGCGGACGCTCGATCCGCTTCGTCGCACACTGGTTCTCGCAGTGCTTGTGTCGGCCACAACCGCAGTGGTCGGCACCGTTCTGGCATGGCTCACTACCCGCACTGACCTTCCCGGCCAGCGCTTGTTCCGGACGCTGCTTCCACTTCCGCTGGTATATCCGACCTTTGTCGGAGCGGCAGCCTTTATCCGCACCCTCAGCCCGGGCGGTATCGCCAGTGATCTTCTCGGCACCATCGGCCTCGACGGCACCATCGAACTTCGAGGATTGTTTGGGGCGTGGCTCGTGCTCAGCTTGTTCACGTATCCGTACGTTTACTTACCGGTTGCCGCCCGGCTACGGCGCCTACCGGGTTCGATCGAGGAGAGCGCTCGCCTTCTTGGCGACACCAGTTGGAACGCCTTTCGGCGAGTCGTGTTGCCGCAAATCTCTTCGGCCATCGCCACCGGTTCGTTGCTGGTCTTTCTCTACGCGGTAAGCGACTTCGGCGCGGTGCAGCTCATGCGATACGACACCCTCACCCGCGCAATCTGGACGACTCGCCTCAACAACCAACAGGTCTCCCTTGCGTTGAGCTTGGTCCTCCTAGTTTTGGCCGGCACCTCGGTCGGGGCAGAGCGCTTCCTCGAACGCCGCTTCACCAATCCCCCTTCGACCAAGGTCGGTCGCCCACTTCAGTTTCGACTTGGTCGGGCGAAAGTTGCGAGCTTCGGGCTCGTCGCACTTGTGGTGTTTCTGGGCCTCATCGCACCGGCCGTTGCGCTGGGCGACTGGGCCATCACCGGCATCATCCGAGATGCCAATGGGCAACGGGATCTCTTCCTTTCGGCCTCAGACATCTGGGTTCCGGCCCGCAACACCGCGCTCGCTAGTGCAATCACCGCGTTCGCAGCAGTCCTGGCTGTGCTGCCGATCGCTCAACTCGTAACTCGACACCGGTCCCGCGTCGGTGAGGTAGCCAACGGCGTGGTGATTTCCACCTTCGCCCTACCCGGACTCCTCGTTGCGCTGGCCGTGTTCTTCTGGACCGGCGAATTTGCCTGGGCTCGCGAGAATCTACGCGGAACACTCCTTATTCTCATCTTCGCCTATGTCGTCCGGTTTGGATCGCAAGCAATGGGTAGTACGCAAGTTGCAGTCGCCTCGGTACCACCCCGCCTCGACGACGCCGCCCGCATGCTTGGAGCGAGCCGAGTTCGCCGCTTCCTCACCATCGACATTCCGCTCATGACCCCCGGCCTGCTCGCTGGCGCAGGCCTTGTATTGCTGGCGACCATGAAGGAATTACCCATCACCCTCTTCGTAGCGCCGTTCGACTTCCCGACTCTCACCACCAAGACCTTCACCAACTTCGAGGATGCGTTCATCGCCGAAGCCGGCATTTATGCATTGGTATTGGTTGCGCTGTCCGCGCTCCTCACATGGCTGCTCGTGCTGAGACGTTCCGATCACCGCTTTTAGCTTGGAACGAAGGTTGAGTCGCCGTCACGTGCAGATCTAGGGTCGATCCATGTACGGAACCGACGATCCAAACGCCGAACCAGCAAACGACGAAGGCATCGAATGGGTGCTCCTCGATGATCCTTTGCCCGGTGTGCGCCGCATCACGATGAACCGCCCCGAGAAACGCAACGCGCTGGCACATCCGCTACGTGGCGCAATCCTCGGGGCACTTCAAGAGGCCGATCAGGATCCCGACGTACGAGTGATGATCATTCGTGGCGCCGGCCCGAGCTTCTCCGCTGGCTATGACATCGGAGGCGGAAACGAAGGGTACGAATACCCCTTCTTCACCGCTGCGGGCGAAGGCCAGTGGCCCCGCCACGTCACCGAGGGATGGATGAGCATCTGGGACCTCTCGAAGCCGGTCATCGCTCAGGTCCACGGGTACTGCCTGGCCGGCGGATCCGAACTCGCTACCGGATGCGACCTCATCTACATCGCCGAGGATGCCCAGATGGGGTATCCGGCAGTGCGCTTTGGCGTGCCGGATATGCATTTCCATACCTGGTTCCTCGGCATGCGTCGGGCAATGGAGATGATGATTACCGGCGATTCGATCACCGGCATCGAAGCCGTCGACGAGGGTTGGGCCAACCGGGCATTCCCGGCCGACGAGCTCGAGGCCGCTGTTCTTGCCCAGGCGCAGAAGATCACCGCCATTCCGCCCGACCTGGTTGCGCTCAACAAACGAACCGTGCACCGCCAGATGGAGCATATGGGAATGCGAAGCGGCATCCGAGCCGGTACCGAGCTGTGCGCACTGGGCGTCCACTCGCCGGCGATGGCCGAGTTCATTGGCAAAGCCCGCGACGGCGGACTCACCAAAGCGCTCACCGAACGCGATCAACCATTCGGCGACTACCGCACAACTACTCCAGAAACAGCCAGTCTGGAAGCAGGCAGCCCGACTGACGAATAGCCTCGGGGAATGCACACATGGAACTCCGATCTCGAGCGCCTCGCGGCGTCGGTCATCGGGTACGCATCCGAACGGGCCAAGCTGCCCAAGGATCCACGATGGGGCGCTCGAGACGCCGAAGAACTTGCCGAGGCACTCGACGGCGCCGTGACCAAGGACGGCGTGGGCGGGCACGAGGCACTCGAGCTTTTCCGCGACGTTCTGCTCCCAGCATGCCGACCCATGGACGACCCGATGATGCTTTCGTACGTGCCGACAGCGCCGTCGATCGCTGCGGTGCTTTTCGACATGGTCGTCAGCGCATCATCGATTTTCGGTGGTCACTGGGAATCTGGGGCCGGGGCTATCGCTGCCGAGAATCAGGCGCTTCGTTGGATCATGGATCTCGCCGGGTTCCCACAAACGGGTGGCGGCTGTTTCGTATCGGGCGGAACTGCGGCCAACCTGGCGGCGCTGGTGACCGCCCGGCAGCAATGGATCTCGGAACATCCCAACCACGACGGCCGACACCGCCTGGCAATCGTCGCCACCACTGGCGCACATGCGTCGGTCGATGTCATCGCCCGAGTCATGGACGTCGACTTCATACGGGTGCAATCAGACGCGGAGGGACGCATGACCTCCGCCGAGCTCGAGCGGGCTCTCCAAGACACCGGCAACCTCTGCCCGTTTGCCGTTGTGACGTCGGCCGGAACCACAAACTCCGGGGCCATTGACGACCTCGCCCAGATCGCTCCCATCTGCCAGCGCGAAGGGCTTTGGTTCCACGTCGACGCCGCCTATGGCGGATCGGTGATGGCCTCGCCAACCCACCGCCCGGTGCTCGACGGCATCGAACATGCCGACAGTTTCGGCATCGACCCCCACAAATGGCTCTTCGCCCCCTATGACTGCGCTGCGATCCTCTATCGAAATCCCACGGCGGCCGCCCACGCTCATTCCCAACAGGCCGACTACCTCGACTACATCGACGAAGGCGATTTCAACCCGTCAGACTACGCCCTGCATCTCACCCGCAGAGCTCGTGGGCTCCCTCTCTGGTTCTCCATTGCCGCAAACGGGACCGATGCGTACGCACATGCGATCGACACCACGATGGACGTGGCCCATGGCTTCGCTGCGTACGTTCGCGACTCGCCCAACTTCGAACTGTTGGTCGAGCCGAAAATGTCGATCGTTTTGTTCCGACGTGTCGGATGGACCCAGGACGACTACGAAGCCTGGTCTCGCACGAACGCCGAGTCCGGCACAGCGCTCATCGTCCCCAGCAAGTGGCACGACGAGATCTGCTTCCGGGTCTGCATCGTCAACCCGCTGACCGAGCTCGGCAGCCTTGTGACACTTCTTGACGACATGGCCGCGTCGTAAGCTCGCCAGCGTCAGACCAGATCGATCTGAAGCGGGACAGCCCGGCCAAGTGTGTGGCCAACTGGCGATGTTCCGGTGACCTTGGCATGCAGCTCTGCGAGTTGTTCGGGAGTTGCGTCCGAATCAAGATTCACGGCAACCCGGATCGCTTCGTATCCAGCATTTCCGTCGGGGTTGAGACCCAAGAACGTGTGGAGGTCGAGGTCGCCCTCAAGATCGATACTCAGGTCCTTGACCTCGATACCGGCTGCTGTGGCGTTGGCTGCGTATCCAACCGCGAGGCAATTTCCGAACGCGGCGAGCAGCTGCTCGACCGGGTTTGGCGCAGTATCGGTTCCGCCCAGGCTGGCTGGCTCATCGGATCCAGTTGGTTCGAAGTCTCGGATCTTGGCGCTCGACCGGAACCCCTCTTCCCAGTTCACGGTTGCCTTCCAGGTGGTGGAAGCAACCGTCGGCTCTTCCTGGATCTTTCCGGCGAGACCAGCGACAGCACCGATATCGACGCTGTTTAGCTTCTCTTCGGATTCGCTGGATGTATCGGTGGAAGTGTCGGTAGCGGTGCTCATTGTGGTGGCGCTCTTTCGGTTTTGGCTTGATTGAGGAGATTCCCGTTAAAGCCGATCGGATTAGTCGGGAATGTAGTCCGCTCTTCGGACTAGCGCAAGAGGCCGCCCGATTTCGTTTCGACTACCTTCGTGGCCATGTACCCCGGAACCCACTCCGCCCTCACTCCAGACAAGGCCGCCATCGTGATGGCCGGAACGGGAGCAACCACCACATATCGCGAGCTCGACGAACGCTCGATCCAGCTGGCCAGACTGCTCCACTCCGAGGGTTTGCGACCTGGCGACCACATCGCCCTCCTCTCGGAAAACCACCAGCGCTACTTCGAGGTCTACTGGGCCGCGATGCGCTCTGGGCTCTACCTCACCGCGGTCAATCGCTACCTGTCAGCCGACGAAGCCGCCTATCTGGTGAACGACAGCAATGCCACCGTTCTCATCTCCACCCTGACGATGGCCGACACCGCCACCGCCATGCTCCCGCTCATCCCCGAATGCCCACGACGCCTAATGATGGATGGCGTCGTCGAAGGCTTCGACCCCTACGAAGACGCCATCGCAACCCAGCCCACTACCCAGCTCGACGAGCAACCGCTGGGCGACGTCATGCTCTATTCCTCAGGCACCACGGGGCAACCCAAGGGAATCCGCCGGACCCTCAGCGGTCTCGAAATCGATGACCCTTCGCGAACCGGCATCTCTTCGCTCGAACGGTTCTTGCTCGGCATGGACGAGAACACCGTCTATCTCTCACCTGCACCGCTGTACCACGCCGCCCCACTTACATGGGGCGCTGGAATCCACGAACTCGGTGGAACGATTGTGGTGATGGAGAAGTTCGATGGGCAGAAGTTCCTCGAGAACGTCGAGCGCTACTCGGTGACCGCCACGCAGGTTGTGCCGACCATGTTCATTCGCATGCTCAAACTCCCCGACAACGTGCGTTCGCGCTACGACCTGTCGTCAATCCAAACCTGTATTCACGCTGCGGCGCCGTGTCCGATACCGGTCAAGGAACAGATGATCGAGTGGTGGGGCCCGGTGATCAACGAGTACTACGCCGGGACCGAAGGCAACGGGCTCACCTTCATCAACAGCGAGCAGTGGATGGCGCACAAAGGCTCGGTCGGGCTAGCGATCGTCGGCACCCCACATATCTGCGACGACGAAGGCAACGAACTTCCGGCTGGCGAACCTGGCATTGTGTATTTCGAGCAAGACACGCCGGTGTTTGAGTATCACGGCGATGCCGAGAAGACCGCAGAGTCGCGCCACCCAAACCATCAGAACTGGTCGAAGCTTGGCGACATTGGCTACCTCGACGACGACGGATTCCTCTACCTCACCGACCGCTCGTCGTTCATGATTATCAGCGGAGGGGTCAACATTTACCCGGCCGAGATCGAGTCGGCATTTGCGCTCCACCCCAAGGTGGCCGACGTTGCTGTGTTTGGTTTGCCCGACGCCGAGATGGGCGAATACGTGCACGCCGTCATCCAGCCCGAGGCCGGAATCGTGGGCGATGAAGCCCTCGCCGCAGAGCTTCAGGAATTCGCTCGGGCCGAGATCGCCCGGTACAAGGTGCCCCGCGTCATCGACTTCCGCGACGAGTTACCGCGACTACCCACCGGCAAGCTGTACAAGAAGCCACTGCGTCAGGAGTACCTCGACGCACTGGAGAACCCGTAGCTCCTAACTCCTACTCGTCACCCTGCTGTTCGTAGTCGGCATCGAGCGCAGCGAGCAGCGTGGTGACCGACTCGTCGATTGATTCCAGTTCGGCGGAAGACAGGCGTTTGAATACGCGCTTGCGGGTGTCGTCATAGGACGCCAGGGCCGTGTCGGCGAAGCGGACGCCCTCGGTCGTGAGCGATATCAGGACCTTGCGACGGTCGCCTGGGTCCGCCGAGCGTTCGATCCATCCGGAGCGTTCCACCCGATCGATCGCCTGGCTGATCGACCCCATAGGGCGCAGCACGTAGGCCGCGATTTGGCTCACAGGAAGCTGGTGCGGCGCTGGCTCCTTTCGCAACGTTGCCAGGATCACAAAGTCTCGGAACGAAATGTCGAGATCCCGCATGGCCTCGGCCTGCAACAACTCGAGGTGAATGACCATCCTCTGAAGCCGACTAAACAGCGCTTGCGGGTCGTCGTGCTCCAACAGGTACGCCGGAAGTAAGAACGCGGGGTCTGACCCCGCGTTCTTACTTTCGGCTGCTTTTCGTTCACTAGATATTGATTCGCTAGACACTGACACCTAACTTACTCTACGGTGAGACTATCTACCATGAGAGTATTCATCTCACGGAGAAACTAATCGCATTATGTCGAGGGGGGAACCGAGCCATGAGCACCGCAACAAACCCGGCCGTCCAGTACCACCAACTGGAAAGTCTGGACTGGGAAGATCCGAAGAACGCACCACCTGAACTGGCAGAACTTGCCAAGAAGGCCGAAGGAACCGGAGCCCGGAGGGCACCGATTCCGTGCGATTCGATCGACCTGTACAGTCAGATCTCCGAGCTGCCGGCCGGCTACGAAATTCCGAAACACAGCCATAGCGCCCACGAACTCATGGTCGTTCTCGCCGGGAGTTGCACCGTGATCGACGGCCCCGAACTCACCGCAGGCGACCTCACCGAGATCCCTGCGGGGTCCGAGTACGGCTTCATCGCTGGCGACGAGGGCATCCGATTCCTCGTCGTGCGACCCGAAGCATCCACAATCGAAATCACCACCCAGAACGACACACAACAAGACGAGGAAACCCCATCATGAGAAACGGCTACAAAGTTTTCGACGCCGACTCGCACGTCATCTACCCCGCCGACCTTTGGCCCAAATACCTCGACCCAAAGTTCCGCGACCGGATCACCCGAAAGAGCCCCGCCGGGCTCGACACCTACAACCCGGTTGTCGTCGACGGCCGCTGGTCGCAACACGACACCAGCTTGTATGGACAGTTCCAGAAGGCCATCGGCTGGACGGCCGAAGACATGGTGGAGCAGTACGGCGACATCGTGATGGAGGGGTTCACGGGCGATCGAGTGGCGGCCGCCCACGCCGTCGACGGCATCGATGTCGCCGTGATCTATGGACCTGAGTACGACATGTGGGTCGACGGCATCGACCCCGAACTGCAGGCCGCAATGGTTCGCGCCTACAACCGCTGGGGGGCTGAGATGCGCGAGACCTCCGGTGGACGCGTCCTTACCAGCTCGCCAGTCCCACTCAATGACGTGAGCCGCGCCATCGACGAGATCCAGTACGCCCACGACGAACTCGGCATTCGAGCCTTCTGGTCGCGGCCGAACTATATGAACCACCGAAACCTCGGTGACCGATACTACGACCCCATCTACGAGCTCCTACAAGACCTCGACTGCGCCTTCGCCACCCACGAGTTCATGGGCTTGCGCGGCCAGACCGAAGGTGCCGATCGGTTCTTCACCTTCACCGAGTGGCACACCGCCGTCCACACCCACGAAGCACAAAACGCCAGCTTGTCGATGATCACTCAGGGGGTGTTCGAACGATTCCCCAAGCTCCGCTGCGCCTATATGGAAGCTGGCTGCGGCTGGCTGCCGTCATGGCTGCACCGCATCGATGAACACCTAGAGATGGCGGGTGACTTTGAGTGCCCCGATCTCACGATGTCGGCCACCGAGTACTTCAAACGAAACTGCTGGATCACCACCGAGTGCGAAGATCCCTTTGTGGCCGACGTCATCCGCTGGATGGGCGACGACAAGATCCTCTGGGAGAGCGACTTCCCGCACCCCGACTCGAAATACCCACACACCACCAACGAGTTCATGGAACTTCTCCCCGACCAAATCACCATGGAGAGCAAAGCCAAGATCCTTTGGGACAACGCCATCGACTTCTACCGGTTCCCCGAGGGCTACCTGCCCACCGAGTTCCACGAAGCAACCGATATTCCCCTAACCGCAAAGGCTTAGGGGTAGCCGGGTGAGCACGCAGCGCCGGGTCCACGAGGTCATCGACTTCGATGACCTCGAAGGCCTTTACCCACCCGCGCCCGAGTACTTCGACACCGCGTGGCTCGACGACCCAGCGACCATCGAGGCCAAACAGCTCGACCGGCTGAAGGCTCGGGCTGAAGCTGCGGCAAATGTGCCGTTCTTTGCTCGCCGATGGTCCGATGCCGGTTTCGACCCAGCATCGATTGAGTCGCTCGACGATCTTGCGAATGCCCCGACCTACACGGTCGACGACATCCGCGAAAGCATCGAAGCTCACCCGCCGTTCGGCGATTACCAAGGTGTCAGCGTCGACAGCGCAGCCGTCGAACCAATGCGGCTCTTTACCTCCGGCGGCACCACTGGCAATTCGCGCCCCACTCTCTACACCGCATGGGATCGCGAAGTCGGCGCACTCCTCACCGCCCGAGCGCTCTACCTCCAGGGCATCCGCCCTGGCGACGTGGTGCTTAACGCGTGGGCGTACTCCACCCACAACGGCGCCCACATCATGGACGAGGCGCTCTACAAGTGGCTCAACTGTGTGGTAATCAGCACAGGAACCGGCAACGTCACCCCAAGCCGCAAACAGATTGAGCTAGCCCTGGAATATGGGGCCACGGCAATCCTGACCACGGGCGACTATCTGCTCCATCTGGCCGACGTGGCACGCGAGATGGGCCTCGACCCCATCGCCGACCTCGGCCTAACCGCGCTGCCCAACATCGGCGACACCGAAACGCTCGAAGCGACCTTCGGCGTGCCCGTGCTTCAGAGCTACGGGTTCCACGAAGTGCAGTGGGTGTCGGTCGAATGCCCAGAGAAAGACGGGCTCCACATTTTCGAGGACGCCTTTATCGTCGAAATCGTCGATGTCGATACTGGCGAACCGCTGCCCAATGGCGAGCAGGGAGCGGTGGTCATCACCGAACTCTACAAAACCGGCAGCCCCCAATTCCGCTACAACATCATGGACCTCTCCACGCTGTACCCGCGTGAGCAGTGTGCGTGCGGCAGTTGGCTCCGCAAGATGGCACCGTTCGCCGGGCGAGGCGACAACATGGTGAAGCTCCGCGGCGTCAATGTTTGGCCCGAGGCCCTCGGCGCAATCGCCACCGCCGTTCCAGGGATCACCGACGACTATTTCGTTCGGGCGTACCGAACCGGAAATCGCGACGACATCACCGTTTCGGTCGTGAGCGACACCCCGCCCGCCGACCATGAATCGCTCGCAGCAACGGTGGCCAAAGCGCTCCACGATGCCATCGGCGTGAAGGTTGGCGTTGAGATCGCAGCGCCAGGAGCGCTCAATGAGTCGACCGGTTTCGGCACCGTCGCCAAACTCGTTCGTTTTCGAGACGAGCGATGACCGCACTCCACGGCGCCATCGACTACTGGTGCAACGCGTTCCTGCCCGACCGACTACCCGCCTGGCAACAAGCAATTAGCAATCAGGGTCTCGGGCTTAAGATCGAACGCGACGGCGACGAATTCTGCTCTCCAGCCGAGATGATCGAGCGAATGGATGGGGCTGGCTTCGACACCTTGATCCTGGTCGCCTCGGACCTGAGGGCGGACCCTGAGGTTGACGACTTCGAACATGTCGCCACCCGCATCGACGAGATCCAGTCGCTCGCTGCCGAGTACCCGGGCCGCTTTAAAGGACTCTGGAGCGTCGACCCAACCCGTGGGCAAGCCGATGTCGACCACGCAGCAGCGATGCTTGACGAACCTTGGTGCCTGGGTCTCCACAACCACACCCATAGTTGGAACCGCCGGTTCGACCACCCTGACTTCGACGCCTACTACCGACTGTGCTCGGAGCGTCAGGTCCCGTTCGTGATGCAGGCCGGCGCCTCCGGTGGAAACTTTCCTCACGAGTGCGGCCACCCAGACGGAATTCGCAAGCCCGCCACCGACTACCCCGACGTGGCGTTTCTTCTCTCTCATACCGGCGCACCGTGGACCACCGAAACCATCGCGATGGCGGTCGAGTTCGACAACGTCTATATCGGCACTGCCTCGTGGCCGGTCAGACTCTGGCCGGCCGAACTCGTCGACTACGCAACGGGCGACGGCCGCACGAAGGTTATGTACGGGTCGAGTTTCCCAACCACGGGCCACGCGCAAGCAGCTCGCCAGTTTTTGCGATCCGACCTCGACTCGGATCTGATACGACGTATCACCACCGACAACGCCCGCTCGATATTTACCCGACTGAACTAACCCGGCTCCATCGCCGGCCACGCAGACAGAAAAACGAGGACCCTCATGCTGGGACAGACCTACAACGTGCAGCCGGTACCACCGGACCCCGAGCACACCGTCTACTTCGACATGGCACCACTCCGAATCGGTGTCGAATACCGAGTGGTCGATCCCGACGCCTTGGCCGCTGCGTACGAAGGTGATGATCTGGCCGAGATCGAGGAAGCGTCGCCAGAAGGCGGATTTACCGACGAGGGCCTCTCTATCCACATCGAGAGTGTTATCGACGATCACGAATACATCCGGTTTGATGCCTTCGACGACGACCCGCACTACCACTACGTCGATAAGGCCGCAGGAACAAACACGTTGGTGGGCTTCGATACCGCCGCCCACGGACCCGTGGTGCCCTGGGTTCTCCAGCAGATCCGCACCCGGCTCGAACCGATGCTCACCCGGGCAGGAGCGCCGCACGTCGCTGCAACGGTACCCGCTGAGCTCGGCCCCCAAATCGCCGACCACCTCACCACCTATCTGCCAACCATTGGCATCGACATTCAACCCGCCGCATGACGTTCTCTATGGAAGCTCTAACCGTCGAGCCCCTTACTGCAAAGACCGGCGCGGTCGTCACCGGTATCGATCTGCGCGATGTCGAAGAATCGTCGCTCGCCGACTTCGAACAGTTGGTGCTCGATCACCAGGTGGTGTTCTTTCCTGGTCAGGCGCTCGAACCTGCCGACCAGATGCGACTCGCACTGCTTTTGGGCGGCATCGATGTTGCGCCGTTTGGACCGAAGCACCCAGACACGCCCGAAATGACAGTGCTCGATCAGCAGTCACCGCTCGGCGAAGGCGCCGACGCCTGGCATAGCGACAACACCTTCCGCTCCGAGCCGCCTAGCTACACCATGCTGCAAGCCGTGATGTTGCCTCCGGTTGGTGGCGATACCTGCTGGTCGAACATGTACGAGGCGTACGACGCGCTCAGCGAACCCATGCAGAACTTCCTCGGGGGCCTCACCGCGACCCACGACCTTTCGAAAATGCTGGTCAAGGCCATCGCCGATGGCAACAGCAATGCCGACCTTGGCGAGATGCGCCGCGAATATCCGCCCGAGCACCACCCGATTGTGCGTACCCATCCCCGCACCGGCCGCAAGGCGCTCTTTGTGAACGGCAACTTCACCACGCAGATCGACGGCCTTACCGACACCGAGAGCCGCACAACACTCAACATGCTCCTCGAGCATGTGCAGTCGCCACTGTTCCAGTGCCGGTTCAAGTGGCAGCCAGGCACACTCGCCCTCTGGGATAACCGTTGCCTTCAGCACTACGCCGTGCCCGACTACTCGAGTCGACGCATCATGCATCGCCTCACCATCAGCGGGGACCGACCACGATGACGGACACCCCTGGCACTCCCGAAGACTCGATGGCCGGAGATCTGGTTATCGCTGGCGGAATGGTCGTCGACGGCACGGGCCTCCCCCGCCGTCGTGCCGACGTCGTCATCAAAGACGGACGGGTTGCGTCGGTGGGCCGGGCCGATAGGGCCACCAGACAAGACGCCGAGGTCATCGACGCCGATGGCCTGATCGTGGCTCCCGGAATCGTCGACGTGCATACGCATTACGACCCGCAGCTCACGTTCGATCCTTTGGCATCGATGTCGATCTACCACGGTGTTACCACTGTGCTCGCCGGAAACTGCGGGTTCTCTATCGCCCCAACCCGACCGGACGACCGCCAATACCTCCGAGAGCTCTTCGCCAAAGTCGAACAAATGGAACCGACAGCGATGGATGCTGTGGAGTTCGACTTCGAAACCATGCCGCAGTACCTCTCGGCCCGAACCGGCAGGCTCGGACTGAACCTGGCCTGCTACATCGGCCATTCGAACATCCGCCGTTGGGTGATGGGACCTGCCGGGTCCGAACGCGAAGCCACCCCCGAAGAGATCGCCGAGATGCAACAGGTGGTGCGCGATGCCATGGATGGCGGCGCGGCAGGATTGTCGTCCTCGCACGCTCCCACCCACCTCGATGGCAACGGTCAGCCAGTTCCTTCACGGTTCTCGAGCCGCGAGGAGCTTCTGGCACTTGGCGAAGCCGCTGGGCACCGAGGCGCCGGGTCGATCACGTACCTGCCAACAAGTGCCATCGGCGGCATCGACGATACCGACGAGGACTACTGCATCGAGCTGGCCTCACGGTCCGGACTCCCCGTAATCATCCAAGGGCTCGGCGGACGCAACAAGACCGATGCACCCACTGCAACCTGGGGCCGGGCACAAGAGTTTCTGAACCGGGCGGGCGCCAATGGCTCCCCGATCTACAACATTTTGATTACCCGGCCACCCGACCGCCCGCTCACCATCGGCCCCGAAAACCAGCTGTACCTCTCGGTGCCGTCCTGGGTCGAGATGTTGGCCCTCCCTCATGACGACCGGGCCGCAGCGCTACGCGATCCCGCTCGGCGCGATGTGCTTCGCAACGCCGTAGAGAACTACAACCGAGACCCAGAACTCGGCACCACTACCCCACCGCCATTGTGGGAAACCGTCTTCGTGCAACATGTGCGAGACGACGTCAACCGGCACCTCCTTGGCAAGTCGTTGGCCCACATCGCCGAAACAACCAGCACAGCTCCCGCCGACGTCATGCTCGATCTTGCCCTCGCCGAAGACTTCGAAACCGGATTCCGCTGGAACTGGGAAACCAAGGAGTGGGCCGAGGCGGTCGAGGTCGCACAGCAGGACGCCCGGATGATCATCGGTACCTCCGACGGCGGCGCTCACCTCGCTCGTGACGACGCCGCCGACTGGAGCTCTTGGTATCTCCGCAACTGGGTTATCGACCGAGAGGTGTGGAGCCTCGAAGAAGGCATCCGCCAGATCACCCAGGTACCGGCCAACATCGTCGGACTCAACAACCGGGGCACACTCGTACCCGGCCAATGCGGTGACGCCTTCCTGTTCGATCCAGAAACCATCGATGCCGGACGCAAGGAGTTCGTGCGCGATCTCCCGGGAGGCGCAGGCCGTTTCAAGGCTTGGGCAGTCGGCGTACAGGCGACGATCGTCAACGGTGTGCCAGCCGTGGTCGGCGGCGTCCCAACCGGAAACCTTGCCGGACAAGTCACTTCGCCAGGGGACTACTAGTCAACAGGGCTACTGGCGAGGCGACGCATACTTTTTGAGCGATTCTTACATTGGTCTTACAATTCGTCGCCAGAATGACACCATGAAACCCCCCAAACTGACCCGATACGAACTGGTATCGCGCCGATCGATGCTCAAGCTGTCGCTTGGAGCTGGCGCGATCGCTGTCGTTCCGGGTTTGGCGTGCGGAAATGACGACGTCGACGTCTTTGCTGGGGCAACGGCTGAGCCGGTTCCGACAACGACCACGACGACGACAACAACCACGACGACAACAACCACTCCCGCAACCACCCTTGCTCCTGAATCTTCGGACGCAGCCGAACCTGCTGCGACCGCAGGCGGTGTCGCCGTGGCAGGCGAGATGGTCATTTCCTTCACCTATACCCAAGGTGCTTCGGGAAAGAACGAACCGCCATACGTTGCCGTGTGGATCGAAGACGCAGCCGGCAATCTCGCCCAGACCGTCGCACTCTGGTACCAACAGGGCCGCAGAGGCGAACGATGGCTCGATCATCTTGCTCGTTGGTACCCATCCGACCTGGATCGAATTGCGGCCGGTGGCGTAGATAACGCGGCAACCATTTCGTCGGCAACCCGTTTGCCAGGCACCTACGCCGTTGTGTGGGATGGGATGATCAACGGGATGTCTGCGCCAGCTGGTGACTACTTTGTTTGTGTCGAATCCGTGCGCGAGAACGGCCCGCACTCCTTAATCCGTGAACCTTTCTTCCTGAGCGGCGAGTTGCAGGAGACGGCCCTTCCCGACGTGAATGAGCTGTCGAGTGCGACCGTTCGAATCGATGTCTGATCAACCACCACCAAGCGGCCCCACCTACGGCCAGCTCCCCGGAGCCCTTCACGCGCCCACGCCGTCTCCTTCCCTGCCCGCAGCCCCTTCCCCACCGCCAGTCCAGCGCACGCCGCCGACTCGTAAGACCGCAAACAAGGTGCAGCGATGGATGCGGTGGCTTCACGTGTACGCCAGCATGGTCGCGTTTCTGGTCATCATGTTCTTCGGGATTACCGGCATCCTGTTGAACCATCCCACCTGGTTGTTCGGCGACGAGATCGCCACAACGTTCATCGAAGGATCGTTGCCAGAAACCGTCAGAACCAATGAACGTGACGTCGAGTTTCTCGCGGTCAGCGAGTATCTCCGAAGCGAGCACGGCGTTGGTGGCGAGGTCACCAACTTTGATCAAGTCGACGACGAAGGATCGATCAACTACACCGGCCCCGGCTATGGCGCCTCGGTTCGCTTCGACGTGGTCTCACTATCGTACGAGCTGACGATTCGAGAGGAAGGCTTCGTTAATGCGATGCGAGATCTTCACTCTGGCAGCGACACCGGCTCGGTGTGGAGCCTCGTCATCGACATTGCGTCGGTCTTTCTCGTGTTCGTGGCCGTGACCGGTCTCGGAATTCAGCTCCTTATGCGCAAACGACGCAAGAGCGCACTCCTCTGGCTTGCTGGAGGAGCGGCGATAACGGCCGCCCTCATCTGGTTCACGCTCGTCTGAACCGGTCCGATGAGCTGGTGACCGTTCCGTCCTCGTGAACGAGAAAGCACTCGGCGCCAGAGTCGGCGACCAAGGCGAGGGTTTCGTCGACGGGCAGGATGAGCGCGACGGTTGCCAGAGCATCAGCGGCGGCCCCATCGGGGGCAATGACGGTGGCACTAGCGATGTGGTCGACCGGCCATCCCGTGCGAGGGTCGAGCACCTTCGAGAACTGTTGCTCACCGATGGTCCACCAGCGCCGTGCTCCGCCGCTCGTGGCCAGCGCCTCGTTGGACACATCGACCGTCACCATCGGCGCGACGTTGTCGTAGGGGCGACGCGGATCCTCGATGCCGACCGCCACTGACTCATCGCCGCGGTGCACAACATCCCCGCCCAAGCTCAGCCAGCCGCCCACCACATCGGGTTGTGCGTCGACAACGCTTCGCAACCCAAAGTCGGCGATCCACCCTTTCGCAATCGCGTTCAGATTGAAACGGCTTCGATCGAACGAGCCGTCAACGCCAGAGGAAGCAAGGTGTGAGGCAACCCGGTCAAGCGTCTCAACAGATGGAAGAACGCCCGCGGCTGCTGCATCGTCCCAAAGGTCGACCAGCTGCTGAGCGGCCGGCTGAAAAGCGCCTCCGCTGCGCCGGTGCCATTGCGCCGCCAACTCAAGGACGGTCTGGAGTTCGAGCACATCGGTGACACCGGTGCGGTGAAACGAATGCAACGCGCTCGCTTCATCGAAGACCGTGAAGATCGCTTCGAGCCGGGCGACTTCGCTGATGACAGCGTGCTCGCCGGACCGCGCAATCGCCGGATCTGTGGCGACGATTACTACTTCGGCTGCCGTCCCGAGCAACGGCTCGACCCTCAAAGGCGTGGCCATGGTTCTGCTACCTCCGGTTGCCAACGCCGATCCTAGGTGCCGCCAATTGGCTCCACACACATTCTTCCGCCGGTGGAGAACGGATCTATTGTCTCGACATGGCCGACGAACCAGTGAGTGAGCGGACGACAACGGTCGGGCTGCGACCCGATGACCTGGCCGATGTCCTCGGCGACCACGATCGGGTGGCAGAAGCGCTGCATCAAGCGTTCAGGTGGAGCGACCGTACAAGCGCTCTCGAAACAGCTGCCTTCCGAATCGCCGAGCTCCTCAACTGCGAGTTCTCCTGGCCGGACTACCTGTCGACGACCGGATCCACCACCGGAGCCGAGGAAGTCAACGACGAAGCCATCGTCGCCTTTGTCGAACAATGGGTCATCGACGTTGCCACGATGTCGGAACGTACGCTTTCCGCAGCTCGCGATCATCTCGGCGCCGACGGGCTCATGGATTTCATCCATTCGCTGCTGGTCATCGAGCAACGAATTCGTCTCGACGTCGCCTGGCAGCGGCTTGGCCTACTTCCCGTTGCCTCCGACGACAGCGGCGCCGAGCTCACCCACCTCGACCACTGGGGCGCAGACCTAGCGACCAGCAAAGCCTCCACGAGTTCCAGTAGTCCCGCCACGAATGGGGCCCACCGACCCGGCGATGCCCGGCTTTCCGCTGCGCTGAACGAATGGCAAGCCGCAGTGGTGTGCCTCGACGACATCGACCCCATCACCACCGAACTCGTTCGTCTCCGTTGCGCGAACTATCACGACTGCCTCACTTGACTGAGCGTACGGGGAGCAGTTGCTCGCCAGAACGGACTCGACGAGACCATGGCGTCGAAGGTCAACGGCTATCGCGATTCCGATCTGCCGGCCTCCCAAAAGGCGGCCCTGCAGCTCGCTGACCTCTTGATGACGCAACCAGGCGACATCGACGCAGCGCTCTCCGCAGAGCTACGTAATCACTTCACCACGAACCAGCTCGTCGAACTCACCCTCGACGTCATGAAATGGAACTACCAGAAGGTTGCGGTCGCGCTCCAAGCTGACGTCGAAGTGATCCCAGGCGAGTTAGCGGAACTACGTTTCGACGCCGACGGCCACTGGGTCCGCCCTGCCAGCTAGTGGGTCGGCGCCGCCGCTAAAGCGTCGGGATTGGCGCTGGCTCGGGCGACAGCCCTTCGGTATTGACGGGTTCGGTGCCCCGCAAGCGAAGGTGACCGACAAGCAGTAATAGCAGGGTCGCACCGCCCACAGCGACCCATGTCATCTCCCGGCCGCTCGCGGCGTAGAGCATCGCTGAAGGGATCGCGGCCACGCCGGCCCCAAGAACCTGTGCGGCCCCCATCAATCCCAGCGCTCCAGCCTGACGTTCTTCGGGGACCGAACGCGAAACCGCTACCTGGCCGGCGATGAGACCGAACCCATCGGCAAAGCCGACAAAGACCATGACCCCCATGATCCACCAGACCGTCGGGATGAACCCATAGGTCGTGGTCGCTGCCGCGCTCACGCCCATACCAATCACTGCCACGCGCGCAGGGCCGACTCGGTCGGCGGTGCGACCGGCAAGGGTGCTGACCAGAACCACCGGGATCGCAAACAACGTGAAGGCAATCCCTACAGCGGTCGAACCAGCGCCCATGTCTTGGAACATCACGGGCACGACCGCCTCGAAGGCTCCGATAAGAAAGAAGTAGCCAAAGATAAGTATCAGTGCGCCTTGCAGCCGGCGGACCCGAAACAGGTCGAGCGGGTTTCGTGAAACGACGTCGAGTTTCCCCTTGTCTGCAGGCAAGCGGGCCACGAAGGGAAGGAATACCACCGACCCGAGACCAAAGATCAAGAACGGGGCACGGATCCCACCGAAGTGCACAAGACC
This sequence comes from uncultured Acidimicrobiales bacterium, assembly GCA_937934655.1. Lineage (GTDB taxonomy): Bacteria > Actinomycetota > Acidimicrobiia > Acidimicrobiales > SHLQ01 > CALLQB01. The sequence continues at coordinate 6,039 of CALGZB010000228.1, read as the reverse complement.
AGCCGCGATTGCTGGGCCGAGAACGAACCCGAGGATTTCCCCGATGACTAAGCGGCCAAGATTCTCGCCCACATTGGCCGGGTCAAGAACGCTGGCGGCCCGACGGACCCCGGGAAGAACAAGCCCTCCCGCAAAGCCCAGTGCGGCTCGGCTCAGGCTCCATGACCACATGCTGTCCGCGAAAACCATCACAAACAGCGCCGCGGCATTGATCGCAACACCCACCGTCGCCATTTGTCGGCCAAAGCCTCGGTCGGCGAATTTCGAGAACCCGACCTGAGAAACGAACGATGCAAAGAAGCCAGCGGAGACGATGATGCCGATGCCAGTGTCGCTAAACCCCAGCTCGTCCCGCAGCTCGCCCAAAACAACGATGATGCCGGCAATCGACGCGTTCATTACCCCAATCACGATCTGAAAAGGGAGAAGCTGTCGTTTCATCGACCGTCAGTCTGGTCGATGATCAGGGGCGTCGGACAACCCCGTTAGCCAGTCGGCCCCGTGATGCGCAGCGCTTCCCACCAGGCCTGCATCACCACGCTGTGACCAGCGACTTTCGACCGCGTGAGTTCATCGGCATCGGCGGGCAGTTCTTGGGGCTCGGTGGGAACCAGGTCGGATGCACCCTGAATGGGGTCGACCCACTCCAACTCGATCTCCTCGAGCAGCGACCGAAAGTCGGGAGCCTCGTGATGGTCGCTCGTCTGATGCTCCATGAACGCCAAAAAGTCATCGAAGGACTCGAGGCAGTAGTACGAGCGGGGTTCGGCGCCGCGCCAGTATTCGTAACGGCGGCAACTGGGCTCGGTACGATGCGTGGCTTCGAACATCATTCGTGCCACCTCTTCGAACTCGGCTTCCTTGCCCTCGTAAATCTTGATCTTTGCGAGGAATGTAGCCATGGTCAGACTCCGTGTTGGTAGCGACGGTGAGCAATCCGCCAGCCAGCGGTGGTTTGGACGACATCGTCGTCGTAGCGTCCGTAGAAGACGGCGCTGGGGTTATGCCGATCCGATGGGCCAATGGGGTAGACGCCTCTTGACGCAAGATGAACAACCGGTCCGCCACCGTCAGGATCCTCGGTGGCGCTGGCGATGTAGATGTTGGTCATGAGGTGGGCACCCGGGTGGACGTCGGGCTTTCCCATGAAGGCCATGATCTCTTCGAGGCCTTCGAGACGAAGACCTCCGATCATCTCCCAGATGGCATCGTCGGTGAACACATCTCGTAAATGGTCGGGCTGCAGCGTATCGAGTGCGTCGGCGTACCGAGCTGGGAGTTCGAGAATGTCGAGTCGATCTTCAACGTTGAGCTTCATGGGCGGACCCTACCCGCCCGGCCGATCGGCGAAGAAATAACTCAGTGCCCAGTACCGGATCCGGCAGCCTTCAGGCGGTCGGCGATCTCGCCCACGTCGTAGTCACCGGCAGCAACACCCAACACCAGTTCATAGACGATCTCGTTGGGGATGAGGGCAGGCGACTGGCCGTTGATCTCCAGGAACACCGCGGTCGCAAGCCAACCGAGACGCTTGTTGCCGTCAACGAGCGCGTGGTTCTTCAGCACGGACTGCATCAACGCTGCCGCCTTGGTCCAAAGGTCCGGATATGCATCTGCTCCAAATGCAGTGGTCTGTGGTCGGGCCGCGGCAGACCCCAAAAGCCCCATGTCACGAATTGGGGGCGGATCTCCCAGAAGGAGAACCGTCAACTCAATGAGATCTTCGAGATCGAGGTATTCGATACCTGAGGTCATTCGCCGAGGCGGCGAAGAGCTTCGGCGTGTGATCTCATGACGCGCTCGGCGGCGAGAGCCACTCGCTCACGGTGATCGGCCCCGGCCACGAACTCGCGCACGGCGCGCCGAGCTGCTTCCTGCATCGAGATGCCCTCGGCCTCAGCGCGAGCTTGTAGGGCAGCCTGTTCGTCGTCGGTTAACCGCAGAGTCATCGCCATAGGAAAGATGGTATCACTTTGATACCTCTTGACCTCGCGTCATAGAGGCCGGAGGCGTTCGATCGCGGCGAGCTGGTCGTCGCTGAACTGCCACGCACATGCGGCGGCGTTTGCCACGACCTGCTCGGGGGTAGTTGCTCCGGCAATGATCGAGGGCACCTGCGGCAGCCGGGCCAGCCATGACAGACCGAGTTCGAGAATGGTGCGATTTTGCGACTCGGCGTACTCGATGAGGGTTTCCATCGCGTCGAACATCGCATCGGTGAGAAACAGCGCCCCGTGGGGGAGATCCGACCACTCTTGAAGCCGGGAGCCGTCGGGCAGCTCCATACCCTTGCGATACTTCCCGGTGAGAAGGCCCGACTCCAAGGGGAAGTACGGCACAAAGCCAACGCCGTGCCGCTCGCATGCATCGAGCACTCCGTCGGATTCGGGACCCCGGGTGAGCACGCTGTAGTGGTTCTGTACGGTTGCAAACGGCGTGAGACCGTTCTCAGCAGCCACGGCCGCCATCTCGTCGAGCTGCTCAGCCGAGAAGTTACTGCAACCGATCTCGCGAACCTTGCCGGCATCGATGAGCCCCTGAAGGGCCCCGAGCGTCTCGGCGATGGGCACCCCCGGATACGGCTTGTGAAGCTGAAAGTGATCGATGACATCGACACCCAACCGACCCAAGCTCTGCTCGGCAGCTCTCGTTACCCACTCGACACCGGTCGCTGGCTCACCACCATCAGCCTTGTCGAAGCGGAACTTGGTGGCGAGAACCACCTCGTCTCTTCGGCCTGCAAGTGCTCGGCCCAGCACCACTTCGGACTCACCGTAGGAATCGGCCGTATCGAAATAGTTGATGCCGCAATCGAGCGCTGCGTCGACCACCGCAGTGGTCGCGACCTGATCGAGTTTGCCGCCGAAGTTGTTGCAACCGAGCCCGAGGATAGAGACCTCAAGGTTGCCGATGCGTCGAGTGTCCATCAGCTGTTTCTAGCGCACGCAGGTGGCGATATGAACGATTATTCACATAGCCGATACCATTCGGCTCAAATCGTCTTGCCGACATCGTGCCGACCACGACCGACTATGGAGAACCTGCGTGAGCATCGCCGACCGACCCGCACCCGGAACCGCCCGGTCACCCGGAATCAGCTACCAGGAATTACTCGACACCGACACCCACGAGGTGCCCGAGGTCCTACGCCTCGAATCGCCCCGCTATTTCGGGAGCCAAGACATGCCGGTCGAGCGCTACACCAGCCGTGAGTGGCATGAGAAAGAGGTGAAGTACATCTGGAGTCGGACATGGCAGTTCGCTTGTCGCGAAGAACACATTCCTGATGTGGGCGACTACACGGTGTACGAGATCGCCCGGATGTCGTTCTTCGTTATCCGCACCGCGCCCGACACCATCAAAGCCTTTTGGAACTCGTGTCTTCACCGCGGGCGACAACTCAAGGAGGTCGATGGAAATTGCGCCGAGATCCGCTGCCCGTTCCACGGGTTCGCTTGGGAGCTCGACGGATCTTTCAAACACGCCCCATCTGACTGGGATTTCTCGCACGTCACCGAACGCGCCGTCGACGGCGAGTTCCAGCTGCCCGAGGCACTCGTCGCCACGTGGAACGGCTTTGTGATGATCAACCCGGACTCCGACGCCGAACCGTTCCACGAATGGGCTGCCGACGCCGTTGACCACTTCCAACGATGGGATCTCAGCGATCGATATGTCGAAGCGCATGTTGCGAAGGTCATCGAGTGCAACTGGAAGATCTCCCAGGAAGCCTTCTGCGAGTCATTCCATGCCGACACCACACATCCGCAGACCGCCGCATACCTCGGCAACCCCAACAGCCAGATCGACGTCTTCGATTCTTGCTCGCGGGTGATCACCCCGGCGGGAACGGTCTCCCCGATGATCTGGTACGAGGTGGACGAGGAACAGATTATGCGGGCCATGATGGACACCCGGGTCGACGAGGACATCCCGTTCGATATCCCTGAAGGCGACACGGCTCGGCAAGTAGCTGTGCGTGCCGCGAGGGAACGCTGGCGCCCAGTGGTGGGCGAACTCGCCGATCACTGGAGCGATTCGGAGATGATCGACAATTTCGATTACACGATCTTCCCCAACTTCCATCCGTGGGGTTCATACAATCGCATCGTGTACCGGTTCCGCCCCAACGGCGACGACCACCGGACGTCGCTCATGGAGGTGTTCCTCCTTTCTCCGTTTACCGGCGAGCGACCGCCGCCCGCGCCGCTTCATCTTCTGGGCCCCGACGAGTCGTTCACCGATGCGCCAGAGATCGGCATGCTCGGCAAGGTCTTCAACCAGGACCTCGGCAATATGTCCAAGGTCCAAAAAGGCCTAGAGGGCTCGAAGAAGGGAGCCGTCACACTGTCGGACTACATGGAGTCCAAGGTGCGGTGGCTGCACTACATGCTCGACGAGTGGATCGGGTCCGGAGAACAGGCCGAAACCGGCGAGGGTACGGCGGTGACGCTATGAAAGGCATCGTTCACCCATTTACTGGGGCACTCTACGAACAGGACGGCACCGGCAACGTTCGCGTCGCCGAGAAGGATGGCCGCACCGGAATTTTCACCCCGCATGGCCGTCGAATTTCGGGCGACAAGATCGACGTCGATATTCACCTCGCCAACTGGGTCGGCGGCCCAAAGGTCAAGCACCACCGGCTCGAAAGCTAGAAACCCACAACTCAGGCGTCGATCAAGGCGCCTGCCGTTGGCGGGCCCGGTGGTCGGCGGTGTGGGTGCGACTCGCGCACCGAGGATTGTCGCAGAAACGTCGAGAGCGGTTTCGGGTGCCGTCATAGAAGAGGTCGTCGCAGGCCTCTGCACCGCATCGGCCGAATCGGATCGTGCCGTTATCGCAGAGCTCGTGGGCCAGAGCCATCATGAGGTCGGCGATGACCTGCGCGTCGAATGTTGCGGTGGCAGGGGTCCAGTGAAGGTGTGGCCCGACCCCGTCGTGGTCGACGACCGCAGGTGCAATGGCCAACTCGGTGAGCTCCTCGTTCACGAGCTCGCTTGCCCGTGACACCTCGAGGTCTGGGAGCGACCGCACAAACGGGACCAACGTCTCCAATCGGGTCTGAAGGCGGATCACCGATGCTGCAGATGCTTTCGCGGCTCGCGGAAACCCTGCGTCGCCAAGCATCGCCGGCAGGTCGACATCCTCATCGTCGATAGCATTCGCAATGCGGAAAAGGACCTCGAGTGTCAGCTGAATCTCGGACTGCTGAGTAGAAGCGATCTGCATGATTCCAGCATAGCGACAGAGACACCGAGGGTGTAAGTTTCTAAATCCATTTAGCTCCTTGCCAATTCCTCATGGAAGGAGCTACACTCTTTTAGGTCCTTACCTTCTTTCCGCAAGCTTCACGATGAACTACCTCCTTACACTTCTCGTCATCACCGCCAACATCCTCGGCGCTGGGATGATCGTCCCCCAGGTACTCAGGCTCCGACGCGACCGCACTACCGAAGGGGTCTCAGCGGTCGGAGCTGGAGTCGGCATCGCCCTCAACCTCTGGTGGTTTATCTACGGCCTCCAGGCCGAGGGAGCCATTGGCATCGTTCCAGTGTCCATCGCTGGCGTAATGCTCTACAGCACAATCGCCCTCCAACTCACCAAACTGGATGGCAGAGGTCAGCTGAGCCCGATCTTCGGAGGATTTGTGGGATTCGGTTTCATCCCGCTGCTCCCCTATCTCTTCATCGATCTACGAACGACCGGCATCGCTCTCGGACTGCTCTACACCGTGCAGTTCACTCCGGCGGCCTTGGCTGTTATCCGAACGACCGAACCAGTTGGCGTCTCGGCCAGCACCTGGACAATGGGGTTAGCCGAAGCGCTGATCTGGTTTATCTATGGCGTGATCATCGGCGACCCAGCACTGACCATCGGCGGCGCAGGCGGGTCGTTCTTCTCTTTTGTCATCCTGGTTCGGCTCTTCCTCGTGATGCGCCCATTGCAGGACCAGAAGCGGCGCCGTCGTCTCGCTTTGTAGCACGTTCATTTGCCGCCTCGGCTCGGATCTGTGAGCCTGCGGTGCATGATCACCAA
>CALGZB010000227.1 GCA_937934655.1 uncultured Acidimicrobiales bacterium | reverse complement strand
CGGTCGCGGTGTTGGTGTGGATGATGTCGAGTTCGGGTGCAGCGACGGTGGCGGTACACGTCATCGACTCGGTTGGGGCCAAGGTGACCCCGGGACAGCTGATGTCACCAGGAGCGAGAACACTGTCGGTCACCGTGACAGGGGAGAGCGTCAGGTTGCCGTCGTTGGTGACCTCAAACGTCACGTCGATGGTGGAGCCGATAGGAACCGCGATTCCGGGACTGGTGTTGGCATCTTCACCTTCCAGCGATTTTACGATGGTCACGCTTGGGTCGGGGTAAAGGATGCCCTGGTCGATCGTGTCGGTATCGGCGTTGGCATTCAGTGATACGGAAGCGATTCCGGTAACCGGATCGCCATCTGAGTCGATCGTTCCGTCGGTGCCGGCGGACTGGAAGGTAAAGACGGGCGCCGCCGATGGTCCAGCCGCTGGGGGTAGTGAGAACGTGACGTCGTAGTCGCCGGACTGCAGGCCATCGAACAGATAGGCGCCGCCACCAGCGGTGACGGTGGCTTCAGAAACCGGGTTGCCGTCAGAGTCGGTGCCGGTGAGTTGTACAGCGATCCCGTCGAGGTTCGGCTCAAACAGATCTTGGATCCCGTTGCCGTTCAGGTCGTTCCAAACGCGATCGCTAATCGAGGAATCGGTGACGATCTCTAGGGCGTGTACTGGCCCGACCGGTAGGAAGAGGCCAACGCCTCTGGCGGCCGACGCGTTGTCGTAGACGTTTCCTACCCGATTGTCGGACGGCGTCATCTCGATCTCGACGCTGACGACTGCTCCGGGCCCGAATGCTCCGGGCCGAATAATGCGCAGGCCACTTACCTGGGATGGTTGGTTTGGGCAGTCGGCGGCAACGCCAGCGCCGTAAACAACCGCTCCTGCAGCGGGGGCATCACACCAAACCGTCGTGCCGGTTACTGCATCGTTCGATGGGTCGACGCCGTCGAGGTTGATGTTGGCGGCCGGCTCCGAGGTGTAGAGGATCTGGGTGGTCGCTCCACCCACGTTCACGGTGGCCGAGTCGAACTCAAGCGTGCCGTCAAAGAAGGTGTTGCCAATGCCGTTTGCCGGCAGAACATCGATGATGTCCGGGTCGGTAGGCCCCGGGTTTGTGTCGAGGTTCGCGAAGTCGAGCCGCCACCGCAGCGGGTCCTTGTTGGTCTCTCCCAATCGGTTGACCTCGACGATTGGTGTGAGGGCCACCTTGTCGAGCTCGATTCCGGCAGGTTGGGTTACCTGTACCGCAGCGGTGTCGGAACGTTCGCTGGCAGCGGATGGGTCGCTAGGTGTCGAAATGAGGGCCTCGTTTGTTTTGACTCCCGAGGTGGCGACAGGCGAGATCTGGACCGTGTACTCGATGGGGTCGATCGCTTCGTTGATTTGTTCGGCCGGAAGGTCCCAGCGGATGTAGGTGCGGCCGACTGCGCAAGCCAGGTCGGCATCGGCCGGTGCGCCATCCTGAACGATTGACGGCGCAACGGTTGAGCTCGAGAACGATTGGCCGGCGGGCAGGCAGTCTTCAATTCGGAGGGGGAGGGTGATTGGAAAGTCGACACCAGCAGTAAGGGTTGGACGGATCCGGTACTCGACCGATTGGCCGCCGCTGACTGCGGGGGTGGTGGTGACCCAGTTTCCGGTACCAGGACTTTTGACCTCTTTGGCGAGTCGGGCGACCGCCCCACCTGCGTACAGCCGGTCGCCTCGAGATCCAAGGTTTGTGGCTGGGTCGTAGTCGGAGAGCGACCAGGCGGTTGGATTGGCGAGCATGTCGGGCATGTCGATGTTGCCGACCTGGATCATCGAGGTGGCCCAGTTTGGGATGATGGTGTTGGTTGCGAGTCCGGGGGTCGAGCGAAGCCCGATGGCTACCCAACCGCGTGTGCCAGAGCCGGTCGAGTGTGGGGGCAACGTGACATGGACTCGAACGCGTGAGACGCCGGTGTAGACCCCGTTGGCGGCTTCGGCCGGGTCGTTGCCGGGAACGTCGGCGGGGTCGGCGTGCCAGCCTCCGGGAGAATCTGCGTCGTTGCAGGTGAGGCCAGCGCCGGTCGTACCGTTGCCGTACTCCACGTTGAGCGGAGGAATGACGGGGGTCGCGTTTCCAGGGGTGGCATAGCCGTCGAGGTAGAGGCCGTGTACCCAAACCGCTTCACCATTGGAGGGAAGGCGTTGACCGTTGGCGATCGAAGATGCCGGGTACGATTTCTTGTCGAGTTGGAGCAGCGTTGGGTCCCAGCCGTCGCAACCAATAAACGAGATATCTTGGCCGGTCGAGCCGTTTCGTGCGACGAATCGCAGCATCGAGAGGGTGTTCTGGCCGGGAAAGACCTGGCCGTCGCCAGCGTCTGGTCCGGTGGAGCCGGCGGGGCCTTCGAAGACGGCGAACCCTGGTGCGAATTCGGTCGGAGTGACGTTGCCTGGCGCGTCGCCGACGCCAACAAAGTGTTTGTTGAAGCTGCCGGTACTGGTTGCAACGTAGGAGCTTGCCCGGTAATCGTTGAATACATCCTGGGCGGTGGGGTCGTTGACGACGCCGTCGAAGCCCGTCGGCTCGAAGTCGAGAAGCTCGTTTCGCCAGTTGATCTGCCAGCGGGTTCCCGCGGCGTTCTGGATGCCGAGGTCGATAACGGCTTCGATGGGAATGTCGACGGTGATGGCACCGCTGTACACGTAGCCGCGGTTGATCGGAAGTATCCGTCCGGCTGGGCGCGAAGCTTCAGTTGGTGTGGTGTGGGCGGTCGAATCCATGTTGGCGATGGAGATGGCCACCGGATTTCCCGGGCCACCTGGCTGGGTGCACGTTGTAGTTCCCGAGTCGCGCACGGCGTTGGTTGTGGTTCCGACGGCAAGTGATTGGTCGGGCGAGGCCCAGGTCCAACGACGACAAGCTTGGAGGATCGGGCCGTACTTGTTCGCTGCTCCGGCACCTGCAGCGATGTAGTCGGGATCGGTCAGCACGGCGCTGCCGTAGAACGACCCGGGACTGAGGTCGTCGGTGAAGGTAACCGGCGACTGTGCCGGGCTCGTGCCCTTTCCGCCTTGGGGTGCACTGATGAGGATTGGAAAGTTGTACCGCTGACAGGTTCGGCCCGAGCCGTCGGAGCAGAGCTGCAAGCCGCTGTTTGAGAAGTACCCGGCGTTCTCTGTCTCCGACGAGGAGTTCTTCGAGATATCAAACTGGGCTCGAGCCGAAACCGTTAGATCAACGGCGTTGGATGTGGCCGCGGACGGAACGTCATCGGAGACCACCGACGCTGCTGTTGGGTCGAGGGCGGTTCCATTGGGTACTTCGCCGCGAATCTTGGCGACAACCGGGTAGGTGAACGTGGAGAAGGCGGTGCGGGCGCCGGCGTTGCAGACCAGTGTTTGAGTGGGAAGGGTCTGCCACGACGTCACCAGCGTGGGGATTGCTGGTTCGGGCAAGCTGGTTGGGGTGAGCGTAGAGCCAGCCTCGCAGTACGGCGGGATGGCATCGAGTTCGACGCCCTGGGGGAATGGCAGCGTGAAGGTGACGTTGTCAGCGTTTGCATCGAGGACTCGGACCTCGACCTGGTAGGTCACGTTGTCGTTGGTGCGGATGATGCCGTTGCTCGCCGAGGAGTCTTTCCCGGGGTCGTCGGTTGTGTCGAAGGGGCCAGTGCCGTCGACTTGGGCCAGAGCGACCTCAAGGGTCTCTCCGGCGGCGCTGGCGCGCACGGGCAGAGCAATGATGCTGGCGGCGACGAGCGCGACGGCGAGAAGGCACCGAAGGACAAGACAGGAAACAGCGGCTTCCGCGTGGTTCTTTTTCATGAGGTCCCGATCGCTTGTGCGCACCCTCTTCAATCGGTTTCAGGGCCGATTTCGTGAGTTTGGCGAGCGGTGCGCCCCAGTTTTGATCGGGTGGCTCGAGCTAGGGAATTAACGGATCGCGGGGGCTTGAGCGCGCCCGGTCTCCATTTGTGCGTGTTTGATCGAATGCAGAATGTAATGGCCGGCCACGATCCAGAGTTGGAGGGCCTCGGCGACAAACAGATTGGTGAAACGAAGCACGATGGCGAACAGCGCCACTTGGGCGCCGAAAACGGCTGATGATCGGCCGGCTCGGGGCCACGTGATAGGTATTCGAATGCCGGTTGAGCCGGTGAGATCTTTGGGGAGATACCACGACACGACCAGCATCGCCGTGAGGAAGAACGCTGCGGCGAAGATGGTGTGGGCCAGGTCGTAGGCGTCGTGATCGAAGAACACCAGGCCGGCCAGCGCGATGCCGACCAGCGCGTTCCACCAATGTTCGCGGCGGAGCACGGCGTTGGAGACGAACATAAAGGCGGCCAGCGTGAGCGGCATATAGAACAGCGGCTCGTGACTCATGTCGTAGAACGCGCTGATGCTGTCACGGCAGGTTGCCGGTGCCCCGACGTCACATGGTGAGGTCAGCGGCGTGTCATCGCCGTTCGCGAAAAGCGCCCACGGGATTCCCATAAGGAGGACGGCGAGGACTTGCTCGTAGCGAGTCCACCGTCCGACCGTTCGTCGGTAAAGATCGACGCCGCGACCTCCCAAGTCTGGAAGTGCGTTGACCCGCTGCAACATTTCCATCCACCCACCCTATTGCTCACCCTGTTGCTCGCCCTATTGCTTGGCGCACGGGCAACTGATGACTAGCTCTCTTGCCCCTGAGCAGGCGGCTCTGGAACGGCGTGGCTATCTGGGAGCAATTCGGGGTCTCTGGTAGGTTCAGCGGCGTTCGATTGGTCTGTGGGGGAGTACACAAACATGACGGTAACAAGCCGTGTGGGATCTGTTTTGAAGAGTCGCCTCGATACGAAATCAGAGGACTACCAGCAGAATCTGACCGCCATGGAAGGTCTCTGGGCCGACGTGGTTACCGAGATGGACAAGGTGTCGACGGTGGGCGGCCAACGCTATGTCGACCGGCATCGCCGGCGCGGCAAGATGCTGGTGCGCGAGCGGGTTGAGGCCCTCGTCGATCCGCATACGCCGCTGCTCGAACTCAGCCCGCTGGCCGGCTGGGGTACCCAGGATTGGGTGGGTGTCGGTGCGTTCTGTGGCATCGGCGTCGTCGAGGGTGTCGAGTGCGCGATTACCGGCGCCGACATGACGTACCGAGGCGGGTCAGCCAACCCCAATAGCTTCGCCAAAACTTCTCGCTTTCAGAAAATCGCCCGCGAGAACCGGTTGCCGGTTATCAACCTCAACGAGTCGGCGGGCGCCGAGTTGCCCCGACAAGCCGACCTGTTCGTGCAGGGTGGCGAAGGGTTTAAGAACCTCACGCAGCTTTCGAAGCTCGGTATTCCGTCGATCACCGTGGCGTTTGGTCCGAACACTGCCGGCGGCGCCTATACCCCCGGCATGAGCGACTACACCGTGTTCGTCAAAGACCGCGGCACCGCCTATTTGGGTGGTCCGCCCTTGGTGAAGATGGCTATCGATGAAGTGGTCGACGAAGAAACCCTCGGCGGCGCCGAGATGCACTCGCGCACAAGCGGCCTCTCGGACTACCTAGCTGCCGACGAGATGGACGGTCTTCGCATCGCCCGCCAAATCATTCGTCACCTCAACTGGAAGAAACTCGGGCCCGGAGCAACCGAACCCGATGATCCGCCGCTTTATGACCCCGCCGAACTCATGGGCTGCGCGTCGGCCGATGTGCGGATTCCGTTCGAGATCAAAGAGGTCTTCGCTCGGGTTCTCGACGGGAGTCGCTTCGAAGAGTTCAAGCCGCTGCACGGCGACAAGCTGGTGTGCGGCTGGGGTTCGATCCACGGGTTCCCGGTGGGTGTGCTCGGCAACAATGGCATCTTGTTCTCTGAAGAAGCACGCAAAGGGGCGCAGTTCATTCAGCTTTGCAACCGCACCAACACCCCGCTGGTGTTTCTGCACAACATCACCGGATTCATGGTGGGCACGGCCGCCGAGCAGGGCGGCATTATCCGCAACGGCGCCAAGCTCATCAACGCCGTTTCGAACTCCGAGGTACCGCACTTCAACCTCATGGTTGGGGCCAGCTACGGCGCCGGAAACTACGGCATGTCGGGCCGGGCCTATGACCCACGGTTCGTGTTTACCTGGCCCAACCATCGCATCGCCGTAATGGGGCCTAAGCAGCTTGCCGGAGTGATGGACATCATCGCTCGCAATGCCGCCGCCGGGAGGGGAGTAGAGGTCGACGAAGAGGCTCTCGCTGCCCAAACCGGTGCGCTCGAAGCGCAAATAGAGGAAGAGTCGACCGCATTGTTCTCTACGGGGCGCATGTGGGACGACGGCATCATCCATCCCGCCGACAGCCGGACGGTTCTTGGCATGGCGCTCTCTGCGGCGCATTCAAACGTGGTGCAGGGCGCTACCGAGTACGGCGTGTGGAGGCACTAATGGGAGCTATCACCAAACTTCTAATTGCGAACCGGGGCGAGATCGCCGTCCGGATTGCTCGCACAGCGCATCGTCTCGGTATCGGGACGGTGGGTATCTACTCCGAGCCCGACGCCAACGCACTGCATGTCGACGCAGTCGACGCGGCCATCGCCCTTGGCGGTGCAACGCCTGCAGAGTCCTACCTGCGGGCCGATGCGGTGCTTGCGGCCGCACTCGACTCGGGTTG
>CALGZB010000226.1 GCA_937934655.1 uncultured Acidimicrobiales bacterium | reverse complement strand
TTCACGTTCGATGTGGGTCGCGAAGACAACGCCCACTTCTCCTTTGGTGGCGGCGGCCCTCACCTCTGCCTCGGCGCGTATCTCGCTCGCCTCGAGATCATTGTTCTGCTTGAAGAAATGGCGAAACGAAACATGCACCTCACCCGGCTCGGCGAGCCAGAGCGTGCCCCATCCAACTTCGTTCACGGCGTGTTGTCCGTGGATATGGCCGTGGAGGCCCGATCATGACCGATATTGCGAACCATCCAACGCCCAACACCGACCGGCTCGCCGCCGAACGCGACAAATACGTTGCGTCGGGAGTCATCGGTCGGCCGTTCTTTGTCGAGCGGGCCGAAGGCGCCCGAATTTGGGACGTCGACGGACGAGAATTTCTCGACTTCGTCGGCGGCATCGGCGTAGCCAACAACGGCCATACCAACCCCGATGTTGTGGCAGCCGTCAAGGCCCAGCTCGATAGTTACTTGCATCAGTGCTTCTCGTTGCACTCCTACGAGCCGTACCTCGATGTGTGTCGCCTCCTCTGCGAATGTCACCCCGGTGACTTCGAGAAAAAGGCGTTCCTGGCCAACTCTGGTGCTGAAGCCGTAGAGAACGCCATCAAGATCGCCCGCTATTTCACGAAACGCGACGGCATCGTTTGCCTCGACAACGCGTTCCATGGCCGCACGCTGATGACCATGACCCTCACCGCCAAGGTGCGTCCGTACAAGCTCGGCATGGGTCCCTTCGCTCCCGAGGTGTACCGGGCCACCGGTCCGTACCCCTTCCGTGGCATTAGCTCCGACGATGCTATCGATGGCCTGCATCGACTCTTCAAAAACCAGGTCGACCCAAGCAACGTTGCGGCGATCATCTACGAACCGGTGCAGGGCGAGGGCGGGTTCCTCCCAATGCCCGACGATTACCCAAGCCGTTTGGCCGAGATCGCAGCCGAGCACGGGATCCTCATCATCGCTGACGAAGTGCAATCGGGAATGGGCCGCACCGGCACACCCGCTGCGGTCGACCACTATGGCGTCACCCCCGACATCATGACGTGGGCCAAGTCGATGGGCGGTGGCCTTCCTATCTCTGGCGTCACCGGTCGCGCCGACATCATGGATTGTGTGCACAAGGGAGGCATTGGCGGAACCTATGGCGGCAACCCACTCTCCTGCGCTGCGGCCAAGGTTGCGATCACCGAAGTTCTCGACCCCAACTTCCAGGACTCGGCGAAGGCGCTGGGCGCCCGCATGCGGAGCCGTCTCGATGGCCTGGCCGAACGGGTCGATGCCATTGGCGAAGTTCGTGGGCTGGGTCCGATGCTGGGCGTGGAGCTTGTCGACGCCGACGGTCGTCCTGATGCCGCCACCACGGCGGCAACGGTTGAGGCCGCCTTCAACAAGGGGCTCATCATCATGGGTGCCGGTGTCGACTCCAATGTGATTCGGGTTCTCGTGCCCCTCGTGGCAACCGAAGCCGACATCGAAGAGGGAATGAACATCCTCGAGCAGTGCTTGTCGGACGTCACCGGATGAGTTCCGATGACCTGATGGTTCGGGTGCAGGTCGATACCGAAACCTGTATCGGTTCGGGCCAGTGCGAGATGATCGAGGAAGCAACCTTTCTCGTCGACGACGACAGCGGGATCGCAGCCGTGGTCGGCACGGGGCTATTGCCTACTGACCGGGCCGAGAAGGTTGTCGACATGTGTCCGGGGAGAGCGATCTCGATCGTTGCTGAAACACCCGAGACAGCAGAGACCGTCAACGAAGAAGCAGAAGAGACCGAGTAAATGACTAACAAGCAGAGTTTCGATAACTGGATCGACGGTGCCTTTGTTGCACCGGCCAGTGGCGCTCGTATGGACACCATCAACCCGTATTCGGGTGAAGCGTGGGCCGAAGTCGCCGACGACCCCGACGCGGTCGACGTTGCAGTTCAGGCCGCCCGCAGGGCATTCGCCGACGGTCCATGGGCCACGATGCCGGCACGCGAACGGGCCGGGCTTATGCGCAAGCTTGGCGAAGCGCTCAGCCGCGATGCCGATGAGCTAGCCGCTGCGGAGACTCGCGATAACGGCAAGATCATTCGCGAAACTACCGCTCAAGCGAAGAGCCTCGAAAGTTACCTCGACTACTTCGCCGGTATGGCCGACAAGATCGTCGGCCAGCAGATCCCGGCGCCGTCCACCAACTTTCTGGTGTACACCGAGCGTGTGCCCAAAGGTGTTGTGGGTGCAATCATCCCGTGGAACTCACCGCTGGCGTTGCTCACCTGGAAGCTCGGCCCGCTGTTGGCTGCTGGCTGCACGGTTGTCGTGAAGCCATCCGACCTCACCCCCGTAACCGCTCTCATGTTGGCCGAACGGGCCACCGAAGTTGGTTTCCCTCCTGGCGTCATCAACGTTGTTACCGGTGCTGCGGGCGTCGGCGCTGCGATTAGCTCGCACCCGGGCATCGACAAGCTCACGTTTACCGGTGGCGGCCCAACCGCCAAACATGTTGCTCGTGCGGCAGCCGAGAACCTCACGCCTGCCGTGCTCGAACTCGGCGGCAAGTCGCCGCAGATTCTTTTTGCCGATGCCGATATCGAAGCCGCTACCAACGGTCTACTCGCTGGCATCTTTGCCGCCAGTGGACAGACCTGTGTTGCTGGCTCGCGGGCGTACATTCACGCCGATATTCTCGACGACGTGGTTGGCCGCCTCGTGGCTCGTGCTGGCCAACTCGTGTTAGGCGATCCAAGCGATGTCGCCACCGAGATGGGCCCAGCAGCGTCCGACGACCAACGCGATCGCATCATTGCCATGATCGATGCCGCGAAGGCCGAGGGCGGCACTATCGCCGCTGGTGGCGTGGTCGACCCCGACTTGGGTGGCCGCTTTGTTCGACCCACCGTCATCACCGATGTCGACAACCAGTGTTCCATCGTGCGCGAAGAAGTCTTCGGACCAGTGCTGGCCATCATGTCCTTCACCGATGAGGACGAAGTCGTGAAGCTAGCCAACGATTCCGACTACGGCCTCGCCGCTGGCGTGTGGACAAACGACATCCGTCGCGGTCATCGCATGGCCCGCAGCCTCAACGTGGGCACGGTGTGGATTAACACGTACCGCAACGTGAGCTACATGGCGCCGTTCGGCGGCTTTAAGCAAAGCGGCTACGGCAAAGATAACGGTCTCGAAGCGCTCGATGCGTTTCTCCAGACCAAGACGGTGTGGGTCGAGCTTGAAGGCGCGACCCGCGATCCGTTCGTCATTGGCTAGCAGTATGGGTTAGCAGTATGGGTTAGCCGTATTGGATAGTTGCTTGACTTGGTGCGCACACCAGGTCCTACAGTCCTTTCATGACCCCAAAGATCGACCCGCCGCAGCTCACTCCGGCCGAAATGGTCGACAAGAGCGGCGTAACGATGGACACGCTCCGGTACTACGAACGGGAGGGACTCATCATCGACGTCGCCCGTTCTGAGAGCGGCCATCGCCGTTACAGCGGGGCCGATGTCGAATGGGTCGAGATCTTGCGTTGCCTGCGGCTCACGGGAATGAACATTCAACAGATGAAGAGCTTTGCCCTTCTCGTTCATGCCGGCGATCACACGCAAGCGGATCGTTACGCGCAACTCATCGAACACCGGGAACGAGTGGTGGAAACCATTGAGGAACTCCGCAGCGCGTTAGCGGTGATCGACAACAAGGCCGATATCTACCGAGAGCTTCTCGCAGGAAAGAACTGACATGACTTCTCTAACTGACCGCCGACAACTTGGACCGGGCGGGGCAACGGTCGCGTCGTTCGCCCTCGGGACAATGACATTCGGGGCTGAAACAACCGAAGCCGAGGCACATCGCCAGCTCGATATCTTCGTTGAACGCGGTGGCAATCTTCTGGACACTGCTGATGCCTATTCCGATGGCGAATCCGAACGCATTATTGGCCGTTGGCTCTCGAAGCGTTCCTCGACCGATGACCTCATCGTCGCCACGAAAGGCCGGTTTAATCCACCGCCGGGCACACCCGGAGCGTCACGCCGCAGTCTCGTCCGTTCGGTCGACGCCAGCCTCAGTCGGCTCGGTCTGGACCACATCGACCTTTACTTCGTTCATGGCTGGGACGAAGACACCCCGGTCGCGGAGACGCTCGACACACTTTCCGGCCTTGTCCGCCAGGGCAAGATCCACCAGATTGGTTGGTCCAATACGACTGGGTGGCAACTCCAGAAAATCATGACGACGGCTCGACTTGCGGGGCATGTAATTCCGACCGTGTTCCAGCCTCAGTACAATCTGCTCGATCGGGCGATTGAGTGGGAGCTTCTCCCTTGCTGCGTTGAGGAGAACTTGTCGTTGACGCCTTGGTCGCCGCTTGGAGGGGGCTGGTTAACCGGCAAGTACCAGCGCGACAACCCGCCAGTGGGTGCAACGCGCTTAGGCGAAGACCCCAACCGGGGGGTCGAGGCGTACAGCAGTCGCAACACCGAAAAGACCTGGTCGGTGATCGCTGCAGTGCAAGAAGTAGCCGACAGTCACGGCGCTCCGTTGGCACACGTTGCTCTAGCGTGGCTGGTCACCCGGCCGGGCGTGGCATCAGTGCTTCTTGGGGCGCGAACGGTGGAACAGCTGGAAACCAACCTCGATGCCTCGGGCCTGGTTCTCACCGACGAGGAACTCGACAGGCTGAACGAGGTCTCCGCCCCGGGTTTACCTCCGTACCCCTACGGAATGGTTGAAGACTTTTGCGACGTCCCTCACTGGAAAAACTTTGCGACCGCATGAAACTCCTGCAACGCACATGAAGAGGGCCAGTCTGATCGGGTCGCCTGCCTAGCTGTCGACTGCTTCGGTGGTTGGCTGGACGATGATGTGTTGCAAAAGGTCGGCGAGTTCTGTTGTTCCCGAGCTCGAAAGATCACCGAAGAGCTGAGTGGACCACTCATTGAAGCGTGGGTAGAGCTCGTCGAACATCGCCGTTCCCTCAGGCGTCAGGCTGATCATTACCTGGCGGCCATCGGTGGGGCCTCTGCGCGACGTGATCCATTCTTGGTTTTCGAGACCCTTGCGCACGCCGGTGACGGTGCCCGGGGTGAGGCCGACTTCGGCGGCGAGTCGGGTGGAGTCCATTTCTCCCCATACCCAGAGGACCCAGAGCATGGTGAACGCGCTCCACGAGAGTTTCTGGGCGCTGAGGATCTCGCGCTCGGCGCTGCGGCTCACGACGGTCGCTGCGCGGTAGATGTTGGAGATCGCTCGTTGGACTTCGAGGTCGACCGGCGCTCCATCGAGCCGGTTGCGGATGTCCGCCTCGGCCTCGCTCAACGCTTCTGGGTTGTACTCGTATGGCAATTGCTTCGCTCCCGGGTTTGAAACGGTAGCAGGGAATATATACTTTGGGTCCAAAGTAACTGCCTGTCTCGAAGCCACTGTGGCGGAGAGCGTTGATACGGAGGGGTCATGTCTGTTCCTGTAGCGCCAGCCAACCTTCATGACGCTGCCGTCTTCTCAACGGGCATCCCACATGACGTCTTCGCCGAGATGCGGGCAAATGACGGGCTGACCTGGAGTCCCGCATTTGGCGAGACCGCAGGGTTTTGGTCGGTAACTCGACACCACGATCTGGTGACGGTCTCGCGTGACACCACCACCTACTCATCGGGTGTTGGCCATATTCAGATCTACGACATCGACGAAGACGCACTCGATGCTCGGGCGTCGATGATCGACATGGACCCACCGGTCCACACCAGACTGCGGCGAATCATCAGCTCGGCGTTTACCCCGCGCCACGTACAGGGGTACCAACCCGCCATTCGTGCTCGGGTGTCGGCTTGTCTCGACGTGCTCGAGTCGGCCGGTGGAGGCAACTGGGTCGACGTGGTGGCCAAGCCGATCCCAATCGGGGTCATCTGCGACCTCATGGGGGTCCCCGAAGAGGATCACGATTTCTTGATTGGCCTCACCGACCACCTCGTGGCCGGAACCGGCAGCGAACCGCTCGAGCCCACGGCATACGGCAACACCACAGACCTGCGTCTGCTGCCGTTCAACAGCCCAGCGGCTTGGGCGATGAGCGAATACGCCGCCAACCTTGCCGATCGCCGTCGCGATGAACCGGCCGATGATCTCATCACCAAGCTCATTAGCGCTGAGATCGACGGCGAGCGGCTGAGCCGCGACGAGTTCGCCAACTTCTTCCGCCTGATGATCTTTGCCGGCAACGAGACCACGCGGTCCTCGATGGCCCACCTGGCCATGTATCTGCACGACTTCCCGGATGCATTTGCGGCGGTTCGCTCTGACCGCTCCTTGTTAGGTGCCATCACCGACGAAGTGATTCGCTACTCGTCAGCCATTCTGTACTTCCGTAGGACAGTAACGACTGCCACCACTCTTTCCGGTACACCGCTCGCCGCCGGCGACAAGGTGGTCATGTGGTACTCGGCAGCGAACTTCGATGATGCAGAGTTTCCGAACCCCCACGAGTTCCGGGTCGACCGGCCAATGACTTCGCCCCATGTTGCCTTCGGTGGGGGAGGAGCGCACTTCTGTTTGGGTGCCTCGCTCGCCCGGCTTGAGATAGCCGAACTGATCACCGAGCTACTCGACCGCAACGTCACCTTTGCTTCGGTGGGCAAGCCGGAGTTTGTCGAGTCGAACTTTGTCAATGGCATCGAGCACTTGGATGTCACCCTGTGAACGTTGAGTCGGTGGACGTTTGGGGCGAGCCGGTCGCTGCTGACTCGAACGAGTCGGTCGTTGCCTGGAACCATGCCTGGGCCGAGGCCGCTCACTTCATCGGCGATCCGTTCGCAACGCTCGAAGCAGCCAACCGAGACGATGACGCCTTTGCGATGGGGTCGGTCTTCTGTGGTGCCTACAGGATTCTCGGCGGGGCATCGCCTACGACCACCGAGGTTCTCGAAGATCAGCGCCGCGCTGTTGCTCGAGCTACCACCGAGCGAGACGTCGGCCATGCCGAAGCGCTCGGTCTGCTTATCGCTGGCAACTTCACCCAGGCGGCGCGCCGGTGGGATGCCGTTGCTGCCGACACCAACGACTTCGCTGCGATCCGGTTTGCCCACGATGTGTACCTGCACGTCGGCGACGAAGCTCGTCGATTGCGGTCGAGTCAGAAGGCCTTTGATGGCTGGGACCGCGATCGTCCGGGATGGAGCTTCATCGCTGGTCAGCTGTCCTTCGCGATGGAAGAGGTCGGGCTCTATCCCGACGCCGAAGCATTGGCGAAGGAAGCGCTTGCCGCCGACCCCATGGACCTTTGGTCGCTGCACTCGCTTGCTCACCTTTACGAATCGCTTGACGACAGCGACGCCGCTCTTGGCTTGCTGCGAGATCGCCAGGAGGTGTGGTCGAAACAAGATGGTCTCGCCGTACACATTTGGTGGCATCTTTCTCTTCGCCTTATCGCTACCGGACAGTTCGCCGAGGCCCTGGCTATTCACGACGATCAACTCGCCGTCGCCACCACGCCGTTCCGGCTTTGCGACCTGGCGTCGTTGCTTTGGAGACTCGAGCTCGCCGGGGTTGATGTCGGCGACCGCTGGGACGGCCTCGCCGACCGCTTTAGCCAGCGACCCGAGTGGCATACCTCGGGTTTCCTCGATCTGCACGGCGCGTTCATTTACACCCGACGGCCCGACCACGCATCCGCGCAACGGTTTTTCGATGGCGTCGAACACTCTCATGGCGAGGAGTCGTCGGAGAACGATCACATCTTTATCGCAGTCGTGCAGCCACTCGTTGCTGCTATCCGCCAAGGAACTCCGAACCCGGCCGAAGCAGTAGCGAGTATCGATGCACTCGCCGGACACCTGCATCGAATCGGCGGAAGTATCGCGCAGCGAGATGTGATCTCGTTGACCCGTGACCACTTCGCACGCCTATGAAACCCTTTCTCTATAGCCCACCGCTCATCGCCTTGGAGGCGACATGACCTGGCAACTAACCGACGAACAACTCGCTCTTCAGACAAAGGCTCGCGCCTTGGCCACCGAGGTCATCGGGCCGCGCGCCGCGGCCGTCGACGAAGCCGAGCAGTACCCGTGGGAGAACGTGCACGCCCTTCGCGATGCCGGTTTCACGGGCATGACGGTGCCCACCGAGTTCGGCGGCCCAGGCCATTCGTTCCTCGATGCCGTGCTGGTGGTCGAAGAGATGGCCAAGGTTTGTGGCGTGACCGGACGCATTGCGGTCGAGGCCAACATGGGTGCCATTAGCGCCGTCATGGCGTACGGCACTGACATGCAGAAGAAGCTGGCTGCCGACCTAGTGCTCGACGGCGACAAGCCGGCTATCTGCATCACCGAGCCAGGGGCTGGAAGTGCCGCATCCCGCATGACCACGAGGGCTGATCGCAAAGGCGATAGCTATGTGCTCAACGGCAGCAAGCATTGGATTACCGGCGGCACCGTCTCGAAGCTGCATCTGATTTTCGCTCGGGTCTTTGCCGAAGATGGCACCGAAGAGGGCATCGGTGGATTCCTCGCTATCCGCGACGAGAACCCGGGCCTCTCCTTTGGTCTCCGCGAACCCACGATGGGATTGCGAGCAATTCCCGAGATGGAAGTCTTCTTCAACGACATGGTGGTCGAGGCCGACATGGTGGTCATGCCGCCGTCGGGCTTTAAGCGGGGCTTCGCCGAGCTGATGAACGCTTACAACAGCCAACGGGTTGGGGCCGGAACCGTTGGCCTCGGTATCGCAACCGGTGCCTACGAGCTGGCACTCGAATTCGCGAAAGAGCGGACGCAGTTCGACCGGCCGATCGCCGAGTTCCAGGGGTTGCAGTGGATGCTCGCCGACATGTCGGTGCAGCTCGAAGCGGCTCGAAGCCTTACGTACCGGGCCGCCGAGTCGCGTGGCGCTGGCGGTTCGCCGTTCCCCGACGCTGCCATGGCCGCTCAGGCCAAGATCTTCACCGCCGAAGCGTCGATCCGAGTGGTCAACGATGCGCTCCAGGTCTTCGGCGCCGCTGGCTACAGCCGCCGCAACCCGCTGGAACGTATGTACCGAGACGTTCGTATGTTCACGATTGGCGGAGGAACCGCCCAGATTCTTCGTACGGTTGTCGCCTCTCGAATCCTCGAGATGAAGCTTCCACAGACCCGCGGTGGCTTCCTTCCCAAAGAGACGAACGTCTGATGGCCCGCCCGCTCGAGGGAGTACTGGTCGT
>CALGZB010000225.1 GCA_937934655.1 uncultured Acidimicrobiales bacterium | reverse complement strand
TCGACTGCGGCGAGCTGTTCGGAGAGTCGTTGGCCGTACTCGTCGTCGGTCCAGAGCACAGCGGTGCCGCTCCGATGCGGAGCAAACAAGAGTGCTTTGGCCTCGAAATACGACTCCATCGACTCGTGGTAGTCGAGGTGGTCGACGGTGAGGTTCGTGAAGATCGCCGCATCGAAGGCGACGTTGTCGGGTCGGTGCTGTACCAGTGCGTGCGACGACACCTCCATCGCGACAAGGTCGACACCCGAGGCTACGGCCGACGCGAGTTCGCCCTGCAGTTTGATGGCTTCGGGCGTAGTTCGTGCTCCGGTCAGGGTTCCAATGACGTGAGCATCTAGACCGGCTGCTTCAGCGATTGCTGCGAGCATCGCAACGATGGTCGTCTTGCCGTTGGTGCCAGTAACGCCGATGACGGTGAGACGCTCGCTTGGGTTCCCGAAGAACATTGCGGCGATGATCGGCATCGCTGCCCGGCAGTCGCTCACAACGATCTGCGGGACTCCAAGATCGAGGGGGCGTTCTACAACAAGCGCTACCGCGCCTTGTTCGACTGCGCCCGCTGCATGGTCATGGCCGTCAGAGACTTCGCCGGGCACCGCAAAGAACAATCCACCGGCCGTCGCCTCTCGGCTGTCGAAAGAGAGCGAGGTGATATCCGGGTCGTCGCCGAGCGCGCTTCCGGGAAGTTGAAGAACGGACGAGCTCAGCTCACTGAGTCTCATCGATTGGGGTTTCCTCGGGCTCAGGCGCAGCATCAGACTGGTCTGGCTGTTCGGGTTCTTCGGGTACGTCGGGCTCTTGCGCAGCGCGCTCGGCTTCAGCCTCGGCGGCTCTGGCGGCTTCTTCGGCGTCGACCGCCTCAGCAGCTGCTCGGTCTTCAGCGGCCTGCTCTGCTCGCTTCGCTGCAGCTTCACCCTCGGCCCGCTCTCGCGCTTCTTTTGCCTCGCGAATACGACGTTCGCTTTCGGTCTCGGCCCGGATCCGACCGTCTTCACCGGTCACCGTGCCCTCGGACCCGTCGACGGCCTGGGAAGCGACCGACGGTGGCACCCTCAAGTGCTGCAGGGCATATCGCGAAAGTTTGGCAAACAGCGGCGCCGCAGCTTTACCACCGGATATCTCACTCTCGTAGCCCTGAGGTTCGTCGATGACGACCAGGATTGAAACCGCTGGGTCATCGGCGGGAAGGAACCCACCGAAGGTTGCGACATAGTGAAACTTGCCCTCTTCGTCCTGGTAGCCGCCGCCCGGCTGAGGCTTCCACGACGTACCGGTCTTTCCGGCAGCGAGGTACCCGGGAATCGCCGCCGCACGGCCGGTTCCGGATTCGACGACCGACTCGAGCATCGTCGTGAGTTTGTCGGCGGTGGATTGTTCGACGATCCGGCGACTTGGTTCATACGGAGGTTCGCGCAGCTCACCGTTTGGGGCCGAGGTTCCCATCACCAGTTTGGGCGGAACGTACACGCCGCCGTTGGCAATGATGTTGAACGATTGGATGACTTGGAGAGGCGTCGCAGCGATTCCCTGCCCGATCGCGATACTCGGCAAGGACGTACCCGACCACACATCGGCCTCGCGGAGGAGACCGTTTTCTTCGTACGGGAACCGCAACGTCGAGGCGCTGCCGAAACCAAAGTCGGTAAGGGTCGAATACAGCCCCTGGTTGCCGAGCTTCTCGGCCCATTGGATCGTGCCGATGTTTGACGACTCTCGCATGATGTCGACTGGGGTCCACCACTCGTCGTTGTGGAAGTGATCGTCGGTGTATTCCTTATCGAAAATCGTCTTCGCGTACGGCACGTTGGTGAAGGTGTCGACTTCGGCAAGGTCGGCTTCGAACACTCCCGCGAAGGTAACGGCCTTGAGTACCGAACCGGGTTCGTAGACCCAGGACAGTGCGCGGTTCTCGCCGGTTACGACAACCCGACCGTCATCGGTCCGCGATACCGATGCCATCGAAAGAATCTCGCCGGTTCCCGGGACCATGATGATGACAACGCCACCGTCGGCGTTGGTATCTGCTACCTGCTGTTGCAGGAGTCGCTCGGTTTCGAATTGGAGCGTTCGGTCGAGGGTGATCTGCACGTCGGCGCCAGGTATCGCCTCTTCGAGCTCGTAGACCCCTCCGGGGATTGCGGTTCCGTTCTTGGCCCGCTCGAAGAGGAGCTGTCCGGGAGTGCCACGAAGCTCATCGCCAAACTCGAGTTCGAGCCCACTGACGCCGCGATGATCAGTGTCGACACGACCGAGAACACTTCGGGCGAAGGACTCACCAAGAGGGTTGTACCGTGCTGCCTCTTCGTAGGTGTAAATGCCGGGGAGCTCAAGTGCTTCAACCTCGGCCGCGACTTCGTCGGATACCTGGCGGGATACGTATGCAAAGGCGCTGTCGGGACGAAGGAACCGTTGCTCGAGCGTGCCCGCATCGACGCCGACAAGTGGCGCCAACACGCGCGCTGTTCCCGAGGGGTCGGTTATGAGTCGAGGGTCGGCAGCGATTGTCGGGGTTGGTAGCGATACGGACAGCGCAACACCTGAGCGGTCGAGGATTCGCCCTCGCCCACCGGCGATCTCTACCGACCTGAGTCGTTGGGATTCGCCGTAGTTCAGGTAGCGCTCAGCTCCGAAGGCTTGAACCCGTACGAGCTGAAACATCAGTCCAAGCCCGGCAAGAACGACGATCGCGATAAGGACGACGATGCGCCGTGGGTGGACGCGTGGCGCCCGCTTGCTCGCCTTTCGAGTGCGCCGTCCCGAACCAGTAGCGACACTGCGCTTTGCCGGTTTCCGTGAGGGACTCGTTGACTTCCGTTTGGTCGGCGGACGCGAAACCGTGGTCATTCAGACGCTCCAAACGGCGAAACACCTGGAAAGGGAACCGGTGTTAATGGATCGTCGGGCACAACGGGCGGCAGGTACGGCCGGTTGTCCGGGGTCACCATACCCAGGCGTTCTTGGGCTTCAGAGAGAATCCGCTGGGGCGCCTCGAGTTTCGCGACATCAAGGGACAGCCGGTCTTGGAGCTCACTCTGTTCGGCGATGCGATCGCCCAACTCGTCCTTCTCGACTTGATGCTGGACGACGCCGGTTTGAACCACGACTGCGCCAAGAAGCGCGCCGAAGAGCATGAGAAAGGCAAAGACGCCAAGGGCGCCCAACGACCACACTCGCGGTGAGTCGATGGCACGAAGCTGAATTCGCTTCGAGCGGGCGCTCTTTTCAGCGCGTTGCGAGCGCTTTGGAGCATCGCTTTTCCGTGCGGTTGATGATCGGCTCATGCTGCAGCCACCTTCACCCGTTCGATGCCGCGCAAACGAGCGCTTGTGGCCCGCCGGTTTTCGTTGTTCTCGTCATCTCGGGGTTTCTTGGAGCCGTTCCAAAGCAAGGAGAACTCTTCGTTGTTCAGCGGCACCGGTGATCGATGATCATCGACGTCTACACGTGCACGAAAAGTCTGTTTGACGATTCGGTCTTCGCCAGAGTGGTAGGCAAGCACTGCTCCCCGACCCCCGACACAAAGCCGGTCGAGCGCCGCGTCGAGGGCACTTTCAAGGATGGAGAGCTCTTCGTTTACTTCAATCCGAAGTGCTTGAAAGGTACGTTTCGACGGGTCGCCTCGTCGTTTGTCGCGGGCCGGCGTGGCGTCGCGCACAATGTCGGCGAGCTGCGAGGTTGTGGTCACGGGCCGAGCGGCAACGATGGCCTTAGCGATCCGCATCGCATGCTTTTCATCGCCGTAGTTGCGAAGAATGTCGGCAAGTTCACGGTCGTCGACGATGTTGACGACGTCAGCGGCTGTTCGACCTGCCGATTGGTCCATCCGCATGTCCAGCGGGCCGTCGGTGCGGTAACTGAAACCCCGCTCGCCGGTGTCGATCTGGTGCGAGGAGACGCCGAGATCAAAAAGAAACCCAGAGATCTGATCGTGGCCGAGCTTGTCGAGTTCGGCCCCAAGTTGATCGAATCGGCATTTTTGCGCTTGAGCACGGTCGCCGAACGGTTCGAGGCGGGCACGAGCAGCAACGAGTGCATCATCATCTTGGTCAAGTCCGACGATTCCGAGTTCGGGTCGACGTTCGAGAAGCGCCACGGAATGTCCGGCGCCTCCGAGGGTTGCATCGAGCACGACACCTGGGGGCACATCGTCAAAAATCGAGAGAATCTCGTCGACCATGACGGGAATATGCTCAAAGGTCATCGCTATTTCCCAAGACTCTACGACTGGCGGTTCGAAACCCTCCAGCGACCTTGAATCACACAGCTCGGCCATCAGCAGTCCTCCGACCAGCAAACGCACGCTGGGTTTTCTCTCCCAAACGAGCTAGATGGTAAGCGGGCGGAGTAGGGGCCTTCCATCGCGCTAATCGGAGGACTGCCGATAAACGAGTTGTGTGATTCGTAAGGTCTTCTTGGGGGCTCCTTGCGGTTCTGCTGCGGGGGGTGAGTGTGCGGTTTGTTGGACGAGGAAGAAGTAGTAGAGAAGAAGTGGAGAAGAGGTGGAGAGGTGGAGAAGAGGTGAGGTCAGCCGGCTATGCGGCAGGCGGTGGGGTTAGATCCCCAGGCCGCTCTCCAGGACTTCCATGAGTTCGGTTGTCGAGTCGACCGAGTCGGCTTCCCAGGTTTCCTTGTCCCAGATTTCGATCCGGTCGAGAGTTCCCACGAGTACGACGTCGCGCTGCAAATTCCCCCATGTCAACAAGTTCTCCGGCAGGAGCACTCTCCCCTGAGTGTCGGGCTTCAACTGGGACGACGCCGACGTGATCAGTCGGAGCGTTTTGTGTTGCTGGGTGTCGCCCAATCGCACTTGCTCGCGAATCCGGTTGAGGTACTCGCTGTAGCTGTCCTCCGGCCACAGTGCCACGCACTGGCCGAAGCCCGGGGAAGCGAAGGTGGTCGTCGTTTCCAGCTGGTGCCGAAACTTCGACGGCAGAACGAGACGCCCCTTCTTGTCCAACGTGTGTTCGAAGGTTCCGACGAATATCACTGAGTTCGGAGTCCTTCTCTACTTGGTCTTCTTGGGGCGGCTGGTTTGGGGTTGACGTTGAGACGAGACGCAACCCATGACCGGTGTGGTTAGGGCTCAATGTGGTCTTGCTCTCCATAATGCCCCACTTTATGCCCTTTCCCCCCACCGTGTCAATCATCCCTGCCACACTTTCGCCACATTGGCCCCAATACCCCCAAAAACCCCAGTGTTTACAACGGTCTCAAAAACAACTTCCGTAACAGGAACGACACAGTGAGCTTAGAAATCTGACGAGACGCTTCCTCAGCGAGCTGAGATCCTGGCGAAACAGAGAGCGAAACACTGGGCAAAACAGAGAGCGAAACACTGGGCAAAACACAGAGATAGTGTGGTGATCCATGACCGACGACGTGTTCTTGCAAGCAGCGATTGATGAGGCGAAGGCTGGGCTCGCCGCCGGCGGGATACCGATCGGTTCGGTGCTGGTGCTCGATGGCGAGATTGTTGGCCGGGGCCACAATCAGCGGGTGCAGCGCGGCAGCGCCATCCTTCACGCCGAGATGGATGCACTCGAGAACGCTGGCCGTCTCTCGGCAAGCGATTACCGGCGTTCGACCCTTTACTCCACCTTGTCGCCGTGCGATATGTGCAGCGGCACAGTGCTGCTGTTTGGCATTCCCAGAGTCGTGATTGGTGAGAACACCACGTTCAAGGGCCCCGAGGAGTACACCCAGTCACGAGGGGTCGAGCTTACGGTGACCCACGACGACGAGTGCATAGCCCTAATGACCGACTTCATAACCAAAAGCCCAGAACTCTGGAACGAAGACATCGGCGAATAGGGTCTCTCGGCCCATTGTTTGCGGGAATCACCCGCACCTACTCTCGGCACTAACGCCCAAGCACTAATTTTGCGTCTATGACTGGCCGGGATGAAGAATGAAAAATCGCCGCAAGGACAAAAAGCCAACCGATGATCCCGAGGACGTCACGTCCTGGGATCTCCCAAGCCAGGTCGAGGCCGACGAGCCTGCAGCGTCGAGCTTCTTCACCCCACCACCGTCTTCGACGCTTGCCGATCCACCCGATCTCAATGCCGAGTTGCCGTCGCTTCCTCCACCGCCGCCGCCTCCGGGTCTTCCCCCAGTGACCACTGAAACTCCTATGAATCCTGAATCGCCAGTATCTCCCGGAGCCCCTGTGTCCCCTCCCCTCTTTGTCGACGCGGCCTCGCCCGGATCATGGTCCGAGGCTGCCCCGTCTGCGGAAATTCGCGACTTCCCGCAGAGCGCCAAGACCACAACACCATTTCGGCCCGACCTTCCCGAGTCCGCTTCAGTGATCGATCTGACTGCTCGCACGGAACATCCTTACGACGACATTTATGCAATCGGCGCCGACACAAGTTCAGCCGCTCTTCCCCCGAACACAGCTCCCCCGAATACAGTTCCCCCGAACACAGTTCCCGAAGCTACCGACGACATCGTCGACGTCTCCGATCGAGTCGGCCAGACCGCCGGAGTTCGCGAACTTCCGAGCGACCTGCGCTCTGCGCTTCAGATTGCCACTACCCCATCTCTTGGGCTGCCGGTCATCGAAGACGAGCCACCAGTGGTCATCGCTGAGCCAGACCTCTTCGTTTCTTCGTTGGCTCCCCCGCCAACGGCACAGGCCGCAGCTCTTTCGGGAATCCCTTCGATCCTTACCGTCGATGTTCTTGGATCTGCCACCGTTGACTTCAGCGGACTCTTCACCGATGTTCTTACCGACAACGGCTTTACCGTCGACTCGGTAAGCGAGACCTCGATCTTGCTCACCCGAGAGGCCGGCACGGTAACGATCGACCTGGCCGAAGCAGCAGAAGGCTGCATCGTCGAGGTTGCTGGTTTGCCGGCAACCGCGGTGAAGAAGCTGATGCTGTCCGGTCTCTTGCAGATCGGGTACGAACTTCAGGCCAGCCGCACGAACGAGACGGTCTTACGAGACCAACAGAAGTCGATGGTTCGCGTCGTCCAGGTGTAACACCCGTTCGCTAGCGAGATCTCCAAAGGCAAACGCCACGGGGCCGCTGTCGCAGCAGAACCCCGACCGGCTATTTGACGTTTGGAATCTCTGCGCCGATTGTTGTCGAATCACCGTGACCGGTGTGAACCACCGTGGCCTCGTCGAGCACGAGCAACTTCTTGGTGATGCTCTCGACCAGGAGCTGATGGCTACTGAATGAGCGTCCGGTGGCACCTGGACCGCCGTTGAACAACGTGTCGCCGCTGAACACAGTGCGTTCCGAAGCAACGTGCAAGCTCACGCCGCCGGGTGAATGACCTGGGGTATGCAAGATCTCGACGTCGACGCCGCCCACGGTGAGGATCTGACCATCGGCGAGCTCGTTGTCGATACGACGGTCGGGATAGATAACTTCCCACAGCATCGAATCGTCGGGGTGAAGCAAAATGGGCGCGCCGGTGGCTTCAGCCAAATCTGCCGCGGCGTTGATGTGATCGTTGTGGGCATGGGTGCAAACGATGCCGGCGACCTTGCGGCCGCCGATTCCGTCGAGGATCGGCCGATGGTCGTGTGCGGCATCGATAACGAGTACATCGTTGTCGTCGCCGACGAGCCAGATGTTGTTCTCGACGTCGAAGTCGTCGCCGTCGAGCGAGAAGACGCCGGACGTGATGATGTGATCGATTCGGGTCATTACAGCACCACGACCGAACGCAGAACTTCGCCGGCTTCCATCTTGTGGAACGCCTCTTCGACGTCTTCA
This sequence comes from uncultured Acidimicrobiales bacterium, assembly GCA_937934655.1. Lineage (GTDB taxonomy): Bacteria > Actinomycetota > Acidimicrobiia > Acidimicrobiales > SHLQ01 > CALLQB01. The sequence continues at coordinate 36,182 of CALGZB010000225.1, read as the reverse complement.
AGGGTGATGGTCTCAGAGACGAATCGCTCAAGATCGAGACGGCCTTGAAGGTACAGATCGATGAGCATTGGGAAGTCACGCGATGGCAGGCAATCGCCGTACCACGAAGACTTCAACGAGCCGCCCCGGCCGAACACGTCGATGAGCGGCAGCTCGATCTTCATCTCCGGGTTGGGGACGCCAACAAGAACAACCGTGCCGGCGAGGTCGCGTGCATAGAACGCTTGCTCGTAGGTTTGAGGAAGACCAACGGCCTCGATGGCAACGTCGACACCGTTGCCATCGGTGAGGTCTTGGATTGCCTTCACGACATCGGTGCCGGCGGCGTTAATGGTGTGGGTTGCGCCGAATTCTTTGGCCCACTCGAGCTTCTTGTCGTCGAGGTCGACGGCGATGATGGTGCTGGCGCCGGCCAAATGTGCCCCAGCGATAGCGGCGTCACCGACACCGCCGCAACCAAACACGGCAACCGAGTCTCCGTGTCCAACCTCGCCGGTGTTCATGGCAGCGCCAAGGCCCGCCATGACACCGCAGCCGATGAGTCCGGCGACCTCAGGTTTTGCTGCCGGGTTCACCTTGGTGCACTGACCGGAATGCACGAGGGTCTTTTCGGCAAATGCGCCGATGCCCAGCGCTGGGCTGAGCTCTTGACCGTCGAGGGTCATCTTTTGGGTGGCGTTGTGGGTGTTGAAGCACAGATGCGGATTGCCACGGTTACACGAACGGCAGTCGCCGCAAACGGCACGCCAGTTCAAGATGACAAAGTCGCCGACCTCAACATTGGTGACACCCTCGCCGAGTGACTCAACGATCCCCGAAGCTTCATGTCCGAGCAGGAAAGGGAACTCGTCGTTGATGGCGCCTTCCCGGTAATGCAGGTCGGTATGGCACACACCGCAGGCTTGGATCTTTACAACCGCTTCGCCTGGTCCCGGATCAGGAATTTCGATGGTCTCGATACTTACCGGTTCACCCTTTGCTTTGGCGACGACCGCCCGTACTTGCTGAGGCATTGCCCCTCCAGAGAATCAGTGTTTCGGGAGAGGATAGTCACACCAGCGCTAAGTCGCTGGATCCAGTCTGATCTCAACGGTGCCGCCGCCCCAGCCGTTCTCGCTGTCGCGGGCCTCGACCAGCAGTTCCGTAACATCTTCGGGGATCTCGACTCCCTCCAGCGAACGGGTAAATGGCTGTTCGCCCTGATGGTCATGGGTGAGCTCGCGCAATCCGTACACCGTGCCGTCGAGGCCAACAACGCGCCACGCGTCGGCGTACCGTTCGGGAGTGTCATACGGCGAACTTACGGTGACATCGAAGGAATACGGCCCTTGCCCTTGGCGTGCAAAGTTCACCTCGATCACGTCGGGAAACGGCTTGTTTGCCGCATCCTCGGCGCCGTCCTCAGCCTCGCTGTCTTCAGCGCTTGTGTCGGTGTCTTCGGTGTCTTCGGTGGTTTCATCAGTGCTTGAAGGCTCGGTCAACGTCGGACCTTCGGCAGACGCACAACCCACCAAACCAAAGCTGACGGCTACAAAGAGAGCAACAATTCGGTGCATCACGCTAAAACCGTACCCGTTCAGTCTTGCTCGAAGTACTCGGCACAGTCATCTCGCCTCTGGGCCGCGTCGAGGTCGTTGATGTGGCCGGTGCGGATAAGCACCTCGCACGTCACCGGATGTTCTTCGTCGAAGTCGATGTGGTTGTAGGGGTCACGCGGTGCTCCGAGCTGGCGTAGCTCGAAGTGAAGATGTGGCCCGGTGGAGTGTCCGGTCGAACCAACCCAACCAACGACCTCGCCTCGGGCAACCTGTTGTCCGGGAACTACATTTACCGCGCTTTGGTGGGCGTAAAGCGTTCCCCATTGGCCGCCGTGATCGATGACCACGACGTTGCCGTACCCACCGCGGAGTTCGGCCATCACTACAACGCCTGCTGCGGCAGCAAAGATCTCATCGCCAGAATTGCCGCCGTAGTCGAGGCCGTTGTGCATGCGACGGTTTCCCCAGATCGGGTGCATTCGAGGGCCAAAGCCCGAACTGATCTCGGCAACCAGAAGTGGCGAATGCATCCGGGGTGGAGGTCCTGGGGTTTGGCTTGCCTGTGCCCGTTGCAGCGCTGCCGATGCCGAGTCCGAATCTTGTTCGAGCGCATTGAGCCGTTGCTCGTACTCGGTCCGGACCGTTTGAATCTCGGCCAATTGGCGGCGAAGTTCGATCTCTTCGGTCTCGGCAAGTGCTCGAAGCTCACCAAGCTCGGAGGTGTTCTCCTCGACCTGGGATTCGAATGCCTCGACGCGAGCTACGGCCACTGCGGCCTCCCGTTCGAGAGAATTTTTTGCTACCAGCAGTTCATCAACCCGTACCTCGAGGTCTTCGATCGAGGTGATCGTGCCCTCTTGGTCATCGAGCGCAATGTGCGCGTATTCCCGGAGACTCTCGACCTCGTCGATAGAACCGGCGTTGAGCACGGTGGTCAGGATGCTCTCGTTCGAAGAACTTCCGCCCATAAACGCTTCGACGGCTTGCCGCTTTAGTCGGAGCTCTTCATCGGCAAGCTCTGCTCGGACAATGGCGAGCTCCCCCTCGGTCTGTTCGCGCACCGAGATCGCCGTGCTGTGATCGGCTTTGGCGACCTTTATCTCAAGCTCGGTCCAAGCGAGCATGCCCGTGAGCCGGGCCGAACGGGCATCGATCTCGGCGAGACGAGCGCTAGCGAGTTCCCAAATTGCAAGAGCCTCGGCTTCGTCGCCAACCGCTTCGTCGTACTTCTTCTGAAGCTCGATCAGTTCTTCAGCGGAGAATCGGGGCTGCGCCGTCGGGCCCGGTTGCCCTGGCTCGCCCGGTACTTGCCCGTCGTCTTCCTCGCTTGGGGCCTCTCCGCCGTCGCCGACCGAAGGGTCACCTTCGCCGACAAGAATTGGAGCTTCAGTCGTTGGTGGAGTCGACGGATCGCCGGATTCGGGCTGCGGCTCGGCAGGGGTTTCCGGCTCAGGGGCCGGAGCTTGCGTATCGGGAGGGGTCTCGGGCGCTGAAGTAGCAGGTGGCGCTGTGGGCTCGGGCGCTGGTGGAGCGGTTTCGGCCGGGGCCGATGGCTCCTCAGTTTGAGCGAATGCAGTCCTGGGGAAGGCCAACGATGACAGCAAAAGGACGGCAATGAGGGCAGCGCAACGAACGACGCGCAAAGCAGGCATGGGGAACACCCGTACCAATCGGCCCAAACCGACATATTATGAGCCGATATACCCATTCCTGACCACCGTTTAAGAGGCCCGGTGGCTACGAAATTCGGTTAGACGTCGAGCTTTGTTGAGACCGCAAAGAGCGACCCCAAGATGCCTACAGCGATGCCGATTGCCAGCACCCAGAGGCTGCGGTTAAACAGCTCCGCATCGGTGACGCGTAGACCTTCAAGCAACGCCAGGCTTTGCGACTCGCTGAACCCGTCGATGACGTAGCGCCGAACCCCGACCATGCCGAGCACCGCGAACCCGGCCCCGACAATGCCGTGCACAAGCCCCTCGAGCATGAAGGGCAGCCGGATAAACCAGTTGCTTGCCCCCACCAGCTTCATCACTTCGATCTCTTGGCGACGAGCACCGATGGCAACAACGATCGTGTTGAGGATCAAGAGCGCAGCTGCAAAGAGGAGCACGACCCCCACCCAAAGCAGTCCGCGAGAAATCCGATCAGCCTGAGTTTGGATGTCCTTAATGGCCTCGCTGGCAAACACCACATCACGAACGCCAGGCTGATTGAGGAATTGAGACCCGAGTTCCACGACGACATCGGCGTCCGGGTCAACCGGCACGACCCGATAAGAAGGCGGAAGGTCTGCGGCCTCGACCGCATCGAGCAGATCCGGGGAATCCATGAACATGTCCTGGAATTCCACCAACGCATCATCTTGGGAGACATAGGTCGAACTCTGAATTGCCGGGCTCTCATCGAGCGAACGGCGGATCGCTGCGTCCTGGTCGGCATCAGCTTCAGGATTCATCCAGATAACGAACTCGATGCCGCCCTCCCACCGAGCCGTGGCGTTTGCAACCCCGTCGCGGGCAAGCAGCGCGCTGCCGAACAGAGCCAGGGAGATCGAAATCGTGAGAATCGCTGCGATGGTGAGCGAGATGCGGCGCTTGAGGTTCGTGCCCGTCTCGCGCAACATATACGTAATTTTGAGAGCCATAAGAAAGCCGAGTCCTACTCGTAGACGCCCTGCGCCTGGTCGCGAACGATGGATCCCTTGTCGAGCTCCACCACCCGCCGACGCATCGTGTCGACGATGCCGCGATCGTGGGTGGCCATAACCACCGTGGTTCCAGTGCGGTTAATGCGATCGAGGAGCCGCATGATGCCCACCGAGGTGTTGGGGTCGAGGTTACCGGTCGGTTCGTCGGCCAGAAGGATAAGTGGCCGGTTTACAAATGCTCGGGCAATAGACACCCGCTGCTGCTCGCCACCACTCAGTTCGCCGGGAAAACTTGTGAGCTTGTCGCTCAAACCAACGAGTTCGAGAATCGCCGGAACCTGCTTGGAGATAACCGATCGCGGGCGGCCGATTACCTCAAGCGCAAAGGCAACGTTCTCTGCCACGGTCTTCTTCTCGAGCAGCTTGAAGTCCTGGAAGATGCAGCCAATGTTGCGGCGCAGGTAGGGCACTTTCCAACTGTTGAGCTGACCAATGTCTTTGCCAGCAACAAAGATTCGCCCGTCGGTGGGGTCTTCTTCTTTGTTCAACAGGCGAATAAACGTGGACTTGCCTGAACCGGAGGGTCCGACAAGAAACACAAACTCGCCCTTCCCGATATCGATGTTGGCGTTCTGGAGCGCAGCGGCATCGCTGCCGCCCTTGTAGCTCTTGGAAACGTTTTCGAGTTTGATCATGTAGTCACAGGGCGGGGGCTATGGGGAACGCGAATGAGGGGAACTGCTTGGCGAGCCGATCGGGGAAAAAGTTCGAACAAGGCGACCGGACACAAGGGCCAAGCGAGACTGTCGAAAACGCTAGCAGCGGCCACGCAAAAGCGACGTTCAGGACTCGAGAAGTACTCGCGCCCTACTTGGTGTCAGCGGAGCCGAGTGATGTGGCGCGATTCCAACGGAGGTACGCCTCCATGAACGGTTCGATATCGCCACTCAACACATTGTCGATCTGGCCGGTCTCGAACTCGGACCGGAGATCCTTCACCATTTGGTACGGCTGCAGAACATACGAGCGGATTTGGCTGCCGAATCCGACGTTCTTGGCTTCGCCGGCGATCTCGGCAAGATCGTCCTGGCGCTGCTTCCGCTCGAGGTCGAGCAGCTTCGCAGCCAACATCTGCATCGCCCGATCTTTGTTTTGGTGTTGGCTGCGTTCGTTCTGGCAAGCGGTTACGACGCCGGTCGGAAGGTGGGTAATACGCACCGCGGAGTCGGTGACGTTCACGTGCTGCCCGCCGGCTCCTGACGAGCGGAACGTGTCGATGCGCAGGTCCTTTTCGTCGATATCGATCTCGTTGGTGACTTCGTCGAAGAACGGCACGACCTGCATCGAGGAAAAGGCGGTCTGACGCTTTGCCTCCTTGTTGAACGGCGAAATACGCACCAGACGGTGCACGCCATGTTCAGATTGCAAAAGCCCGTAGGCGTGACGGCCGCGAACGACGAACTCGACTGAGGACAGTCCGGCTTCGGTGCCCTCGGAGACCGTAAGGACCTCGATAGAGAACCCCTTGCGCTCTGCCCACCTGGTGTACATGCGCATCAACATCTCGGCCCAGTCTTGGGCGTCGGTGCCGCCCTCTCCGGACTGGATGTGACAAACAGCGTCCTTCTCGTCGTACTCGCCGGAGAACAACGAACGCATCTCAAGTTCGGCGAGAGTGACTTCGATGGCCGCTATGGCATCGGTAATTTCAGGCTCGAGCGACTCGTCGCTTTCTTCGCGAGCCATCTCATACAGCGTCTCGACATCGCTGATGTCGCTCTGGAGCGTGTCGAACTGCTTGAGGTCGTCGGTGAGCGCCGAAAGTTCCGTTTGTACGATTCGTGCAGCATCGACATCGTCCCAAAGGTCGGGGCGACCCATTTCGGTCTCGAGTTGCGGCTGACGCGCCCGAAGCTCATCGACCGAGAGATAGCCGTGGGCTTCATTGCAGCGACGCTTGAGCGCGCTCAGAGCATCGGAAAAGTCCTGCATGGTCGATGTCGACTATTTCTTGCCGTGGCAGTGTTTGAACTTATCGCCGCTGCCGCATGGGCATGGATCGTTCCGGCCAGCCTTTTCGAATTCAGTGCGTTTGACCGGCGCCTTCTTCGCCTCGCCGCCCTCTTCAACAATCTTTGGGGCGCCGCTCACCTCGGCAGTGCCTGCGCCGGCAGCGGTTGCCTCTTGGGCGCTCGAGCGCTCAGCGGTCTCGCTTTGGCTATCGGGGGCCGACTCTTCAACATCGACCGCAGCCGGAGCGGGAGCTGCTGGAGCTTCCTCTTTGACGTTGACCTGCACGTGCATGACGTACTTGACGAAGTCCTGGGCGATGCCGGTCATCATGTGACCAAACATCTCGAAGCCTTCTCGTTGCCATTCGCTCGCGGGATCTTTCTGTCCCATCGCCCGAAGGTGAATACCTTCGCGGAGGTAGTCCATCTCGTAGAGATGCTCGCGCCACCGCTGATCGATGATCTGCAACATGACTTGGCGCTCGACCTGTCGCATGATCTCCGGAGAGATCTCTTCTTCGCGACGCTGGTAGTGCTCGGTTGCTTCGGCCATAAGCGTCTCGTAGAGCGCTTCGGTTGTGGGCAGCGCTTCGAGCGACTCTTCGGTCTGCTCGGTCGGCCAGTACAGGGCAACTTCGGTGGCGAGGGTATCGAGATCCCAGTCGTCGGTGTGGTCGCTCACCGCATGGCTGGCAACGAGGGCATCGACGGCTTGGGCGAGGTACTCCATGGCCTCATCGTGAAGATCGAGACCTTCGAGAATCATGTCGCGGCGCTTGTAAATGACCTTGCGCTGTTCGTTCATGACCTCGTCGTATTTGAGGACGTTCTTGCGAACTTCGGCGTTCTTTTGTTCGACCGTGGTCTGGGCTCGCTCGATTGCTTTGCTCACCATCTTGGCTTCGATGGCCTCGTCGTCAGGGAGCGCCTTGCCCATGACAAAGTCCATAGCACCAGTTGCGAACAGACGCATGAGATCGTCTTCGAGCGACAGGTAGAAACGGCTTTCGCCGGGTTCACCCTGGCGGCCGGATCGACCACGAAGCTGGTTATCGATTCGGCGACTGTCGTGGCGTTCGGTTGCGAGAACATACAGCCCGCCAAGTTCGCGGACTTTGTCGCCTTCGGCCTCACATTCGGGCTCGAATTTCGCGAACTCGGTGTTGAAGATCTCTTGACCTTCCTCGGAATCGAGGTCGTGTCCGGAGATCAGCACCTCGTTCTCTGCAAGCTTCTCGGCGTTTCCACCGAGCACGATATCGACACCACGACCGGCCATGTTGGTGGCCACGGTGACCGATCCAATGCGACCAGCCTGAGCGACGGTCTTGGCTTCTTGGGTGTGCTGCTTGGCGTTCAGAACGTTGTGTTCGATGCCCCGCTCATTCAGCACACGGGAGAGTTTCTCGGAGTTTTCGACCGACACGGTACCAACGAGAACCGGTTGGCCTTTGGCATACCGATCGGAGAGGTCCTCGACGATGGCGTCAAACTTGGCGCTCTCGCTCTTGTAGATGAGGTCACCCTGATCGATGCGGGCCAGTGGCTTGTTGGTAGGGATCGGGACGACCTGAAGGCCATACGTGTTGGCGAATTCCGAGGCCTCGGTTTCGGCGGTACCGGTCATGCCTGCGAGTTTGTCGTAGAGGCGGAAGTAGTTCTGAAGGGTCACGGTGGCGAGGGTCTGGTTTTCCTCTTTGATAGCCACGCCCTCTTTGGCCTCGACTGCTTGATGCAAGCCTTCAGACCAGCGACGACCGTCGAGCACACGGCCCGTGAACTCATCGACGATCTTCACCTCGCCCTCTTTAATGATGTAGTCCTTGTCGCGCCGGTAGAGCTCTTTGGCTCGCAACGACTGCTGCAGATGGTGGACCAGGTTCGACGACACGGCGTCGTAGAGGTTTTCGATGCCAAGCGCAGCTTCAACCGAGTGGATGCCCTCTTCGGTGGGAGCAACGATGCGCTTTTCTTCATCGACGTCGTAGTCAACGTCGCGGCGCAGACCACGAGAGATTGCGGCGAACTGGTGGTAGGTCTGTGCCGCTTCGGCGAGACGGCCCGAGATGATGAGCGGCGTACGGGCTTCATCGATAAGGATCGAGTCGATCTCATCGACAATGCAGTAGTTGTGGCCCCGCTGCGCTTTGCGCTCGAGGGTCATCGCCATGTTGTCGCGCAGGTAGTCGAACCCAAGCTCGTTGTTGGTTCCGTACGTGATATCGCAGGCGTATTGCTCCCGTTTGTAGGCGGTGTCACGGTTGCCCGGCACGATGAGCCCGACCGAAAGCCCAAGGAAGCGGTGGATCTCGCCCATCCACTCGGCGTCACGTGACGCCAGGTATTCGTTGACGGTAACGACGTGCACGCCTTTGCCGCCAACACCGTTGAGGTAGACCGGGAGCAAAGAGGTGAGAGTTTTGCCCTCGCCGGTCTTCATTTCGGCAACCCAGCCAAGGTGAAGCGCAGCTCCACCCATCATTTGGACGGGATAGTGCCGCTGGCCGATTACTCGGTCGGCAGCTTCGCGTACGACAGAGAACGCCTCGACGAGCATGTCGTCGAGTGGTTCACCATTGGCGTGGCGCTCCTGAAATTCGGATGTTTTGGCACGGAGCGCATCATCGGAGAGGGCTTTAAATTCGGGCTCGAGCGCGTCGATGTCTGGGACAAGCGCTTGAAGAGCCCGCATTTTTTTGCCGTCGCCGGTGCGGAGAATTTTATCGAAGAAACCCATAGAACGTTTGAAGTGTATGCGTCCCAGCACCGCATGAGGTGGTCATGGGTCAACGGTCGGCGGGTGCGGGGGTAAAGGCAGCCGCCCCAGCGTGTACCTGGGACGCACCGACGCTCCGAAGCGCAGCTGCGGCCGCCTCGATCGAGGCCCCTGTCGTGATGACATCGTCGATGACCAGCACCGAGAGTCCAACAGCCTTTCGGTGCGCTCGGAACGCCACCCGCTCGTAGCGTTCGGCTGCATTCAGGCCGGTTTGGCTGGCCGACGACCGGGATGGCTGGGGCAGGAGCAACCCGAGCGAATCAACCCGAAGTCGCCGAGCTACACGTCGTGCCAGCAACTCTGCCTGGTCGTATCCCCTCGACCTGCGACGCCGCGCCGTGGTTGGAACCCAGGTGACCACATCGAGTCGAGCCGGGTTTTGGGCGAGCACGAGTTGCGCCACAGCCGAGGACAACCAGGCCAACGACTGGCGCTGGTTCTGGTATTTGAGCGATGAGATCAATGTGCGGCCAACGCCCGTGAACAGAAAGGCTGCAGCACAAGAGTCAACGCCAGCGGGACACGGTGGTTTGGCTGGGATGAGTTTGTGGATACACCCGCGACAAGGCGACGCCCCCACTCCCCCGCATCCTGCACAAGTCATATCGCTTTGCTCCCCGGCCCTCTCTGGGTCTGACCGAGACTAGAAAGCGGCAGTGACAGGACGGGTTGAAAGCGCGCTCAGGGGTGTACGTTTCCGCCATGTCGAACCCGCCAACCTCCTTCACTGCGCTTGTCCAAACCCAGGACGGCTACACCGATACTCCAGTGGGCCACATCCACTACGACAGCTTCGATGACTACCTCGAACTGAAAGAGTTGCCTGTTCCCGAGCTCGAACCAGGGCACGTTCTGGTCGAAATGACGATGGCGGCCATCAACCCGTCGGATCTCCATTTCCTCAAGGGCGAGTACGGCCAACCCCGCGAACTCGGCAAGGCCGCCGGTTTCGAAGGCGTCGGAACCATCGTGGCATCGGGTATCGACGCCTACGCCCAATCGCTCATTGGTCAGCGAGTCAGCTTTGTGGCCTCGCCGACTGGATCGGGCACATGGGCAACCCATGCCATCGCCGATGCCATGTTGTGTATCCCGATGCCCGACACCGTCTCGGATCCCAACGCAGCTGGGTTCATTGTCAATCCGCTCACCGCTGCCGCAATGTTTGATGAAGCCAAACAAGCGGGTTCGCCGGCCATTGTGGTCACCGCCGGTGCAAGCCAAGTTTCGAAGTTCCTCATCGCGTTGGCACGCGATGCAGGCATGGCCTCGATTGCAATCGTTCGCCGCGATGTTCACAACGACACACTGAACGAGTTGGGCGTCACCGAAATCCTCAACCAGAACGACGAGGACTTCGCCCAAAAACTGGTTGCCGCGATGAAGACGCACAAACCCCAGATGTTCATCGACGCCGTCGTCGATGAAACCTCTACGCAGATCTTTAACGCCATGGGCAAGAACAGCACGTGGCTGATCTACGGCTCGCTCAGCCCCGACCTTCCTCCGCTGTCGAACCCCGGCGAGTTGATCTTTCAGAACAAGGTGATTCGTGGTTTCTGGCTGACGCCTTGGCTCACGGCGACAAGTCTCGAAGACAAGATCGGGGTCTTTGGCGAGGTTCAGGCCCGGTTCGGCGACGGCCGCTGGAATACCGATGTTGGAGCCACCCTCAGCATCGACAAGGTGATGGATGATCTCGCCGAGGTTCTCAAAGACCCTCGAGGCAAGGTCTTTCTTACGCCCTAGGCCGCCGCCGAAAGCGTCACGCCCGACAGCGGCTGATACTGGACCTGGCCGATCGCCAACCCCGAGAGGTAACGGACTCCGCAGTTCTCTGCGGATGTTGCCAACTCATGGCTCGCCACCCCTTCGATGATGACGTCGGCGCCGAGCGAATGGGCCAGTTCCATCGGCCCCTTCGCCAAAATCGTCTCGGGTTCGGCTCGGTCGATGTAGCGCTTTGTCACTTCTTCGGTGACTCGAATCATCGTGGCCCGGCCCGCCTCAGCCGCGCTATTCCCACCGACCTGATAGTCCCAAACTCGCTCGACGGCAACGCCCCTTTCGCGAAGTGGGACGAGTAGCTCATCGACAACATCGAGCATCTCGGGACCGCCCGGCCCTGTGAGACGCAGCACCAACTGGTCGGGGTCGCGCAACTCAGCAGCGACCGCCTCGACCACCCGAGGCGTGGTGTTCGACGCCCGCAGCGCCACAAGCGGAACATCGACATGAAGACGATCCCAGGAAATCGGCGGACGTTCGAGAAGCGCCGCCACCGCATCGACCGTCACCATGAGGTGGTCGACCAGGTTGCACGACGGACTCTGGAAGAAATCCGAGCGTCGGCGACGACCTGAGCGGAGCATGATTCGCATCGCCACATTTTCCTCCCCACGGTTACGACTATCGCGGAGTTGCCTCAACGCCGCATCGACGCCCGCACGCGCATCGAATGCCATCTCGGCGGCCGGCCGGCCCCCCAACACAACGACTTCCTTCGCGGTCCACCGCGCTTGCGCAACCGCTTGCTTCGAGGTGCGCACTAACCCTTCAGCGGTCTCCCGCGGTTTTCCTATTGCCGCACCGATCACGCACGAAATTCCAATCGGCATGCCATCGAGCCCCGGCCCCAGCAGCCGTTGCGCGAGGCTCCGTGGAATCGACGCATCAGGAGCAACGCCCCACATAATCACCGTCACCGTGAACCCTTCACTCACTCCAACCAAGTCGTAGCTGCGAACCAGAGTCCGGCAGTGGCCGGCGAGGTCAGCGATCCGCTGCTTCGCTTGCCGAAGGCCCGATGCGGTTTTGATACTTCGCAATCCAATGGGTGCCACTTGGAGTACGGCAACAGACTCCGCGGTGGTGCTTTCGTTCATCAAGTGATCAACGGCCTCAATGAGGCTTTCGTCGGTCCACTCATGAATCACCGGTTGACTGGTTTCGGCACGGTGCAACCGCAGAATCCGGGACGGGAGCGACGCCAGTGTTGGTCGTTGAAAATCAGCCATAAAACCGACATCGTGACATTTGCCAAAATTCTTGAGTTATTTCTGGGCCCGATGGCCCACCCGTGTAGTTCGCAGAGCCCAGATGGGCGATGGTTAGGCGGTGAGTCTTCGCAAACATCCACTCCTCGGCTACTTCCTGATCACCTCGGTGCTCAATATTGGCTACGGGTCGATCTTTACCCTGCTCGCTGAGTTCCGCAGCGAATTCGGCTTCTCGGAGGGCCAACTCGGACTCGTTGCGTCGGTCGGGTTCTTTGCCGGATTCGTCTCGCAGGTGGCGCTTGCCCCGCTCGCCGACCGCGGCCATACCGCCTTGCTCGTCAAGGGTGGCGTCTTTGTCGCCGCCCTCGGGATGTTTGGCATGGTGGCGTCCAGCACAATCCTCACGTTTGTGTTGTCGCGGATCCTTTTTGGCCTCGCCACGGGCGCAACCACGCCAGCGATCCGACGACTCATCATCACCCGTGCGCCAGAAAACCTCGGCGAGAACCTCGGCCGACTCACCGCGTTCGAGATCGCCGGTTTTGTTGTTGGACCAATCCTCGCGTCGGTCCTGTTCCAAATCGGCGGCCTCATGCTCCCCTTCCTTGTGATGGGCATCCTCAACCTCCTTCTGTTCCTCTGGGTACTCCGACTCGATCTCAGCACCGACCCCGGCGACGGCGTGAAACGAGCGACCCTGCCGCTTCTCCGCATTCGCGGCATCCAGTCGGCGCTCTTTGCGGGTGCCGCGTTCTACCTCGCCATCGCGTACTTCGAAGCCACCTGGTCGCTGTTGCTCACCGACCTCGGTGCCGAGACATGGATGATTGGTTTCTCGCTCAGTGTCTTTGTGCTCCCGCTCGTAGTCATCGCTCCGAAGGCTGGACGACTGGCCCAACGAGTCGGCCATCAACCAATCATCGTCTGGTCAATCAGCGCCGCAACTGCCTGCACGGTTCTCTACGGCTGGGTGGCCTCGGTCTGGGGGGTCATGCTGCTCTCGCTCGTTCATGCGATTGCCGACGCCTTTACGATGCCGGCCAACCAGATCGCCGTTGCCCTCTCCAGCCCGCGAGAACAGATTGCCACCGCCCAGGGGCTCTTCTCCGCCACCGGCACCTTGGTAGGAGGGACCGTGGCCTTCTTGTCCGGCTGGTTGTACGAAACCCAGGGGCCGCGAACCACCTACAACCTTTGCGCCGCCGCCATGCTCGTGTTCCTGGCACTCTCAATATGGCGGGGAACCCGGACCCGAGATCAGGATTCGGCGATGGCATCCTATGGTTGACGCTGTGCCTCCTACTTCTGATTTCAAGCTCCGCACAATCGTGGCGTGTCGCTCTGGCCTTTCACTTCCTTCTCTTCTTTCACTTCTATTTCTTCTTCTCCTTCTTTCTGCCTGCGGCGCCGACGATGGCGTTGTCCCAAATGACGCCCCATCCGAGTTCGACGATGCCATCGAGTTAGCCGAGTCGTTCGAGACCGGAAACGCCGACAACGAGAACCTCCGAGACGACATGTGGGGGCTCACCGCCGCCTACTGCACCAACATCAATGCGCCATCCATCGCCCCGCAAAGCCAACAGGTCATCGCGATTTTGGCGTTCGTGGAATCCAACGTATGTCCCACCAGGTCCAACTCGTACTGGCAGGATGCATTTCAAGATCTCGAATCAGCCGTTGAGTAACACCTGATCGCTGTTCAAGTATCGGGCACCAGACACTTCACCGCCCAGCGACCTGTCAGGGTTTCGGTATGGTCGAAATTCCGCGGGGCACGGTCACTTTCCTTTTCACCGACATCGTGAGCTCCACTCGGTTGTGGCAGAACGAGCCCGCCGAAATGAATATCGCTCTGCGCTACCACGACGAACTCGTGCGTAGCGTCGCTCACACCAATGACGGACACATATTTAGTATCGGCGGTGACGGCTTTGGCGTGGGCTTCCACACGGCAAACGCCGCAGCCACAGCTGCCAGCGAACTCTCCGACGGGCTGGCCGATCACCGGGTCTTCAGCGTACGAATGGGCCTCCACACCGGAGAACCGATCATTCGCGACGGCAACTATTTCGGCAATGAGGTGAACCGGGCGGCCCGCATCATGTCGGTTGCTCACGGCGGCCAAACGTTGTTGTCTGGCACAACTGCGGCGTTGATAACCGAGACCAAACTCACCGATCTCGGACATCACCGGTTGAAAGACCATGATGACCGCACCGAACTGTTCCAGCTTGGGGCGGGAGCATTTCCGCCGCCCACAACGGCGCGCCCGCTGCTCGGCAACCTCCCTCGGAACCGCACCACCTTTGTTGGGCGGCACAGCGAACTCACCGAAATCATCGAGACACTCGATACCGCTCTGCTCGTGACCCTTATCGGTCCGGGAGGCATGGGCAAGACCCGGCTCAGTATCGAAGCAGCATCGGTGATGGCCGAGTCGTATAGCGGCGGAGTGTGGCAGGTGCAGCTCGCCAACGTTGACAGCACGAGTCGTATCACTGGCGCGATGCTCGACGCTGTTGGCCTTAAGGATGCTGGAAACCGCTCGGCCGAGGAAACCTTGCAACGCTGGTTCAGCTCCAACGACGTGCTTCTGGTGCTCGATAACTGTGAGCACGTCATCGAGCAGGCAGCCGATATCGCTGACCTGCTCCTGGCTCAGGAGTCGAACTCACGGATCTTGGCCACGAGCCAGGCACCCCTGTTTATCGATGGCGAACAGTTGGTCTCGGTCGGCCCCCTCCAGGCGGGTGGCCCTAATGGTTCGAGCGAGCAGCTGTTCGTCGATCGGGCGATGAAAGCTCGTAGTGACTTCGTGTACGACGAGAGCACTCGACCGTTCATCGCCGAGATCTGCGAACGGCTCGACCATCTTCCGCTTGCCATCGAACTTGCTGCATCTCGGGTGCGGGGTATGAGTCCCGCCGAAATCGCCGCCGGGCTCGATCAGCGTTTCTCGCTTCTTGCTGGTGGCAGCCGATCTGCGCCCGACCGACACAAGACGTTGGAAAACGCGATCCGCTGGCCCTACGAGCTCCTCGATCCCAAACTCCAGACCGTCCTCCAACGACTCTCGGTTTTTGTGGCCCCGTTCACCGCTCATCACGCCGAGCAGGTAGTGATCGGTGACGGGCCGGTTGCTGCTGGTGACATCCAGGGAGCGCTCCTCGACCTTGTCGACCGCTCGCTCCTCGTCGCCGTGGACTCCATGTCAGCGACCCGCTTCTACCTCCTTGAGTCCGTCAAACAGTTCGGTCGGGCCGAGCTTGTCCGCGCCGGTGATTTCGACGCAACAAACGAACGCTACGTCGAGACCTTTCAACAGATGGCCATCGAGCTCGGACATCGGCTTCTTGGGCCCGACGACCAACCGGCATTCGTGGCGCTCGATGCCGACTGGCAGAACATCCAGAGCGGAATTCAATGTGCGGCCTCCGACCAAAGCTCAGCTCGATTTGAAGAGCTCTTTGCGGCACTCGCTCCCCTCTGGACTGCACGGGGGCGCTCGCTTGAAGGTGCCGATTGGGCACAGATCCTTGGCACCCGACCCACCATCGACCCAGGCAGACGAGTCGCTGCGCTGGTTCCAGCAGCGAGTGTCCTCAACTCCCGACGAGCCGGCGAAGGGCGCATGCTCAGCGATGAGGCAGAAGCACTGGCAGCAGAACACGGCACGGCACCGCCGCTTGGCGCAATAGCCAATCGGGCGCTTGAAGCAATGCTCACCGGCGACGAAGAGTTAGCTCGACGGCTTTGCGACGAGGTAATCGCACGGCTCGACGAGCTGCCGGTGGTCGATTGGAATCGATACCACGCCGTCACGAACACACTCGGCGTCCTTTCGGTCATCGGCGGCGACGTTGACCGCTTCCGTCGGGTTCTCGACAAAGAGACGGCGAACGCTCGCGAGCATGGCAGCGATTGGTATCAGGCCACCATCGCCGGCGCCATCCTTCAGATGGCGCACAAGCTTGAGTTCGATGATCCTCGAGGCCATATGGTCACCACCATTCGCCGACTCGAAGCGCTCGGCAACATGCATACGGCGTCGCAATCGTTGGCTGCACTCGCTGCGTATGATCTGCGGACCGGAAACGTTGTTGGCGCTGCCGCCGCCCAGGAACGAGCCATCGAAATCTCGGTCGATCACGCCGCTGGGTATCTCGAGATCCGGTTCTCGCTCGCCGCTGGAGTTTTGATGACCGACCAGCCCGACGCTGCGGCCCAGCTCCTCGGCTTCCTCGCGACGCTTCGCGAAACCACCGGCGTCGGAAGCCCGGTCCGAGCCATGCGCGCCGAAGAATTCTTCACCGAGGTCGTGAAGGACAACCTCGGAGACCGTTACGACCGAGCGTTCGATGCCGGCTCTTGCCTCACTGAAGATGATGCGATCAACCTCGCCAGGTCTGCCCTGACGCGACTCCAGGTAACCGAGAGTCAAGCAACCGCAGACGTCTTCCCGACCCCTGCGTCTTAAGACGCCAAACCGCCGCTCGAAGTAGACGCCACCAAAACCCAAGAGCTGCAGCGACCAACGGCCGCTGCAGCTCTCATTCGTTCTACGTGGATCTCAAAGCGGACAAGCCGCCTGCACCTGCTTAGTAGCGGTAGTGATCTGGCTTGTATGGCCCGTCCTTGGGAATACCCAAGTAGTCGGCCTGGTCTTGGCTGAGCTCGGTGAGACGAACACCCAAGGCATCGAGATGCAGACGGGCGACCTTCTCATCAAGAAGCTTTGGAAGCACAGCAACTTCAATGCCGTAGGACTCGGCGTTGGCGTGCAGTTCCATCTGGGCCAGCACCTGGTTGGTGAAACTGGCGCTCATGACGAAGCTTGGGTGACCGGTTGCGTTACCGAGGTTGAGCAAACGACCTTCGGACAACACGATGACCGAGTGACCATCGGGGAACACGTACTCGTCAACCTGCGGCTTGATGTTGACGTGCTGGACGTCACTCATCTTCTTCATGCCTGCCATATCGATTTCGTTGTCGAAGTGACCGATGTTTCCGACGATGGCCTGGTGCTTCATCTTGGCCATGTGCTCGGCAAGGATGATGTCCTTGTTCCCGGTTGAGGTGATGAAGAAGTCGGCGGTTTCGACGACATCTTCAAGACGCACAACCTGGTATCCCTGCATCGCTGCTTGAAGCGCATTGATCGGGTCGACTTCGGTGATGACGACGCGTGCGCCCTGACCACGAAGTGAATCGGCGCAACCCTTACCAACGTCGCCGAAGCCGAGAACACAAGCGGTCTTTCCACCGATCATGACATCGGTTGCTCGGTTGATTCCGTCGATAAGGCTGTGGCGGGTGCCGTAGAAGTTGTCGAACTTGCTCTTGGTTACCGCGTCGTTGACGTTGATTGCGGGGAACAGCAGTTCGCCGGAATCACGCATCTGGTAGAGGCGGTGGACACCGGTGGTGGTCTCTTCGCTCACACCGCGAAGCTGTGGCGCAATGCGATGCCAGGTTTGGGGATCTTCGTCGAAGATGATCTTGAGCCGGGCGAGGAAGAAGTGCATTTCCTCCGGGTCGTCATCGGTGGGCTCGGGAACAGCGCCGGCCTTTTCGTACTCGAGACCCTTGTGAACCATCATCGTGGCGTCGCCGCCATCGTCGAGGATCAGGTTGGCGCCCGATTCGCCTTCGTCGCCAGGCCACAGAAGAATCTGGCTGGTTGCCCACCAGTATTCTTCGAGGGTTTCGCCCTTCCAAGCAAACACCGGCACACCCTTTGGGTTGTCGATGGTTCCTTCCGGGCCGACTGCCACACCGGCGGCCGCGTGATCCTGGGTGGAGAAGATGTTGCACGATGCCCAACGAACCTTGGCGCCAAGGGCGGTCAGGGTTTCGATCAGCACGGCGGTCTGGATGGTCATATGCAACGAACCAGCGATGCGAGCGCCAGCCAGTGGCTGTTCGTCACCGAACTCGCCACGGAGAGCCATGAGGCCCGGCATTTCGTGTTCGGCCATCGAGATTTCTTTGCGGCCGAATGGAGACTCGGCGAGGTCCGCGACTTTGAAGTCGTTACTCATAGTGTTGTTGCGCTTTCATTTCGGGGAAGCGCCCGCAAGCAGGCGCGTCGACTCTATCGAAAAGGGCTGGGGTCACCTGACACCAAATCGCAACAGCCCGAACCCCCAACCGTAGAGGGTAAAAGCCCCCAAAAACAACACCAATGGCGGTGCGATGCGGCCACCATGCAATCTTCAAGCGTTCGACGAACCAGAAACCAGCCGGCGCGCCTCGAGCCGCTCCGTGCGTTCGATGTTTGCGAAGCAAACTCGGGAAGGGCTTCGCCGCAGGCGAAACCGACAACGGGCCGCCTGCAGGGCGACAACAGCTGTCCCGGACCGAGCGCTCAAGGAACGAATGCCGGCACACGTCGCGACAACGTACGGTTCAGGCCCCAAACGAATCGGGTCTCAGTGGCGTGGTGCCCAGAAGCGGCGCTTGAAAGATACCTACGCCGAGAAGGTTGGCGAAACGCCGTCAGTCTCAGCCTTGGCGACAAGGCGGGCGGCCTCGGCGTCATCGACGGTTTCGGCGTCGTCGATCAACATGATCGGGATGTTGTCCTTGATCGCGTAGCGACGCTTGAGGCGCGGGTTATACAGCGAGGACTCGTCCTCGAAGTAAAAGAGCGGACCTTTGTCCTCTGGACAAGCGAGGATCTCAAGCAAACGTGCATCTAGCGACATGCGCAAAGACTACCGCCACCAAAGATCCCACTGGCAACCTTGTCGCCCCCTGCCGCCCGCCAGAAAAACCCGGTGCCTGGAACCAAACCGGTGATTTTCCACCTGGAACCAAACCGGTGGTTTTCCACCTGGCACCAAGCCGGTGATTTTCCACCTGGCACCAAATGGGTGTTTTGGTGCCAGGTGGACGCGTCCGTCAGGGAACTTTTGCCGGTGCTTAGTTTTTGCGGACCTGTCTCGCTATGAGGGCCACGAGCGCAACGACGGCGATCATCGCCGCCATCACCGCAACCCAGGCCAAGACCCCGAGGAGAGGATGCATTGGACGAGAAGGCTAGAAGTGAGCCTTGACCTCGGCGACCTTGGCCTCGACCTCTTCAGGAGTGCCAGCCTCGAGGTTGAGGCGCAGCAGCGGCTCGGTGTTCGATGCCCGAAGGTTGAACCACCACTCGCCAAAGTCGACGGTGAGACCGTCGAGACGAGACTGCTCAGCGTCGGGGTACGCAGCCGAGACTGCTTCGATCGTGGCTTGTGCGTCGGCAACCTTGGTGTTGATTTCGCCCGACGCCGAGTACCGGTCGAGCGGAGCGATGAGTTCGCTGAGCTTCAGACCGGTGTCGCACATTGCTTCGAGAATGAACATCGAGGCGATAAGGCCAGAGTCTGCGCGCCAGTTGTCGGCGAAGTAGTAGTGGCCCGAGTGCTCGCCGGCGAAGGCGGCTCCGGTTTCGGCCATGTTGGCCTTGATGTAGCTGTGACCGACCTGGGTCGTGATGGAAGTTCCGCCGCCTTCAGCAATGACTTCGCCAACCGACTTGGAGCAGATCAGGTTGTGCAGGATGGTACTGCCAGGCTTCTTCTCGAGAATCCGCTTGGCCACGAGGGCAGTGGTGAGCGAGCCGGAGATTGGGCTACCGGTTTCATCGACGAGAAACACGCGGTCGGCATCGCCATCGAATGCGAGCCCGACGTCGGCACCCACCTCGCGGACCCGCGCAATGAGATCTTCGAGGTTCTCGGGCTGGATCGGGTTGGCTTCATGGTTCGGGAAGGTTCCGTCGAGCTCGGGGTACATGATCTCGATGTCGACATCGATCTTGCTAAATACTGCGGGGGCGACCAGACCACCCATGCCGTTTGCGGTGTCGGCAACGATCTTGAGCCCGATGAGCTTGCTGGTGTCGACGAAGGACCGAACGTGATCGGCGAAGGCGTCGAGCAGATCCATCTCGGTGCGTGAGCCACGGGTTTCGACCTCGGGAAGTCCACTGGCAGCCATCGCCTTGATGTCGGCGAGTCCTGAATCGGCGCCGATTGGCGCAGCATGGGCTCGGCTCATCTTGATGCCGTTGTACCCAGCTGGGTTATGCGATGCGGTGAATACAGCGCCAGGGATACCGAGGCTGCCCGATGCGAAGTACATCATGTCTGTCGAGCCAAGGCCGATCACGATGACATCGACTCCCTGGCCCATAACGCCATCGGCGAAGGCTTCGGAGTATTCCTCGCCGGTGGGGCGCATGTCGCGGGCGATAACTACCTGCGTCGTGCCGTCGCTGTCGGCGAGATACCGGGCGTAGCCGGCGCCGATAGCGCGAGATGCATCTGCATCGAGTTGGTCGGGCACGAGACCGCGAATGTCGTATGCCTTGAAGATTGCGTCGAGATCAGCCATGTCTGAAGCCTATTCCTATATCGAGAAGATATTGATGGTGCTGCGCTCTGGAGTGCAGTCGCAGCGGGGGACGAACTCTTCCATCGGCACAAAGCGCCGAATTCTCAACGCCTCAGCTTCTCAATTTCCTGCAGGCAAGAGTCAGCTGATCACTGGTTTCGGAGCCGGAAGATCGATCGTGGATGGGTCGAGGTCGTAGACGCCTCGGGCTGCCCAGCGGCGAACCCGGAAGAGATCGGCAAAGAGTTGCCGGGTATCGGCGACGAGACGAACCGTGGAACGCTCGGAGTTCTCGACGGTCACCGGCACCTCGTGCAGAGAAAGTCGGTAGCGCTCGACGAGGTGAAAGAGTTCGACATCGAAGGCAAAGCCGTCGATACGCCCCAAAGAGAAAAGCATGCGGGCCACGTCGGACCGAAACGCCTTGAGCCCGCACTGGGTATCGCGATAGTGACCGAGGAGCAGCGCATGGGTAGCGAGGTTGACGAGGCGGCCACCGATCTCGCGCAGTCGACCAGCCTGCGCAAGTGTGGTGGTTGCGACGTGTTTCCGGTTTCCGACCACAACGTCCCAGCCGTTCTCGATCTCGACGACGAACGATTCGAGGAGGTTCGGCTGGTACGCCAGATCGGCGTCGAGAAATGCAACGGTCCGCCCGTTCGCGACCTGCACGCCGGCTCGCACCGCTCCGCCCTTTCCGACGTTCTTTGGAAGCCGTACAACGTGGGCGCCGGCTTGTTCGGCGATATCGGCCGTCGCGTCTCCAGATCCGTCGTCGACGACAACGATCTCGACGCCGTTGGGGTCGAGATGGTTGAGTTGTTCACGAATGGTTGCGATGGTTGCGGCAATGCGATCGGACTCACGGAACGCCGGCACCACAATGGAAAGCCGGTACTCCCCCACCGGGGTGTCTCGTTGAGCTGGCGAGCTTTGTTCTGCTCGGACGACTCGCAGCAGCAGCGACCGGTACGCGAGCATTCGCACCAGCGCAGCGCAACCAAGAGCAATCAGCTTGGCGACAAGGTGGTTGTCGCCACCGGCATAGAGCACGACAACGTCGACGAATCCAGCGAGAACAGCGACGGCGAGGACCATGGCGGGGCTATGCATCCACCGCCGAAACGGGTCACGTCGCAACCACATAATCCGGTGCATCGCGTAGGACACCGCAGCGGACGCGACGAGTGCGAACAGATCGCTGGGAAGAAGGTTCCAGCCAGCATCTCGAAGCGCGACGTACAGACCGACATCGGCCACCGTCGCCATGACTCCGCCAAGGGCAAACCATCGAAGCCCCGAGCGACCAAGCAGCGGGGTCGCAGGCTCAGTCATCAGCTATGTCTTGCGCCCGTTCGTCAACGGCTGCCTCGTGCGCCTGGTCGTCAAAGGGCATCCATTCGTCATCCGAGGTCTGATGATCGGTTGCGTGGCCGGAAAGCGACTCGCCATCGGCGTCGGCGCCCATCGCTACCAATGCATCGTTGTAGGCAGCCGCGCGGATCGATTCGGTGTCTACCGCCATCCAGCGTTCGATCGGATCAAAGAGCGGCGCATCGGGGCGAGTGTCACGCCGCGACAACAGGTACAGACCTGCTGCGCCCACGAGTGTGAGCAGCCAAGAGAGGTACTCGACCCAGGTGTGTCCGTAGCTGAGCTTGACGTCGGTGCTCGTGGGAACGACCACCATGAGGTTTGGTGTGACACGGTACGGCCCATCGGCGCCATCGACCTTCCAGTTCGGGAAGTACGACGCTTTCACCAGAACCGGCGACCCGATTTCGTCGACCGAGAACGAGATGGTGTTGGTGTCAGCGACGATGTTCGAGATCTCGGTAGGGGTCACTGCATTGCGGATGAGGTCGGTTGAGGGAACGACGCCGCCCCATTGTTCCGGAGGCTCGACTTCGCCTTCGGCAACGGGCAGGCCACCGACCTCGATCATGTCGACGCGTTGCCAGTCATCGGGTCCGTCGGCGGCGAGGAAGACGTCTTGTGCTGCGGTGTCTTGGAAGAACTCGACCCCAACGTCGAGCCATTCATCCTGGGCCGAACCAACGTTGGTCATCACGGCAGGTTCGAAGCCAAGTGGGCTAACGATTTCGGAGCCGGCGACGCCGAAGGCAACCCAAGGGCCGCTGGTGGCCAGCTCGGTGAGGTCACTGTGCGACCGCGCAGCATTGACGGCGAGATCGCTAAACGCCAGGTAGTACTTGACTCCGTAGAGCTGAAGATGATCGACGCCGAGATCGAGGTTGAAGTCGCTGTAGGGCAGCTCGCGCTGGGCACGAGAGTTCTTCTCGCCCAACTCCGACTGCATCAAGAAGTGATAGGGCACGCTGGCCGAGGACTCGAAGTAGAGGCCTTCCATGGAACCGATACAGCCGTCGGTGAAGTGAGGGAGCAACATCGGCGCCATCGTGGTGCCGTAGCGGTTGAGGTCGCTTGAGAACTCCCAGAGAGAACGCCCGCAGCCGTTCCTACCGCCGACACCTTCCATGTCGACCATGAGCTGGCGGAACTCGGACCAGCCGCCACCAGTGCTATCGCCGGTTTTGGCTTGGTATCCGGAGAAGTTCCACTGCGACCAGCCCGGCACATAGGACACATCGGTTGTTTCCAACGGACCCCAGCTGTAAACGCCATCGGTACCGCGCTCGGCGCCAGGAAGCGACCGAAGCGGCAGCGCCAGTGCGACAAAGATGACGAGGAATCCCATGAGAGCGCCCGATGAACGGAACGCCCGCTGCATGAGCGAGTCCTTTGAAATTCCTTGTGCGATGACCCGCAGCATCAGCGCAACGCCGATACCAGCCAGCAAGTAGACGCTGAGGTAGTAGAAGGGAAGAAGGCGGGCGTTCCAAAGCCGGCCCTGTGGTGCGAAGCGGAAGGTAGCTGCGCCGACTGCGGCGGCGATTGCCAGGACCACACCAAGCCGCGTTCGGGTGACGATCGAGAGCATCAATCCAACGAGCGCAATGATGAAGACCAGTTGAAACGGCGGACTGTTGAGAAGAACTTCGGACGGATTGAGGTTGTCGCGGCTGAACAGGTAGTTGGTGTACGTCGTGAGCTTTTCCCAGCCCATGTCGTTCAGCATGTTGCGGCGAAGGAGGAACGGTCCGAGCCAAAAGGCCGAAAGCGCAACGCCGCAGAGACCGATGCCCACAGCGTTGAAGGTCTGACGCCGACCGACCCGAACCGTCAACATGATGATTGCGACGACGGCGGCAAAGGCGGCGGGAATGAGGTGACAGAGCAGCGTTACCGAGTAAAGAACCGTTGCCCAACCGCGGCTCTTGCCGGTGTCGAGCGCCCGCTGGAACAGGCCGAGGAAAACCAGCGACAGACTCAGGCTGATCGAGAATGCGAACTCGCCGGCCATGGTGGACGCTGCGTTTCCGCCATAGATATTGAACGAGCGGTCAAAGACAAATGGAAGCGTGGCAACACCGAGCAATGGCGGAATCGGGAACGGCATGTTCGAGAGGCGACCGAGGGCCCATCCCGAAATCGGCATGGTTACCAGGCCGCTTACGGCCACGAGTTTGAACGCGACACCGTACGGAATTCCGATGCAAAGCACGCCAAGAATCGTGACGATGACTGCAACGAGGTGCGATCGAGCACCGACGAGCAGGCCGCGCCGATCGGCGATACCAACGATGCCGGCGAGTGCTAGCAGGACAATCACTGCGAGCACCGGCGGCAACCCAACGTTGAGGGCAACGATCACCAGCGATGGCAGCACCATATAGAACTGGAATGCTGGGAAACCTGCGTACCAATCCGGGGTCCAGCCTGAGAGCCGGAATGAGGGAAGGAGTTCGTCCCGAAGAAACGCCGGGCCCCAAACGTGGGCGCCCATGTCGCCGCCGGTGGGCAGCGAATCGCGAATCAGGAGCGTCGGGTGCATCTGTACAAGGACGAAGATGGCCGACGCCGCGACGATCAGGAACGAGACGATTCCCTCGACCGTTGGGGGATTCGCAAAAACACCACGCCGGCGTTCTGGGGGCTCGTGGGCCGATCCAGAATCGGATTCGTGTGAAGGGACGTCATCAGCAACATCCTCGTCGTCAACAAGGTTGTTGGCTGCTGTCGTCGTCGGTTGGGAAGTGGTCGAAGACATGGCTTTGGCTAGTTTCGCACCTCGGCTGCCGGAATCGGCGGCACGATGGAATCGAATCTGGCGAAAAGTGTTTAGCGGCGGCGGTTCTGCTCGGCGACGACCGAGATTTCTTCAAGGACCTCACCGAGTTTGGCCGGAGTACCTTCGGCCTCCCAGAATCGGCGATCGCATTTCGAGCATGACGAAAGACGACGCGATGCTTCGCCGATCTTGAGGTCGATCGAGACGAGTCGTCCACCACACTTGCAATTTTTTCCCGACATCGCGTGCTCCTACGTTGCTCAACTTGGGGTGCAGTTCCATCGGCACGGGCCCAATTGGGCGAAGAGTTCGCAGCGAAATAGGGGCTTTTGGACTACACGAGCGATTCGTTGGAGTTCTCGAGATGATCGACTGGTCGAGACCGAACGAAACCGCTAGAGAAGCAGCAGCGCAATGACGGTGACGGCGTTGAATCCCATGTGCGTGAAGATGGCCGGTCCGAGACGACCGAAGTAGTGAAACACCGCTCCGGCAACCATGCCGAACATCATCAACGCCGGAAATTGCACGACCTGGAAGTGCACAAGGGCAAAGAGCAGGCTGGCGAAGATCCACGCCGGAAAGAACCCAATCCAGCGGCGAAGGTTGTGCTGCACAAACCCTCGGAAGAACAACTCTTCGAAGAGTGGTGCGCCAAAGACGACCATGATCGCAAGCACCGCAACATCGAACGGCGACTTGGCCCGCTCGGTAAGTGCCCGGGCCGCTTCGCTGACGTCTTGCTCACCAAAGATCTTGAAGATCGGGTAGTACAGCGCCGGCACCAAGATGACTTGGCTAAAGAACCCAATGGTGAGACCCAACGGGATATCGGATGCTCGGATCTGAGCTCGACAATCCTCAACCACGCCCCGACCACGGGTGGTAGTCAGCAACAGTGGCGCACCCGCGAGCCCTATCCACAACGGAATCTGGAGCAGACCTTGCAGAGAAAGAGGCGGAACCCTGGTCTCGATTGGAATCGCCGCATTCGCCTGGCCGAACGCCCTGCCAATAGCGGCTCCCTTTCCTGAAGGGATGCCAACGTCGTAGGGCGAAAACGCAAACACCGACGCAAAGCCGCTCAAGATGATGGCGACAAACAGACCGCCAAAGGCGTACGCCATTGCCAGACCCGGCTTGAACGGAGGATCTTCGAGCTGTGACTCGTCAACTCGAGCGAGAAAAGACGGGCGAGGCGAAGTCACTACCGCAGCTTAGATGCGGCTGACTCGCGAAACAGAACTAGCTGGCCTGTGGGAGCGGAAGTGCACCAGGGGCGCTGTAACGAACATCTTCGAGCGTCCATCCCTGAGGTACGACCATGCCGTCGGCGTGGCGAAGGCAAATGTCGTGGGTCATCGGGTGCCCCTCGGAGTGAAGGTGTTCGACCCAAACCGAGGCGGTCTCATAGTGATACGAGAGCGTTGCCGCAGCGAGGTTGTCGCAGGTGGGCTTCGCACAATGGCGTGAGGTTTGCCGTGACATGCCTTCCAACATACCGGCGCAGAACAGGTATCCGGGGGATATCCGAGCGATAGAGCCGGTTTCGCCCCACTACGCGCCCCGAAAGGCGCCTTATCGCTCTACGATGAGGGAATGGCTCCAGACCCCCACCAACAACCCGGTTCCGGCGACCGCCCGAAGGGAGCTCGCTCCGATCAGGGGTGGCCTCGCTGGGCAGTGTGGCTTCTCGGCGGAATCGTCATGGGACTTATCGCATTGTCGCTGGTCAGCCCGGCCGATAACCCCAACGAAATTTCCTACCGTGACTTCATCGAGTTCGTTGAAGACGGCGTTGTCGACGAAGTCGTCATCAACTCCCAAACCGGTGAGATCGACGGCAAGTTCAAAGCCGACTTTGAAGAGTCGCCCACGCAGTCGGACTCTTTTGTCACCACCGGCAACGACGAGTTCAGCGACGTCGATCGTCAGCTGTTCGTCGACCGTAACGTCGACTACGAGTTCACCAACCCGCAGCCCGGCTTCCTCGCTTCGTGGCTCCCATTGCTGCTGCCTATTGGTCTCATCATCTTGTTCTTCATGTGGATGCAGCGCCGAGCGCAAGGCCAGATGGGCGGCATCATGTCGATCGGCCGCTCCAAGGCCAAGACGTACAGCACCGAACGCCCCGGAACCACCTTCGAAGACGTCGCTGGCTACGCCGGTGTCAAAGAGGAAATCAACGAAGTCGTCGACTTCCTCAAGAACCCAGGGCGGTTTGGCGAAATCGGTGCCCGCAGCCCCAAGGGCATCCTTCTTGTTGGGCCTCCAGGAACCGGTAAGACCCTCATCGCCCGAGCGGTCGCCGGTGAAGCTGGCGTCCCGTTCCTTTCGGTCACCGGTTCTGACTTCATGGAAATGTTCGTCGGCGTCGGCGCAAGCCGGGTCCGCGACCTGTTCGACTCGGCCCGCAAGATGGGCAAAGCCATCATCTTCGTCGACGAAATCGACTCAATTGGCCGCAAGCGTGGCGCTGGCCTCGGCGGCGGGCACGACGAACGTGAACAAACCCTCAACCAGATGCTTTCAGAAATGGACGGCTTTGAGGCCCACGAGGGCATCGTGATGATCGCGGCCACCAACCGCCCTGACATTCTTGACCCGGCGCTCCTGCGCCCCGGCCGATTCGACCGTCAGGTCATCGTTCCGCTCCCTGAGCTCGACGATCGCAAACAGATCCTCGATGTTCACGTACGTGGCCGCAAGATCGCCGGCGACGTCGACCTCGACCTCGTCGCACGCGGTACCCCGGGCATGAGTGGTGCCGACCTGGCCAACCTGGTCAACGAAGCTGCGCTCCACGCGGTGCGTGGCGGCGACAACGTCATCCGGGCCTCGCACTTCGACTCGGCACGCGACCGGGTACTCATGGGCGCCCGCCGCGAATCTACTGCTCTTTCGGAGACCGAGAAGGAAGCAGTCGCCTACCACGAGTCGGGCCACGCTCTTTGTGCTGCGCTGCTACCTACTGCTGATCCGCTCCACAAGGTCACCATTATTCCTTCGGGAATGGCTCTCGGTGTGACGATGCAGCTCCCCGAAGAAGAGCGCCACATCTACCGCCAGGACTACATCGAGGATCGCCTTGTCGTGATGCTTGGTGGACGCATGGCCGAAGAGCTCGTGTTCAACATTGGATCCACCGGCGCAAACGATGACCTCGTTCGAGCCACCGAGATGGCCACCAAGATGGTCCGCGAGTGGGGCATGAGCGAAGCCATCGGGCCAATGGCCTGGGGGTCGCAGGGTCAGGTGTTCCTCGGCGACGACATGATGGGAACCAAGGACTACAGCGACGAAACCGCTCGGGTCATCGACAAAGAGATCCAAAAGATTCTCGTCGACCAAGAGACCCGCTGCCGCGCTCTTCTCAGCGAGAACCGCAACGCACTCGACCTGTTGGCCCGCCAACTCCTCGAACATGAGACCATCAGCGGCGTCGAGGTCGATCGTTTGATCGACGTGGCCCGCTCCCCCGGTCCCGGTACTCCAGTTACAGAGACCGCCGTGAGCCCAGACTCTGGGGTAGCTGACTCTGGGGTAGCTGTCGGATCGTCCGACTCGCCTGACGCTTCGTAACGTCTCCCGCCGTTTCCTAACGCTTCGCTCATGCAACGGGTCATCATTGCTGCCGTCGTCATTGCGGTGGCGCTGCTCGTCGCTTGGCTTGCCCAACGCCGCAAACCCGCTCCCCCGGTTCGCACCGGCGATCAGGTTCCGGACCAACTCGACCGAGACGATTTCGACCTCCCCGAGGCCGAATGGCTTGTTGCGGTGTTCACCGATGCCACCTGCAAGTCCTGCGCAAAGGCGGTCAGTGTGGCTTCGGCCCTTGAGAGCAAGGTCGTTGCCGTACAAACCGTCGAACGGCAGAGCAAGAGAGAACTGCACGACCGTTACGCCATCGACTCGGTACCCACCACGTGTGTTGTCGATCGTGAAGGCGTCGTCAAAGCTGCGTTCCTCGGCCCGCCAAAGGCCGCTGACTTGTGGGCCGCCGTCGCCGAGCTTCGGGGCTAGGGCCCGCGCTCGTTGGGCTAGTACCGACGACTAGTTGGCGTCGAAGCCGATCCCGTTGGATTCCACGGCCAGAGTCGAGGCATCCGGCATACCCAGAGCCATCGAGATCGACGACAGACTCACGAGCTCACGTCCGGCAACAACCGGGCTGGTCGACTCGATGATCACGGTCGCTGCGCCAACGATGCCGAGGTCGGCGAAACTCACCCTGCGCCGACCACCGGCACTCAGCTCGATCGTCGGAGCCGATGTCCGGTTGCCCTCGGAATCGAGGATGGTCACCGAGACTTGAGAAATCGTTTCGAACGATGGGTTGAGAAGAACCAGCGACGACACTACGTCATCTTCAACCGCGAGAGGCGCTCCCACCAACCAGCGGGTTGCTGCAACCGGAGAACCGATTGCTGCGGCCATACCTTCGACCGTTGCTTCATCGCCGACGGCGATCGAGGTGTATTCGACCTCGGAAGTAACCGGTACACCATTGGCCGACCGGACGATGATCGCATACTCGCGCTCCCCTTCGAGGAGCTCCTGCATTCGAGGTTCGGTCGTCAGATCGATGCGCTGACGGGCCAAACCGGGAAGCGGCACTTCGAAAGCGGGGATGACGATGTCATCGATACGAAGCTCGATATCGACCTCGGCCCGCTCTTCGCCCGGGTTGTACAGCAGCACCGATGTCACCCGGCTGGGTGTCGCTTGCGCAATAGGCAGGTACGAAACGAGCGAGGCGCTTGGCGTTCCGGTTGTAGAGGTGAGGCCAGAACCACGTCGACGCGGCGACCGGATAATGATTCGTTGCGCCACGACACGCCCCGAGCGCACCTCGATGGTTGCGGCGCTGTGGGTTGCCTGCGTGACTTCAGAACTGACATCGAAGACCCGGAACGAACGGCCTGGAATAACTGCGGCCTCAAAGAGTGCGGGGATTCGGCGGCCCGTATCGGAGCTAAACGCCAGCTGGGCGACCGCGTCCTCAGGGAACGGGTTGAAGAGCACCATGGTCTGCGACGAACCCTGGATGGTCTCGCCACCGGGGAATTCCCATTGCGAGGAACTTGTCGAAGCGCACGGCGATGAATCGCTTCCGAGTTCGGTGCCGGTCTCGTGTTCAACGAACACCCCGCCACCATCCGCTTCGATCATCACTGACCCAACGACTTCGCTCGAGAGCAGCAGCGTCTCGCCCGGACCGATGAGCAGTTCGGTTGGCTCCGGTTCGACCCGGACAGGCGTATCGGCGGTGTACTCGACGACCCGAAGCGTGCGATCGGCGGTGCTGGCGTTGACGACGGTCACGATGTGGCTGGTGACCACCGGAACCGGTTCGTCGTCGATGCCCTCAAGGACCTCCTCGACCGCCTGGCCTTCGTCGGTCTCCTCATCGGAAACCGGTACGTCTGGTTCGCCGCCGCCAATGGAGTTCTCGTCGAGTACACCAGCAACGCAGAACCAGGTAGACGATGAGGCCGAGTCCGGGCGCACTGCGCTGGCGGTACGGGCCGACACCACATCGGCGACCTTTGGATCTGGGCGTTGCGTATCGAGGATCAACGCCGCCACGATGAGGGCGGGGATAAGGAGAAGCGCAGGCCAACGGAATCCGGTCATTCGGCCATTCCCATCCGTTCGTCGGTCCATTCGGCTGCGACATCGGCCGAAGCTTGCATCTGATTTGAGTCAGCCACGAGCGCTCGACGCCGTTCGTTCCGAGATCGCAGAACGAGCGACACGGCGATCATCGCAAGCCAACCGGCCACTTGGCCGAGACGGGCCAGCAGCCATGCCGGCGAGCCGTTGAACTTCAAGACCGCATCGCCGCCTGATTCAGGCTGGAAACTATTGGCCCAGCCGAAGGCGGTCAGCTGGGGAGAAGGAACGCCGCCGACTTCGAGTTCCCAGCCCGAGCTTGGGGCGTTGGCAACGTAGACGACCTCTTCAGACTCGACCCGGCCTTTGTAGGTCGTAGCGCCATCACGGTTCAACAGCGCGGCCGCCTCCGGTCGGGGTCGAGAAGGATCGACCACAAGACCAGCAGAGCGTACGGGGAAGAATGCATCGTTTACGTAGACCTGCATCGCACGGTTCACCGTTGAAATGCCCCGGATATCGAGCTGGCCGGACAACGCTGACGTCAGGGTCTCAGGTGCGATAATCGGGTCGGTATCGAACGGCGCCGGAGCGGTCCGCTCGACGATAATGATGTAGCGAATACCCATCGGTGCAAGTACCGAACCCAGCCGGCTTGAATCGCCGGCCACTGCCGAATCAATGGCGTTTCGAATAAGCCCAGTTGGCGAGTCAACCCGTCCGACCCATTGGTCGGTGATATCGGCCCCACCGTTATCGGTAGTAAAGAACGCGACATCGTCGGTTAGGTGAGCACCGGCTCCTGGGAGCACCTTCGGGTCGCCTATCCAGAGCACTCGGTATGCGCCGTCGGGCGGTTGGTTGATCCCCGAATCGAACTCGGCTTCGGTAACTTCGTTCTCAAGGAACGAAAGCCGGGAATCGAGATCATCTCGGGGCATGTTCCACCGGCCGTCGGCCGCAGCATTGATCATCGGCACGGCGCCAACGAGAACTCCGACTGCCGAGACCACGGTAAGAATCTGGCGCCAGCCAAAGTTGTGGACGTGAAGATCGGCTTCGAACGCAATAACACCAAGCCCAACCGCCATCGCCATGCCGATCGCCGCAATCGGCAGAAGTACCTCGGGCGCAGGGATCGGGACCGGCAACAAACCAAACTCGGCGATCCAGAGCGCTCCCCATGCGCCGAGACTCATCGCCCAGACACGAATACCCCACACCAGACGCCAGGCTCGCCCGACGATGAGCACAAACGATGCAGAGACCGCTATGCCCAGCAACAGGGTGGTGAGCTCGAACCGGCCGGTGTCGAAAAGCAGGAGTTGCCGCAATGCCAGGTCGCCGACTTCCGATGATCCCGACGCGACAAACGGCGCCCACTGGGCACGCGGAAAACTGACGCCAAGGAACCATGGAAGGTGGAGGGCCAGAGCGAGTCCGGCAGCTGGAGCGACGATCGAAACCATCCGGGTCGTGCCGTTCAGCGATCCGGCAACCAGTGCTCCAACGACAAGACCGGCGACCATGATGGCCACAACAACCCAAATCGGTGGAACAAACGCTCCGACCACGGCAAGTAAGAGCGCCAGGCGCACCACCTGAGGCAGAACCGTTTTGCCACCGGTATCTGCTTCGCGGAAAGGTGCCACCCCGTGACCGCGGCCAAGCTGCAACATGATCCAGGGAACAGCGGCGTAGCTGAGCAGACCGAACCACGAGCCACCAGCCAAGCTGTTAAAGCCCACCGGAATCATCAGATACACCGCAGCTGTGGCCAACCGGGCCCGCAGCGACCCACTCGAGCCAAACACTTGGAAGGCTCCGAAAACACCGACCGGGATCAGCGACAACAGGATGAGTTTTCGGAGCACGCCCATAGCGCCCAAGAAGACGTAGCCAATGAAACCGAGCAATGCGTAGCCAAACGGTGCCGGGTCCTCGGTTCCAAGACCGGTCGACCACCAGCCGCTCCACCACTCGCCGATCAGATCGCCGGGCGAGGAGTCGAACCGAGCAAACTGTCCGACCGCTGGGATATCGGCGAGAACCAATGTGCGGCTTCCAAAGAGGAACACAATACCGAGCACGCCGCTGAGTAACGCTGGGACCCTGATGCTTGAACCGCGGAGAGTATCGCCGAGCGCCACAGCGCTCTCGCGTTGTTCGTTCCCGATACGAGCGGCGACTGCCTTTGAGAGCCAATAGCTGCCGCCGCGCTGGAGCTCACGAAAGTCGCCATCGGGAAGCTGGCGAAACGATGCGAGGTCTCGCCGACGCCGCAGAATCGGCCCGAGGCGTGAGAGGTTCCAAGTCCATGCGCCAAGCAGGTTCCGAAGACGGCCAATTCGGCCGGTAACCAGAGCCGCCATCACTTGGACCAGCGTCAAAAGGATGTGTTGGGGCAGGACCCGAGCCGTCCGGAATCCGCCATACCCCGAGAGCACCGTGCGAAGACGGTGTCGGCTCTTGAGGCGTTCGTCATCGTCGATATCGGACCGGGCAACGAGGCCGTCGCGGTGGCGAACGACCGCATCGGGTGCGACGAGCACACGAGCGCCGGCGGCTTGCACACGCCAGCACAGGTCGAGATCGTCGCCGTAGAACGACATCCCGCGGTCGTAGCCGCCGACAAGTGCGTAGAGATCGGCGCGAATCAGCAAGCAGGCGCTTGCCACCGAGAAGACGTCGTCGACGGCGTCATATTGCTCTTGATCAAGGTCGCCCCGCTCTGCGAGCGGAATCGGCGTACCAAATTTGTCGGTAGCGAAGCCCACGCTCTGAATGACACGTGGCTCCATCCAGTCGACCAGCTTTGGCCCAACGACGCCGGCGTTTGAGTCGAGAGCCTCGCTAACCAGGATCGATACGGCCCCTGGCGCCAAGGCAACATCGTCGTGGCATAACAGCAAGAGCTTTGCGCTTGCCGCAAATTCCTCGAGCCCCTTCGCTACCGCATCGCCGTACCCCTTCGTTTCTGGGGCATGCACGATCTGGGCCACATCGAGATGGTCGTCGATGGTCAACTCGAGTGCTGGGAACGTCGCGGCATCGCCAGTGAGCACAAAAAGAACGCCCAGACGCTCATACGTCTGTGCGGCGAGGCTCGCCACACAGTCGTCGAACCATTCGCCCGGCTCGTGAGCCACGACTACGGCGAGGACCGATGGCCGAGGTCGAGGTTTCGAGCGGCGATCGGGAGGTAGAGGTTCCGTTGCCACGAAATCTTGAGGCTAGTGGGGCTGGAGTGGATTGATCACGTCGGGACAACAAGCAAAACGGCCCGATTCAGCGCAAAATCGCATTGGCTGTACCTTATTGGTTTAGTGATGGCCTCAGTGATTGCCTTAATGATGTGGTTTCCCCCCTTGAATACGAGCTCGGCTTGAGAGCCTATGTAACCGGCGGAGCTGGCTTTGTCGGACAGCATCTGCAGACGCAC
This sequence comes from uncultured Acidimicrobiales bacterium, assembly GCA_937934655.1. Lineage (GTDB taxonomy): Bacteria > Actinomycetota > Acidimicrobiia > Acidimicrobiales > SHLQ01 > CALLQB01. Next base: position 2,605 of record CALGZB010000225.1, on the reverse strand, counting down.
CTCACTGCAGCCGGCGACGAGGTCACAAGCGCCGACCGCCTTACTGACGGCGTCGATATCACCGACGCACTTTCGGTGCTCGATCACATGACCGCCGCCAAACCCGATGTCGTCTACCACCTCGCCGGACAAGCCGACGTTGGGGGTTCGTGGGACACGCCCGTTGAGACCTTCAACATCAACCTCTACGGCACACTGAACGTGCTCGAGGCAGCTCGTCGCTGCGGCGTGAAACGGGTCATCGCCGTAACAAGCGCCGATATCTACGGCATCGTCACCGCCGACCAGCTACCGCTCACCGAACAATCCGAGCTTCGCCCCATTAGCCCATACGCGGCAAGCAAGGCTGCAGCCGACATGGCGTGCCTCCAAGCCTTCCTCGGCTATAGCCAAGAAGTCATCCGAGTTCGGGCCTTTAATCACCTCGGCCCAGGCCAAAGCGCCCGTTTCGTCGCCTCGGCGCTCGCAAAGCGCGTCGCACAAAACGAACGAACCGGCGCCACGTCGGTTGCCGTTGGCGATCTCACTCCCCGACGAGACTTTACCGACGTCCGCGATGTGGCCCGGGCCTACCGGATGCTCGCCACCGATGGCGTGGCGGGCGAGGTCTACAACATCTGCTCCGGCGTCGATCACTCCATCCAGGAAATCGCCGACCTGCTCCTCGGCCTTGCCAACCATCCAATGAACCTCGACGTCGACCAATCCTTGATTCGTCCCGTCGACCTACCCATCCTTCGCGGATCCGCCGAGAAGCTCAACGCAGCCACCGGCTGGTCCCCAGAAATTTCGCTAGCAACCACTCTCGCCGACCTTCTTCGTTGGCATCGTTCGGAGATCTCCTAATGTCAAAGACAGCCCTCATCACCGGTATCACCGGCCAAGACGGCAGCTACCTTGCCGAACTTCTTCTCGACAAGGGGTACACGGTGGTCGGAATGGTGCGGCGCAGCAGCACCGTGAACTTCGAGCGCATTGCTCACATTCAAGATCGTGTGCAGTTCGCGCCTGGCGATCTGCTCGACGAAGTCTCGATGATCAACGTGCTTCGCGAATATCAGCCGGACGAGGTGTACAACCTCGCCGCGCAGTCGTTCGTGCAGACTTCATTCGGCCAGCCGGTACTCACCGGCGAGACCACCGCACTCGGCGTCACCCGCCTTCTCGACGCCATTCGCCTTGTTTGCCCCGACGCCCGCTTCTACCAGGCCAGCAGCAGCGAAATGTTCGGAAAGGTCCACGAGGTCCCACAAACCGAAACCACACCGTTCCACCCTCGCAGCCCCTACGGTGTCGCCAAGGTCTACGGCCACTGGATCACGCTCAACTACCGCGAGAGCTACGACATGCACGCTTCGTCGGGCATGTTGTTTAACCACGAAAGTCCTCGCCGAGGCATGGAGTTCGTCACTCGCAAGATCACCCACACCGCAGCGCAGATCAGCCTTGGGATGGCCAGCGAACTTCGGCTCGGCAATCTCGACGCTCGACGTGACTGGGGCTTTGCTGGCGACTATGTCGAAGCGATGTGGAAGATGCTCCAACTCGACGAGCCCGACGATTTCGTCATCTGCACCGGCGAAACCCACGAGGTTCGCGAGTTCGCGAAGCTGGCCTTTGAAGCGGTCAACCTCAACTATGAGGACTACGTCGTTATCGACGAAGCCTTCTTCCGCCCCGCCGAGGTCGACCTTCTCGTCGGCGATGCGGCAAAGGCCAAAGAGCTTCTCGGCTGGGTGCCAAAGACCACCTTCCCCGAGTTGGTCCGGATCATGGTCGAAGCAGACCTCGATCTCCTCGAAGGTCGACTTCGGGCCCTGAAGTAACCGGGGCTAGCCTCCCGGCAGTGTCCTCTGCAGCTACTTCCGGAAAAATCGTTGTCATCTCGGGTGGTGTTGGCGCAGCGCGAATGCTTCGTGGCCTCCGCCACGTCGTCGACCCGTCCGACCTCATAGCGATCGTCAACACCGGCGACGACCTTGTGCTCCACGGGCTGAACATCAGCCCCGATCTCGACACCATCACCTATACCCTCGCCGGCCAGGTCAACCCGGAAACCGGTTGGGGGCTTGCCGGCGAAACCTGGCAGGCCATGAGCAGCCTCGAGAAGTACGGGGGTAAGAGCTGGTTCGGGCTCGGCGATCTCGACATCGGCACCCACCTCTACCGCACACAACGAATAAACGAGGGCGCAACCCTCACTGAGGTGACCGCAGAGATCACCCGCACATGGGGACTCGAGCTCACGATGCTCCCGATGACCAACGACCGCGTCGAAACCCGGGTAACCCTGGCCCCCGACGGCGAAGACCCCGGCGGGACCGAGATCAGCTTCCAAGAATATTTCGTTCAGCGTCAACACTCCGTACCGGTGCAGTCCGTTCGATTCGTCGGTGCCGAGAACGCAACGCCGGGCCCTGATGTGCTGTCGGCGATCGCCAACGCCGACCGGGTAGTAATCGCTCCATCAAATCCGCTGGTGAGCATCGACCCGGTCCTCTCGGTACCGGGCATTCGCTCGGCGATCGAAGCCCGGCGAGCCGATGTCGTCGCCATCTCCCCCATCATCGCCGGGGCCGCCCTTAAAGGGCCTGCCGACCGCCTC